>NZ_JBFCVS010000008.1:0-187922 GCF_040704725.1 Leisingera sp. JC11
GACCCATGCCGGCGATGCCGTACCAGACCGCGCGTTTGGCGCTTTCCTGGTTCGAAAGCCCGCCGAGGCTGAGGATGAAAAGAACAGCCGCAACAACATAGGCGGCGGTGGTGAAACCGTAATCCATGTGCCCGGCCTCCTTAAGATTTCTGGAACATGGCGAGCATGCGCCGGGTGACGAGGAAGCCGCCGAAGATGTTGATCCCGGCCATGAAGACGCTGAGCGCCGCCAGCAGGATCACCAGGAAGCTGCCGGAGCCGATCTGCATCAGCGCGCCCAGGATGATGATCGAGGAGATCGCGTTGGTGACCGCCATCAGCGGCGTGTGCAGCGAGTGGGCAACGCCCCAGATCACCTGGAAGCCGACGAAGCAGGCCAGCGCAAAGACGATGAAATGCTGCATGAAGCTCACCGGCGCAAAGAGGCCCACCAGCAGCAAGAGCGCGCCGCCGCCCGCCAGCATCGTGACCTGGCTCTTGGTCTGCGCCTTGAAGGCTTCGATTTCCTTGGCGCGTTTTTCCTCCGGGGTCAGTTCCGGCACCGTTTCCTTGGGCTTGGCCGCAATCGCCTGCACCTTGGGCGGCGGCGGCGGGAAGGTGATCTCGCCCTCAAACGTGACGGTCGCGCCGCGGATCACGTCGTCCTCCATGTCGTGGTTGACCTGGCCGTCCTTTTCCGGCGTGAGGTCGGCCATCATGTGGCGGATGTTGGTGGCATAAAGCGACGAGGACTGCGCCGCCATCCGGGACGGGAAATCCGTGTAGCCGATGATGGTGACGCCGTTGTCCGTGACGACTTTCTCGTCCTTGACGGTGCCTTCCACATTGCCGCCGCGCTCGGCGGCCAGGTCGACGATCACCGAGCCCGGCTTCATCGCCGCCACCATGTCGGCGAGCCACAGCTTGGGCGCCTCGCGGTTGGGGATCAGCGCGGTGGTGATGACGATGTCCATCTCCGGCGCCAGCTCGCGGAATTTGGCGAGCTGCGCTTCGCGGAACTCGGGCGAGGAGACCGCCGCATAGCCGCCGGTGGCGGCGCCGTCCTGCTGCTCCTCCTCGAAGTCGAGATAGACGAACTCGGCGCCCATCGATTCCACCTGCTCGGCCACTTCGGGCCGCACGTCGAAGGCATAGGTGACAGCGCCAAGCGAGGTCGAGGTGCCGATGGCGGCAAGCCCCGCCACCCCGGCGCCGACCACCAGGACCTTTGCCGGGGGCACCTTGCCCGCGGCAGTGATCTGGCCGGTGAAGAAGCGGCCGAAGTTGTTGCCCGCCTCGATGACGGCGCGGTAGCCCGCGATATTGGCCATCGAGCTGAGCGCGTCCATCTTCTGCGCGCGGGAGATCCGCGGCACCATTTCCATGGCGATGACATTGGCCTTCTTCGACTTGGCCAATTCCATGCCTTCTTCATTGCCGGCCGGGTTGAAGAAGGAAATCAGCGTCTTGCCCTTGGTCAGCCGCTTCAGCTCGGTGGCGTCCGGCTGGCGCACCTTGGCGACGATGTCGCAGGCCTTCCACAGCGCCGCCGGGGTCTTGATGATCTCCACCCCCGCGGCCTCATAAGCCGCATCGGAAAACCCCGCCGCAGCCCCGGCCCCGGCCTCGATCGCGCAATCGTAGCCCAGCTTCTGCAGCTGCGCCGCAGACTCCGGCGTCATCGCAACCCGGTTCTCGCCGGGAAAAGTTTCTTTTGGTGTACCTATTTTCACCTTCTTGGTCCCCCTCGTCTTGCCCGTGCCAGCAACGCCTGGGTACGGATCACAATGATTTTCTCTACATCGCGCAAGATTATTGCGCAAGGATTTTGCCGCAATGCCGCGAAGTCATGCCGCAATGCCGCATTGACGTCACATCCAGCGGCGCACCTTCTGCTCGTAGCGCGCCCAGTCGGCGCGGAACGTCCGGCGCATCCTGTCTTCCTCCGGAATGACAAAGCGTTTTTCCAGCACCCAGAGGAACACCGGGATCAGCGGCAGAGACAGCACCGCATCGAACCACAGGATGAGGCCTGCCAGGATCAGCACGTCGCCCAGGTAGATCGGGTTGCGGGTGCGGCTGAAGATCCCCGATTGCACCAGGCGGCTGGGCGTCTGGTGCGGGATCACGGTGGTTTTCTGGCGCCGCATTTCAGTGATTGCCAGCAGCGCCAGCAGGATGCCGCCGCCCACCAGAATGCCCGCCAGGAATTCCGCCCAGGCCCCGCCGAAGGATAGCCCGAAGGCAAAATGCGCCGGCTGCAGCCAGGCCGCCGCGGCAAATCCCGCAAGCCACAGGGGCGGCACGTCCAGCCACCGCATCACGCCCTGCCCTCTTGCAGTATTCTGTCTGAAACAACACGCATCGCGGGCAACCTTCCCTTATCCGGCCTGCTCGTCCAGCCCGCTTTGGCCGGGATTGAAAGAAAAGGACAATTTGCCCCACATGCCGCGAAAACGGCGAATCCGTTCCCGCATGCGGCATGATCCTGCATAGTTTCTTCCGGAAGCCTATGTATTTCTTTGTGTACTGAGCGGCTGGCGGCCCGCTGTTGCACCGGGCTGTGCCGCCGGGACATGCACTCCCGCCCCCGGGGGGCAGCGTGACGGCACGGCGGGGTTGCCAGCTGCCGCCGCCCGGTTAGGCTGATCCGCAAAACAGGGAGGCTGGATTTCATGGCATTGCAAGGCAAACACGCGCTGGTCACCGGCGGCGGCACCGGGATCGGACTGGCGATTGCCCGGGCTCTGGCTGCCGAGGGCGCGCAGGTTACCATTACCGGACGCAGGCAGGAAATGCTGGAGGAGGTTGCAGCGGATGGGCTGCATCCGCTGGCAATGGATGTGCGCGACGAAGAGGACGTGGCGGCCAAGGCGGACGCAGCAGTGGCGGCCCGCGGCCCCATTCAGATCTGCGTTGCCAATGCCGGCGTTGCTGAGGGAGCAGCGCTGCACAAGACCTCGATGGAGTTCTGGCGCAACATGATGGCGACCAACCTGGACGGGGCCTTCCTGACAATCCGGGAGTGTTTCAAGTCGATGCGGGAGACCGATTGGGGGCGGGTGATCACCGTGTCCTCCATCGCGGGCCTGCGCGGGCTGAAGGGCGGCGCCTGCTACACGGCCAGCAAACACGGGCTGGTTGGCCTGACCCGCGCGCTGAGCGAGGATTACCTGGGCACGCCGTTCACCTTCAACGCGCTGTGCCCCGGTTATGTCGACACCCCGATTGTCGAGCGCAACATCACCTCGATCGCCCAGCGCGCAGGCCTGAGCGCGGTGGAGGCGCTGGACGTGATGGTCAACGCCAACCGCCACAAGCGGCTGATCGAGCCGGAGGAAGTGGCCGCCGCCGCCTTGTGGCTGTGCGGGCCGGGATCCGGGTCAGTGAACGGCCAATGCATCGAAATCTCGGGCGGGCAGATGTGATGGACCGCAAGGCTTTCAATGCGTTCTGCGCCACCTTCCCGGCGGCGGAGCATGTGGTGCAATGGGGCAATTCTGACGTCTGGAAGGCGGGCGGCAAGCTGTTTGCGGTTTGCGGCTGGGCCGATGGCAGGGACGCCTTCACCTTCAAGGCCGGAGAGATTGCCTATGAAGTGCTGCAGGAGCGCCCCGGGGTCCGCCCGGCGCCCTATTTGGCGTCGCGGGGCATGAAATGGCTGCAGCAGTTTGACGACAACGGCCTGACGGATGCGGAGCTGAAGGAACAGATCACCCTGTCCTATCAGATGGTGACTGCGAAGCTTTCGAAGAAGAAGCGCGCCGAGTCCGGAATACCGGATCCCCAGCCGGCAGGCGGCTAGGCACTGGACAGAACGGCCAGGATGCGGTAGCAAACCGGAAAAGCTTCAAGCTTAAAATACCCATCAGACGCGAGGCCCTCCATGACCGATTTTGCCGCAACCAAGGCGATGTTCGACCTGCCCGAAGGGGTGATCTACCTGGACGGCAACTCGCTGGGCCCCCTGCCCCGCGCAGCCAGGGAGCGCGTCGGGGCGATGATGCAGGACGAATGGGGCCAGATGCTGATCACCGGCTGGAACAAGGCCGGCTGGATGGACAAGCCCAAGTCGCTGGGGGACCGGATCGGGCGGCTGATCGGGGCGGAGCCCGGCCATGTGGTGATGGGTGACACGCTGTCGATCAAGGTTTACCAGGCGGTGGCCTCGGCGCTGGAGCTGAATCCGGGCCGCAAGGTGGTGCTGTCGGACAACGGCAACTTCCCCACCGACCTGTATATGGCAGACGGGCTGCTGAAGTCGCTGGGGCCGGACTATGAGCTGCGGGTCGTCGACCCGGAGGCGGTCGAGGACGCCATCACCGAGGACATCGCGGTGCTGATGATCACCGAGGTGGACTACCGCACCGGCCGCAAGCACGACATGAAGGCGCTGACCGAGAAGGCCCACGCCCATGGCGTGCTGACGGTCTGGGACCTGGCCCATTCCGCGGGCGCCATTCCGGTGGATCTGGCCGGGTGCAAGGCGGATTTTGCGGTGGGCTGCACGTATAAATACCTCAATGGCGGCCCCGGCGCGCCGGCCTTCATCTATGTTTCGCCGCGCCACGCGGAGACCGCCCGCCCCGCCCTGTCGGGCTGGCTGGGGCATGAGGCGCCCTTTGCCTTCGACCTCGACTACCGGCCCGGCAGCGGCATCGACCGGATGCGCGTCGGCACCCCGCCGATCCTGCAGCTGACCGCGCTGGAGGCGGCGATGGATATCTGGGACAAGGCCGACATGAACTCCGTGCGCGCCAAGTCCATCGCGCTGTGCGACCTGTTCATCGCCGAAGTTGAGAAGAGCTGCCCGCAGCTGGAGCTAGCCTCGCCGCGCGATCCGGCCTTCCGCGGCAGCCAGGTGTCGTTCAAGTTCGACGAGGGCTATGCCGCGATGCAGGCGCTGATTGCCCGCGGCGTGATCGGCGATTTCCGGGCGCCGGATATCATGCGGTTCGGCTTCACCCCGCTGTATATTGACGAGGGCGACGTGCGCACCGCGGTCGAGATCATTGCAGATGTCATGACAAACGCCCTGTGGGACCGGCCGGAATACATGGTCCGCCACGCGGTCACCTGATGCGCCTGCGCCGAGCATACCACATTCCTCTCTGCCGCCCGGCGGGCTGGGTTGCGCTGTGGCGCCGCCTGGCCCAATGCGGCACCCTGAACCGGAGGACGGCTTCCTTTCCCTGACTTATGCTACACTTAGGAAAAGGAACGACTCCGATGACCCAACCCTACGATCCCGCCGACGACGGCGCCCAGATGTCCTTTGACGGGCGCATGTCCTATGGCGATTACCTGTCGCTCGACATGCTGCTGAACGCGCAGAAGACATGGACCAATACCCATGACGAAATGCTGTTCATCATCCAGCACCAGACCTCTGAGCTGTGGATGCGGCTGGCCATTCACGAAATCAGCGCCGCCCGCGAACGGCTGCTGGGCGGCCAGGCGCGGCAGGCCTTCAAGATGCTGGCGCGGGTGGCGCGCATCTTCGAGCAGCTCAATTCTGCCTGGGACGTGCTGCGCACCATGACCCCCTCGGATTACACCGCGTTCCGGGACGAGCTGGGCCAAAGCTCAGGCTTCCAGTCGCACCAGTACCGGCAGATCGAATTCATGCTGGGCAACCGCAACAAGGCGATGCTGCGCCCGCATGCCCACCGCCCGGACATTCTGGCGCTGCTGGAGGCGGAACTGGCGCAGCCGTCGCTTTATGATGTGGCGCTGAAGGCGCTGGGGCAGAGCTTTGCGCTGCCCGATGAGGTGGTGAACCGGGATGTGTCGGAAGCCTATAAGCCGCATGAGGCGGTGCAGGCCGCCTGGACCGAGGTCTACCGCGACACCGAGGCCCACTGGGAGCTGTATGAGCTGGCCGAGAAACTGGTGGATTTCGAGGATTACTTCCGCCGCTGGCGCTTCAACCATGTGACCACGGTGGAGCGCGTCATCGGCTTCAAGCGCGGCACCGGCGGCACCGGCGGCGTCAGCTATCTGAAACGGATGCTGGAGGTGGAGCTGTTCCCCGAGCTCTGGCACCTGCGCACCGAGCTCTGAAATAGTTGACGGGCCGCACTGACGGCCCGCTCATCACCGGGGCGTCAGTCCGGCCCCGGCCAGGGCCGCCAGCTGGCGCACCCCGGTTTGATACTCGGCATAGTCGCCGGCCGTTTGCTTGATCCCTTTCAGGGAGGCGCAGATGGTGCGGGCGACTTCTGCGGCATCGCCGCTCAGAACCGCCCGGCCTGCCTGGGCCTCCTTCTGCAGCCAATCGGCATAGATGCCGCTCAGGGCGGCTTCGCCCTCTGCGATCACTTCGCCTGCGACACTCTTGGTGATCTCGAACAACTCCATCCCGTGCGGCGAGGACATCATCATTTGCACGCCCTCCCCGGCCTGGCCTTCAAAGGCCGCCAGCAGCCGCTCCGGCAGCGGCCCCGGTTCCGCCAGCGCGGCCCGCACCCCGGCAGCCGCAGTGCCGTAATAGGCGGCCACCAGCGCCCGGAAGATCGCTTCCTTGTTCTTGAAATGCAGATAGAGCGCGGGCCGCGACATACCCGCCCCCTTGGCGATGTCATCCATCGAGGTCTTGCGGAACCCGTAAGTTGAGAACGCCGCCCAGGCGGCCTCAAGGATTGCCTGCTGTTTCGGATCAATGCCTGCCATGTTCATATTTCCGCTTCTGACATTGTTTGTAAAAAATGTCAATTGACACCCTGACAAAACTCGTTATTTTTGTCAGAAGCACAGCAAGGGAGCCCCGCCATGCCAACAGACCTGCGCATCAATGGAAAAACCCATCAGGTGGATCTGCCTGATGATGTGCCCCTCCTCTGGGTTCTGCGGGACGAGGTCGGCCTCACCGGCACCAAGTTCGGCTGCGGCGTGGCCGCCTGCGGCGCCTGCACCGTCCATATCGACGGCGAGGCGGTGCGCTCCTGCCAGGTGGCGCTTTCGGATGTCTGGGGCGAAGTAACCACGATTGAGGGCCTGGGCACGCCAGACGCGATGGCAGCAATCCAGCAGGCCTGGGTGGAGCACCAGGTGGCCCAATGCGGCTATTGCCAGTCCGGCCAGATCATGCAGGCAGCCAGCCTCTTGGCAGAGAACCCGGCCCCCTCGGACGCGGAGATTGACGAGGCGATGCAAGGCAACCTGTGCCGCTGCGGCACCTACCCGCGCATCCGTGCCGCCATCCATTCCGCCGCCAAGAAGATCCAGGAGGCGTAAGTCATGGCCAGCTTCAAGAAAATCGCCCGCCGCTCCTTCCTGATCGGGTCCGCCGCCATCGTTGGCGGGGTCGCCTTTGGCGCCTATTACGTCAGCCGTCCGGCCCCGAACCCGCTGAAACCGGCAGAAGGCGAAGCGGCCTTCAACCCGTTTGTGATGATCTCGGACCAGAAGATCACCCTGATCGCCCCGCGCGCCGAAATGGGCCAGGGCGTGCACACCACCTGGGCCGCGCTGATCGCCGAGGAACTGGACGTGACGCTGGATCAGGTGGAGGTCATCCACGGGCCTGCCGCCACGGCCTATTACAACTCTGCCCTGCTGGGGGAGGTGATCCCCTCCAAGGGCTACGACAAGTCCCGCTTCATGCATTCGCTGGGCGAGGCGCTTGGCCATGCGGGCAAGCTGATGGACATGCAGGTGACCGGCGGCTCCTCCTCGATGAAGGACGGGTATGAGCGGATGCGGGCGGCGGGCGCCTCTGCCCGGGAAACACTGAAGCTGGCCGCGGCCAACCGGCTGGGTATTTCCGCCAGCCAGCTGTCGACCAAGGACGGCAAGGTGATTGCGCCCGGCAACATTGAGATTGCTTATACCGATCTGGCTTCTGAGGCCGCCGAGCTGGAACCGGTCGAGGCCCAGCTGCGCCACCGCAGCGAGTGGAAACTGCTGGGCAAGGCGCAGCCGCGTGTGGATATGCCCGGCAAGGCCACCGGCACCGCAGAGTTCGGTATCGACGTGCGCCTGCCGGGGATGAAATTCGCAGCCCTCAAGGCCAACCCGCACCTTGGCGGCGCCATGAACGGCTTTGACGCAAGCGATGCGCTGCAGATGCCGGGCGTTGAGAAAGTTGTGGACCTGGGCAATGCCTTTGCCGTGGTTGCAAACAACACATGGCTCGCGATCCAAGCCGCCGAGGCAGTAGTGGCAGACTGGGACCCCGCGCCCATTCCGGAGACACAAACGGAAATCCAGGACGCCATCCGTGCCGCCTTTGACGCCGAGCCGAACTCTACCCTGCGCGATGATGGCGATGTCTCGGCGCTTCCCCAGGGCGCGCAGGAAGTGACCGCCGAATACGAGGTACCCTTCCTTGCCCACGCGACGATGGAGCCGCTCAATGCCACCGCGCTGTACGACGGCGGCAAACTGCAGCTCTGGAGCGGTAATCAGGGGCCGCTTCTCACCCGCAACCATTGCGCCGATGCGTTGGGGATCGACCCCGAACAGGTCGAGGTGAACACCCCGCTGATGGGCGGCGGCTTCGGGCGGCGCGGCGAGATGGATTTCTCAGTCTACGCCGCCAAGCTGGCGCGGCAGATGCGGGGCACCCCGGTGCAGCTCACCTGGAGCCGGGAAGAGGACATGACCCATGACTTCTACCGCCCCGGCGCCATGGCCCGGATGCGGGGCGCGGTGAAGGACGGCAGCGCGGTCCTGCTGGACGGCCAGATCGCCAGCCAGGCGCTGACCCCGCAACTGATGAACCGCTGGTTCGGCATGACCCCCGCCGGCCCGGACACAACGCTGGTCGACGGGGCCTTCAACCAGCCCTACGGCATCCCCAACTTCCGCATCCGCGGCCATGCAGCCGAGCTGCAGGTCCCGATTGGCGCCTGGCGGTCGGTCGGGGCCTCCTTCAACGGGTTCTTCATGGAAAGCTTCCTGGACGAGATGGCCCATGCAGCCGGCGCCGACCCGCTGGAGTTCCGCCTGGCCCTCACCCGCCAGGAATGGGCGCCCGCGGCCAAGGTTCTGGAAGCGGTCAAGGAGATGTCCGGCTGGACCGGCAAGACGCCTGACGGCGTGGGCCGGGGCGTCGCCATGACCTACAGCTTCGGCACCCCGGTCGCCCAGGTGATCGAGGTGGCAGAGGAAGACGGGCTGATCCGCCTCAGGAAGGCCTGGATCGCCGCCGACCTGGGGGTTGCGCTCGACCCGCAGAACCTGGAAGCACAGATGTTCGGCGGCATGGCCTATGGGCTGTCAGCGGCGATGTTCGGAGAAATCACCTTTGCCGAAGGTGCCGCCGAGCAAGGCAACTTCCCCGATTACGACGCCATCCGCATGCACACCATGCCGCAAGTGGAGGTGCGCATTCTGGAAGAGCAGACCCATATCAGCGGCGCGGGCGAACCCGGCACCCCGCCGGCCGCCCCGGCCCTGGCAAACGCGCTGTTCGACCTCACCGGTAAGCGCGCGCGGCGGCTGCCGCTGATGCATGATTTCGATCTGCTCATCTGACCCGTTTCCACTCACCAAGCAGCAGTTGCGGCCCGCCTTTGCGCGGGCCGCAACCGTTCCGGGCGCCAGGTCCGGCCAAAAGATAGCTGATTGCCTAAGTTTTTCTTGACCAAGGCTGCGCGCAGGCAATACTTAGGCACATGGCTAAGCATGACCCGGACCTCGACCTCCTGTTCACTGCGCTTGGCGACCCGACCCGGCGCGCAATCCTGTCGTGGCTGGCGCGCGGCCCCGCCAGCGTGAGCGAACTTGCCGCCCCGCATGATATGGCGCTGCCTTCCTTTCTGGGCCACCTGAAGAAGCTTGAGGACGCCGGCCTGATAGAAACTGCCAAGTCCGGGCGCGTCCGGACCTGCTCACTTCTGCCGGACGCAATGCGCCCCGCCCGCAACTGGCTGGATGTGCAGAAGGCTGTCTGGGAAAAGCGGCTGGAGCAATTGGACGACTATGTAATGCAACTCATGAAGGAACGCGAACATGGACCTGGACCCGAAGACTGACCTCAGCTTCACCCGCAGCCTGGCGGCGCCGGTGCCGCTCCTGTGGGAATGCTGGACCACGCCCAAGCACATCATGCAGTTTTTCATCCCCAAGCCGCACAAGGTGACGGCCTGCGACATCGACCTGCGGGTTGGCGGCCGGTTCAACACGACCTTTGAGGTCGAAGGCAACGAAATGCAGAACACCGGTGTCTTCCTGGAGATCATCGACCAGAGAAAACTTGTCTTCACAGACACCTACAGCGAAGGATGGAAGCCCGCGCCGGACCCGTTCATGACCGCGATGGTGCTGTTTGAGGATGACGGAAAAGGCGGCACAACCTATACCGCAATTGCCCGCCACAGGTCCGCGGAGGCGCGGGAAACACATGAGAAGATGGGCTTCTACGATGGCTGGGGCACAGTTGCGGAGCAGCTCGAAGCCTACGCCAGAACACTTATCCGGTAACGCCGCCAGGCCTGGTCCCTGCCGAACGGCGGCTGCGGTCTTCAGGCTGACTTTTGCAAACCGGCCTGCGGACCGCCTTGTGCCCAGGCCCGGACGGCCGTGCCGAAGGCTTCGAACAGCGGCCGAGACACCGGGTCTGCGGCTGCTTCCCATTCCGGATGCCATTGCACCGACAGGGTGAAGCCCGGCGCATCCTTGATGTAGACCGCCTCCGGCGTGCCATCGGGCGCGTGGCCGTCGATCACCACCCGCGCGCCGGGGCGCTTGATGCCCTGGCCGTGCAGCGTGTTGGTCATCACTTCCTCGGCGCCGAAAAGACGGTGGAACACGCCGCCGGAGTTGAATTTGACCGTATGGCGCAGCGCGAATTTCTCCTCCAGCGTGCCATCCGGCGGCATCCGGTGGTTCATCCGGCCCGGCAGGTCGCGGATTTCCGGATGCAGCGTGCCGCCCATTGCCACATTCACCTCCTGAAAACCGCGGCAGATGCCCAGGAACGGCTGGCCGCGCTCCACGCAGGCGCGGATCAGCGGCAGGGTGATGGCGTCGCGGGCCCGGTCAAAGGCGCCATGCGCCTCGGTCTCGGCCTCGCCGTATTCGTTGGGGTGCACATTGGGCCGCCCGCCGGTCAGCAGGAAGCCGTCGAATGTGTTCAGCAGTTCCTCAACGGTGACAAAGCGCGGGTCCGACGGGATCATCAGCGGCATGCAGCCTGCGACCTCGGCAATGGCCTCCGAATTCATCGTCCCGCCCGCATGCACGGGATACTGATCGTTCAGCAGATAGGAATTGCCGATAATGCCTACTTTGGGTCGCGCCATGATCCGCCTGTATGTCCATGTCCTAAAGAAAACCTAGCTCTGCCACTGCCAGGGTTCAACAGCGCCAGCGGCGCAACAGATTGTTCACATGTGCACAGGCCCCGGCTCAGCCGCCCTCCCGGCCTGCTGGATTGCTGCCGGACACGACGGCGATCACCTTGCATCTTTGGCCGTCTGCAGCCCGGTAGCTGTGTTCGAAACCCGCATCGAAGTAGACCGAGTCCCCCTTCTGCAGCACTTCCGTCCTTCCATGAATGGCCAGTTGCAGGCTGCCCTCGATGACATAGAGCATCTCGGCACCCTCGTGGCTGTGCGGCTTGCTTTGCACCGCTGTTGCCGAAAACTCCGCCAGATATGCCTGAAACCGGCTTTTCGCGACCGGGAAGTCCAGGCTTTCAAACAAATAGGACACCGGCCCGTCCGTCTTATCCCCCAGTTTCAGCCGGTCGCTGGCCCGCACCACTTCGAACACCGGCTCTTCCTCTCCGGGTCCGAAGAAATGATCCAGCCCGACGCCGAACACCAGGGCAATCCGGAGCAGCGTCGCCAAGGTCGGGAACACCTGCCCGCGCTCAATCCGCGACAGCATGGCCGCCGACAGGCCGGTATGTTCCCCCAGCTGCGCCAGCCCCATGTCCTTGGCCAGGCGCAAGGCCCGCACTTTGGGGCCGATTCGGTAGGCTTCCAGCCCGTCCTGCAGGGTGTCTGACAGCGCTGTCCGGTTCACGGTTTCACCTCCAGAGCAAACTTACGCCCTCATTTTTAACTTCATGCAAAAATCATGCACATCACGTAAATGTGCACTGTATGCAAAAGTTTTGCATGAAACGCTGCATTCACCAAGGGGCTTTCTGCTCCTGCCAGTGACAAGAGGATTTTCCAAGATGTTTAACCGCCCTTCCCTGACAGCCCTCGCGATCGCCATCGGCCTGGCCCTGCCGGCAACCGCTCCTGCCGCATCCAAGGACATCGTCGACACTGCGGTTGAGGCCGGCAGCTTTGAAACCCTGGCCGCAGCCCTGACCGCCGCGGACCTGGTGGGCACGCTCAAGGGCGACGGGCCGTTCACGGTGTTCGCTCCCACCGACGAAGCCTTCGCCGCCCTGCCCGAAGGCACGGTTGAAAACCTGCTCAAGCCGGAAAACCGCGAGCAGCTGACCCAGATTCTCACCTACCACGTGGTGCCGGGCAAGGTGATGTCGTCGGATCTCAGCGACGGGATGAAAGCGGAAACCGTGATGGGCAAGGAGATCACGGTGTCCATGAACGGCGGTGTCAAGGTCAATGACGCCACGGTCACCACTGCGGATATCGAAACCGCAAACGGCGTCATCCATGTGATCGACACCGTCATCCTGCCCTAGGAGCGGAGCCCCCCTCAGCCCTGGGATCAGGGCAGAACTTCCGCTCAAAGAGCAGCCCCTCCCGCCCCCACGGGAGGGGCTTCTTTTCAGATTTCGCCTTGCAGGCCAGCGGCCTCGATGCCGGCAAGGGCTGCAATGGCATCATTGTCGGAGGTATCGCCGGTCACGCCGACCGCGCCGATCACCGCACCCTCCGCGCCGCGCACCAGCACGCCGCCCGGCACCGGGACCACCTGGCCGCCGTAAACGCCATTCACCGCTGCCATGAAATAGGCCTGCGCCTCTGCCCGCGCCATCTGGGCGCTGCCCGCCATTCCCAGCATCACTGAGCCGTAGGCCTTGCCATGCGCAATCGGGAAACGGCCCGGCGCGGCTCCGTCCTCGCGCTCGAACGCCTGCACATGGCCGCCCGCATCCAGCACCACCACCGACAGCGGCTTCAGGTTCAGTTCGCGTCCTTTCTCCAAGGCCACCCGAATAATGGTGCGTGCCTGTTCCAGTGAAATATCAGCCATGGGTCCTGCCCCTTCCGTTCGCGTGACGTTACGGAACAGAAAAGGAGGCCAAAAGACCCCCTTTGACTACCCCTTTCTGCGGGGAAACTGTTTCATCCGGTCAGTTTGCCGCGGTCAGCCTGCGGCTTCCCGGGCCTTCAGCTCCAGGCGGCGGGCGTGCAGTACCGGCTCGGTATAGCCCGACGGCTGCACCCGGCCCTTGAACACCAGATCGCAGGCCGCCTTGAAGGCAATGGTGTCATAGCCCGGCGCCATCGGGCGGTAAGTATTGTCGCCGCGGTTCTGCTCATCCACCACCTTTGCCATCTTGCGCAGAGAGCCCATCACCTCCTCCTCGGAAACAACGCCATGGTGCAGCCAATTGGCGATGTGCTGGGCGGAAATCCGGCAGGTGGCGCGGTCCTCCATCAGGCCGACGTCGTTGATGTCCGGCACTTTGGAGCATCCCACCCCCTGGTCAACCCAGCGTACCACATAGCCCAGGATGCCTTGCGCGTTGTTGTCCACTTCGCGGGCAATCTGGCGCGGGGTCCACTTGCGGTAGGTCGCCAGCGGGATTTCCAGGATGCCGTCCACATGGGCGCGGCGGCCGACCTCTTTCAGCTTGGCCTGCACCGCCAGCACATCCACCTTGTGGTAATGCAGCGCGTGCAGCGTTGCAGCGGTCGGGCTCGGCACCCAGGCGCAGTTGGCGCCGGATTTAGGGTGTTCGATCTTCTGCTCCAGCATCGCCGCCATCATGTCGGGCATCGCCCACATGCCCTTGCCGATCTGCGCCTTGCCGGACAGGCCGCATTCTAGGCCGATATCCACATTCAGGTTCTCATAGGCGCCGATCCAGGCCTTGCGCTTGATGAAATCCTTGCGGGAGAACGGTCCCGCCTCCATCGAAGTATGGATCTCGTCGCCGGTGCGGTCCAGGAAGCCGGTGTTGATGAAGGCCACCCGGTGCTTGGCGGCGCGGATGCATTCCTTGAGGTTCACCGAGGTGCGGCGTTCCTCGTCCATGATGCCGATCTTCACGGTGTGGCGCGGCAGGCCCAGGATGTCCTCGACCCTATCGAAGATCCGGTCGGTAAAGGCGACCTCCTCCGGCCCGTGCATCTTGGGCTTCACCACATAGACCGAGCCGTGGGCGGAGTTGCCGCCGTCGCGCTTCAGGTCGTGTTTGGCGATCATCACGGTGATGAGCGCATCCAGCAGGCCCTCGTATGCCTCATTGCCGTCCTGATCCAGCACCGCCGGGTTGGTCATCAGATGGCCCACATTGCGCACCCACAACAGGGCGCGGCCCTTCACCGACATGGCAGAGCCGTCCGGCGCGGTATAGCCGAAATCCGGGTTCAGGCGGCGGGTGATGGTCTTGCCGCCCTTCTCCAGGTTGGCCTCCAGGTCGCCCTTCATCAGGCCCAGCCAGTTGGAATAGGCCAGCACCTTGTCCTCGGCATCGACGCAGGCGACCGAGTCCTCGCAGTCCATGATCGCCGACATCGCGCTTTCCAGCCGCACATCGGCCAGGCCCGCCTGATCGCGGGCGCCGATCGCATGGGCGCGGTCGAACACAAGCTCCACATGCAGCCCGTTGTTGCGCAGCAGCACGGATTCCGGCGCCTTGGGGTTGCCGCGATAGCCTGCGAATTTCTCCGGCTGCGCCAGCGGCAGGTCGTCAACCAGCAGCTGACCGTCCTGCACGTGATACCGGCGCACGTCCGCATGGCTGGCCCCGTCAATCGGGAATGCCTCGTCCAGGAACACCCGCGCCCGCGCCACAACCCGCGCACCGCGGCCCTTGTCATAGCCGCCCTTGGGGGCCGGGGTGCCCATCGCGTCAGTGCCATAAAACCCGTCATAAAGGCTGCCCCAGCGCGCATTCGCCGCGTTCAGCGCGTAGCGCGCGTTGGTGATCGGCACCACCAGCTGCGGGCCGGGCACCGATGCGATCTCGGGGTCCACATTCTGCGTTTCGATCTCGAAATCGCCGCCTTCCGGCAGCAGATAACCAATATCGCTCAGGAACGCCTTATAGGCCTCGTGGTCGTGCGGCTTGTCGCGGTTGGCGATGTGCCAAGCGTCGATCTTGGCCTGGATCTCTTCCCGCTTGGCCAGCAGCGCGCGGTTTTCCGAGCCAAAGCCGTTCACCAGTTCCGCCAGGCCCTTCCAGAATGCCTCGGCCTCGATTCCGGTGCCCGGCAGCGCCTGCTTCTCGATGAACTCCGCCAGCTCCGGCGCAACCTGAATTCCCTGTTTTTCGACGCGGCTCATGACTTGCTCCTTCCGGCGGTACACCACTGTATGCTGACATCTAACTAGGGCAGAAGTTTCCGATCAGCAACAAAACACCCCATCGATGAAACCGAACTCAATTTCTTGATTTTCAAGAAAGTGCTGCGGATTTTTCTGAACCCGCAATTCTGCCGCCAATCCGCTTGCAGTCGCGCCCGCATCCTCTACACCTGAACAAAGCAGTGCAGAGGAGAACGAGAATGGCCAAGGACACGCCCCAGACCTTCTACCTGAAAGACTACACCCCCTTCGGGTTCGACGTCGAAAGCGTTCACCTGACCTTCCGCCTGACGCCGGAAACCACCCGCGTCCTGAGCAAAATCCGCTTTGCCCCGAAACCGGACGCGGCAGACAAGACCTTCTTCCTGCACGGCGAGGATTTGCAGCTGATCTCGGCCAAGATCGACGGCGAGACCGTGACACCGGAGCTAATCGAGGGCGGCCTGAAATGCGATGTGCCCAGCGCCCCCTTCACCTGGGAAGCCGAGGTGGAGATCAACCCGGCCGGCAATACCGCGCTGGAGGGGCTCTACATGTCCAACCGGATGTACTGCACCCAGTGCGAGGCCGAGGGCTTCCGCAAGATCACCTATTACCCCGACCGGCCTGACGTGATGTCCACCTTCACCGTGCGGATCGAGGGCGACGAGCCGGTGATGCTGTCAAACGGCAACCCCGCGGGCGCGGGCGAAGGCTGGGCCGAGTGGCACGATCCCTGGCCGAAACCGGCCTATCTGTTTGCGCTGGTGGCGGGCGATCTGGTGAACCACCCGGGCAGCTTCACCACCAAATCCGGCAAGGAGGTGGAGCTGAATATCTGGGTCCGCCCGGGTGATGAGGGCAAATGCGCCTTCGGCATGGAAGCGCTGAAGAAGTCGATGAAATGGGACGAGGACGTCTATGGCCTCGAATACGACCTGGAGCTGTTCAATATTGTCGCCGTCGACGACTTCAACATGGGCGCGATGGAGAACAAAGGGCTGAACATTTTCAACTCCTCCTGCGTTCTGGCATCGCCCGAGACCTCCACAGATGCCAATTTCGAACGCATCGAGGCAATCATCGCGCATGAGTATTTCCACAACTGGACCGGCAACCGCATCACCTGCCGTGACTGGTTCCAGCTCTGCCTGAAGGAAGGCCTGACCGTCTTCCGCGACGCCCAGTTCACCGCCGACATGCGCTCGGAACCGGTGAAGCGGATCGACGACGTAATTACGCTCCGCGCCCGCCAGTTCCCGGAGGACAACGGCCCCCTCGCCCATCCGCCGCGCCCGGAGCAGTTCCAGGAGATCAACAACTTCTACACCGCCACCGTCTATGAAAAAGGCGCCGAGGTGATCGGCATGCTGAAGCGGCTGGTGGGGGATGAGAACTACTACAAGGCGCTGAAGCTCTATTTCGAACGCCACGACGGCCAGGCCTGCACCATCGAGGACTGGCTGAAGGTGTTCGAGGACGCCACCGGGCGCGACCTCCAGCAGTTCAAACTGTGGTACAGCCAGGCCGGCACCCCGCGGGTCAAGGTCTCCGAGGACTATGCCGGCGGCACCTATACCCTGACATTCGAGCAATCGACGCCTCCGACGCCCGGCCAGCCCGACAAGGCACCGCGGGTGATCCCGATGGCGGTGGGCCTGTTGTCGCCCAACGGCGACGAAGTCCGCGCGACTGAGGTACTGGAACTGACAGAAGCCAAGCAGAGCTTCACCTTCGAGGGCCTCGCCTCAAAACCTGTGCCCTCGATCCTGCGTGAATTCTCCGCCCCGGTGATCCTGGAGCGCGAGACAACCAACGCCGAACGCGCCTTCCTGCTGGCCCATGATACCGACCCGTTCAACCGATGGGAGGCCGGCAACGCGCTGGCCAAGGAAACCCGCGTGGCCATGGTGCTGGACGGGGCTGCGCCTGATGCGGCCTATCTGGACGCGCTGGAAAAACTGGTGCGCGACGATGATCAGGACCCGGCGTTCCGGGCGCTGGTGCTGTCGCCGCCCAGCCAGTCCGACATCGCCCAGACCCTGCATGAGCGCGGCTATACCCCCGATCCGCAGAAGATCTACGACGCGGCTGAGACCTTCACCCAGACCCTGGCGCAGCAGCTGGAAACCAGCCTGCCCCGGCTTTACGCGGCCACGACGGTCGAAGGCCTCTACTCCCCGGATGCTGAAAGTGCCGGCAAGCGCGCCCTCAACGGCCGCATCCTGTCGCTGCTGACCCGGCTCGACGGCGGCGACCAGGCCGCGCGCCAGTACGCTGCCGCGGACAACATGACCCAGCAGTATGCCGCCCTCGCCGCGCTGTTGAAGGCTGAGAAGGGCGAGGTCCAAAGCCGGGCCTTCTTTGACCAATGGCAGGACGACCGGCTGGTGATGGACAAATGGTTTGCCCTGCAGATCGCCTGCGCCGCGCCGGAAAAGACCGCCGCCACCGCAAAGGCCCTCACTCAGCACGCGCTGTTTGACATGAAGAACCCCAACCGCTTCCGCGCCGTCTTTGGCGCGCTGGCGGGCAACCATGCGGGCTTCCACCATGCCAGCGGCGAGGGCTACCAGCTGCTGGCGGACAACCTGATTGCGCTGGACAAGCTGAACCCGCAGACCACCGCCCGCATGTGCGCGGCTTTCCAGACCTGGAAGCGCTATGACGCGGGCCGCCAGTCGCTGATCCGCGCCCAGCTCAGCCGGATTGCAGGCACCGAAGGCCTCAGCCGCGACACCAATGAAATGGTCACCCGGATCCTGGATGCCTGAGGCCCCCGGCACACCAGCCCCGGCGGAGGACTACAGCTTCTCCCGCCGGGGCCGCTCTGCCACCGCCATCATGGCGGCAGGCGGCTGGCTGGCGGCGCTTCTGGTGCTGTGGCAACTGCTGGATGCGGCCCTGTGGCTGGTGATCCTGCTGGCCCTGCCCGTTCTGCCCGCCATCGCCGACCTGATCCGCAACCCGTTGTCCGGGCTGAAGATTTCCCGGAACCGCATCGAATGGTTCACCGGCAAGCTGACCGGACAGGCCCAGCTGGACGAGATAGACCGGGTGCGGTTCGACACCCGCTGGGACTTTTCTGTGCGCGCCACGCTGATCCTGAAGAGCGGCAAACGAATCCGCCTGCCGCAAGAGGCCACCCCGCCGCATGCCGAGGCTGACGCGGAATTTCAGTTGCGCGGTATCCGCACGGAACGCCACCACTTCACTGCGTTCTGAGCCCGCCCGTCAAAACCCCGCCAATTCCAATTCGGATTTTAAACAGGCTTGCGCGATTAACCGCCTGCAGGCGTTAACTTCCTCAGTGCCGCCATCTTTGCGCCCCATTGCCTGACGAAACTGTGAACAACGATAAGCTGCCACGTATCAGGAAGCACAAATGCTTACACAGTCTCGACAGGCACGGGATCTTCTGTCCCGGATTTCAGGCCTGGTTTCCAGCCGGTCCCGGCCCGCTGCGCGCCAGTCTCCAGCCCCCTCCCCGGCCCCTGCCGAACAGTTTCTGGCCCGGAGCCTGGAAGACAGCCTGTCCATTCCGGTCCGCAGCGAACACGGCGACCCGGAATGCATCGAAGCGCAGGACCGCGGCCAGTTCCTGGCCCGGCAGGAACGCTGGGAGGACCTGTCCCGGCAGATCCGCGAGGCTGACGAAACCCGGGCCGCTGCCCGCTGCGGGATGCCGCTGGCCGATCTCATCGCCTATGGCGCCCGCGCCGATGTGGTGACAGCCACCGAACACGCCCTGTCCGAGAACGAAAACGCAGACAGCCGCGCCCTGATCCGCGGCCTGATGGCATTTGAGGCGCTGCGCGCAGAGAACCGCCACGATCCTTATCTGACGGCTCTGGTCGCGCTGGCCCATATCGACATCGGCTGGGCCTGGCGCGGCACAGACGGACAGGACACGCCGCAGCCGAACCTGCGCCGCTGCGCCGCCCACTTCGACCGCGCTGCTGCCCTGCTGGACCCGATTGCAGAGGCCAGCCGGAACAGCCCGTTCCTGCTGGCCGCGAAATGCGCGCTCTTTGCCGGGCACCGCGGCGGAACCATGCAGGTGGCAGACGCCTACAGCGCGTTGATTGATCTGGCGCCCGCGAACCATCGCCACATGCGCGCGCTCGGCACCCAGATGCTGCCGCGCAGCTCCGGTTCCTATGCCGCGCTGGAGCTGGAGGCCCGCCGCACCGCCGCGCGCACCGAAGCCGCCTGGGGCGCGGGCGGCTATACATGGGTCTACTTCGACGCCATCACCATCGATGATCAGGCCTGCGCCCGCGTCGACACCCGCTTCTTCCTGGACGGGCTCCGCGACATTGTGCAGGCCAACCCGTCGCAGGAGATGATCAACCTACTGACGGCCTATTGCACCGTTGCCCTGCCCAAGGGGATGAGCCAGGACCCGCAGGCCGGCGCGCCCCGGCTGAAGATCGCCGAGGCCGCAAACTGGCTGATCCGCGACCACCTGACGGAACTGCACCCGCTGGTCTGGGCCCATGCAGAAGAAGGCTTCGACAACAGCGCCCGCATCCGGTCTGTCAGCCGCTTTGCCGCCCGCGGCCACGCTGGGGCGCTGACGGCCATCGCCACCCAGTTCCGGGAGGAGATCGAAGGCGGGCAGAAGGTGGCCTTTACCGAACAAGGGCTGGAATTCAGCCCCGCGTAACCACGCTGCGAACATGAAAAACGGGGCCAAGGCCCCGTTTCCTCATTTCTTCTTGAAGGCGTCCATCAGGGCCGCGCCCAGCGCGCCGGTGCCCTGATCCCTGGGCTGACCGCCCTTTGGTCCAGCAGGCATTTTGCCCTTCCCCCCCTGAGGACTGCCCGGCTTGCCGCCGCGGCGCGGGACTGCGCCCCTGGAGGACCCGCGCGCATTGCGGTCCTCCTTGGCAGAGGCGCCGCCGTCCTTCTTCATGGTCAGCCCGATCCGCTTGCGCGGCACATCGACCTCAGTCACCGTCACCTTCACCACCTGGCCGGTCTTCACCACCTCATGCGGGTCCTTCACGAAGCGGTCAGCCAGCTGGCTCACATGCACCAGCCCGTCCTGATGCACGCCGATATCCACAAAGGCGCCAAAGGCCGCAACATTGGTCACCGTGCCCTCCAGAACCATGCCGGGCTTCAGGTCGGTGATCTCCTCTACTCCGTCCTTGAAGGAGGCCGTCACAAAGGACGGGCGCGGGTCGCGGCCCGGCTTTTCCAGTTCCTGAAAGATGTCGCGCACGGTGGGCAGGCCGACGTCACCGCCCACGAACTCCTCCGCTCGCAGGCCTTTCAGCGCCGCGCCGTCGCCCATGATCTGGCGGATATCCCGCCCGCAGGCAGCCACGATCTTGCGCGCCACATCATAGCTTTCGGGGTGGACCGAGGATGCATCCAGCGGCTCCTTGCCGTCGCGGATGCGCAGGAAGCCCGCGCATTGCTCAAACGCCTTGGGCCCCAGCCGGGCGACCTTCAGCAGCTCCTTGCGCGAGGCGAACGCACCGTTCATGTCCCGATGCGCCACAATCGCCTCTGCCAGCCCGGGGCCAAGGCCCGAGACATGAGAGAGCAGCGGCGCCGACGCCATGTTGAGGTCGACGCCAACGGCGTTCACCACATCCTCGATCACCGCTTCCAGCGATTTCGAGAGCTTATGCTGGTCCACGTCATGCTGGTACTGGCCAACGCCGATGCTCTTGGGCTCGATCTTCACCAGCTCCGCCAGCGGATCCTGCAGGCGCCGGGCAATCGACACCGCCCCGCGCAAGCTCACATCCAGATCCGGGAACTCCCGCGCTGCCAGCTCGGAGGCCGAATAGACCGAGGCGCCGGCTTCAGACACCACCACCTTGGTCGGCGCCTTGATCTTGGCAGGCAGATGTTTCAGCACCTCCGCCACCATCCGCTCGGTCTCGCGGCTGGCGGTGCCGTTGCCGATGGCGATCAGCTCCACCCCGTGTTCGGCGATCAGCTTCACAATCGACACCTGCGCCCCGCGCAGATCGTTCTTCGGCTGGAACGGGTACAGGGTTTCCGTGGCCACCAGTTTCCCGGTTGCATCAACCACCGCCGCCTTGACACCGGTGCGAATGCCCGGGTCCAGCCCGAGGGTCGGCCGCGCACCGGCCGGAGCTGCAAACAGCAGGTCCTTGAGGTTGCGGGCAAAAACCTGGATGGCGTCCTCTTGCGCCCGCCCGCGCAGATCACCCATCAGTTCCAGCATCATCGACAGCGACAGCTTCACCCGCCAGGTCCAGCCCGCCACCTTGCGCAGCCACTTGTCGCCAGGGCCGTGGCCGCCCGCGCCCAGCTCCGCCGCGACCATTCCTTCCGCCCGGGCCACGCCCTCTTCCGGCTCCGGCCCCACATCCAGCGTCAGCACGCCCTCGTTGGAGCCGCGGAGCATCGCCAGCGCCCGGTGCGAGGGCACATCTGCCCAGCGCTCGGAATGGGCGAAGTAATCGGAGAACTTGGCGCCCTCCTGTTCCTTGCCCTCGACCACCTTGGCGGTCAGCACCGCCTCCCGCTGCAGGAACTCCCGCAGGCGGCCCAGCAGGTTGGCGTTTTCGGTCAGCCGCTCGGTCAGGATATCGCGCGCGCCGTTCAGCGCGTCCTTCACCGTGGCTACGGCCTCGGTCATATAGCCTTCCGCCAGCTTTTCAGGGTCGGCGCTGCGGTCCGCGAGGATAGCATCCGCCAGCGGCTCCAGCCCGTTTTCGCGGGCAATCATCGCCTTGGTGCGCCGCTTCGGCTTGTAGGGCAGATAGATATCCTCCAGCTGCGCCTTGGTCTCCGCCTTGACGATCGAAGCCGCCAAATCGTCGGTCAGCTTGTCCTGCCCCTTGATCGACTCGAGGATGGCCGCACGGCGCGCTTCCAGCTCCCGCAAGTACGCCAGCCGCTCCGACAGTGTCCGCAGTTGGGTGTCGTCCAGCCCGCCGGTCGCCTCTTTCCGGTAGCGGGCGACAAAGGGCACGGTGGCGCCTTCGTCCAGCAGCGCAACGGCGGCGCTCACCTGCTTGGCAGCGGCGCCAATTTCCGTGGCAATGGTCTGGCTGATGCGGGCGGATGTGTCCAAGGCGGCCTCCTGAAATTCTGCTCGGGCTGCCAGTTCTAGCTGCCTGCCCGCGCCGCGCCAAGGGCTCAATGCGTGTCCGGCGGCCGCCCGCCAGCGGTGTCAGGGCGCGTCCGGCAGATCCGGGGTATGCGCCTCCCCCCAAGCGCGGATCGCATTCATGACCGGGGCCAGCGCCTCGCCGCTTCTGGTCAGACGGTATTCCCACCGCGGCGGGTTCTGCGAATAGGCCTGCCGCTCCAGCACGCCGTTTTCCTCCAGCCTGCGCAACCGTCCTGACAGGGTGTTCGGGGAGATCTTCAAAACGTCCTGCAAATCCTGGAACCGGCGCGGACCCTCCAGAAAAAACTCGCGCAGGATCAGAAGGACCCATTGGTCCCCCATGACATTCGACGCCCGCAGAACCGGGCAATTTTCTCGTGGCTGCTGGCTCATGAGAGTAATTTAGGCATCCAGCTTGCAAATGTGAAGTTACTACTTATTTGGTAGTTACTATCACAACAGGACTAACACGCAGCCAGTCCAGTAGGAGTAAGGAAGATGTTCGAATCTCTCGCCGCCGTTTACGTTCAGACCTTCGCGGTCATCCTGCCAGCCTTTGCAATCGGCCTTGTCAGCATCGGCGCTTTCAAGTCGGGCCTGCCGCTGAAGCAAGCGGCGGCAGGTGTCGCCGTCACCGCCGCCGTGCTCGGGCTGTGGTATCCGCTGGTCACAATCCTGGCCAAAGCCGGCATTCTCATGCCGCCCCTGGAGATCACCGATCCGCCTTACGCACTGATGCCGCTTATCGGCGGGGCCGTGCTTCTCTGGGCCATGGGCCGCCTGACGGTCACGGGCCGGGCCATCCTGGACGGCCTCAGCCACGCGCATCTTATCAGCATTCAAAGCCTCCGGCTGATGGGCGGCGTGTTTCTGATCGGCTGGCTGATGGGGGACCTGCCCTGGCAATTCGCGCTGCCCGCGGGCATTGGCGACATTCTGGCGGGCATCGCGGCGATCCAGGCGATGCGCGCACTGAACCGCGGCGATGCAAACGCCGAGTCCCTGGTCCGCCGCGCCAGCTACATCGGCTTGCTGGATTTCGCAGTGGCGGTCAGCCTTGGCATCGCAACCTCGGCAGGGGCCCTGCAGCTGATGGCCTTTGACAACCCCAACATCATCAACGCCTATCCTCTGGCCCTGTTCCCGGAATACTTCGTACCGGTGTTCATTGCCTTCCAGCTGTTCTCCCTGGGCGCCCTGCGCCGCAGCAGCAGGCAGCTGGCCACCGCCTGACTGCACGCCGCGGCGGCTCTTCGGAGCCGCCGCTGTCCGGTGCCCGCTTCACCATCTGGATGCAACTTTCCATATTCCGCCCCTTGGCCGCTGTTTCCCATCCTTGCGGCTCTTGCCCCCCTTGCCGCACTGGCCTAGAACGCTTGCCAACATTGGACATTCGGATACGGCGGAAAACCATGCTCGACCTGACATATGAACTCCCCAAGCCCAAGGTGATCGCTGGCGCCAAGCATGACTGGGAACTGGTCATCGGCATGGAGGTACACGCCCAGGTCAGCTCCAACGCCAAGCTGTTCTCCGGCGCTTCAACCAAGTTCGGCGCCGAGCCGAACTCCAATGTGGCCTTCGTGGACGCGGCAATGCCCGGCATGCTGCCGGTGATCAACGAGTTCTGCGTCGAGCAGGCCGTGCGCACCGGCCTGGGCCTGAAGGCCGACATCAACCTGTGGTCCGCCTTTGACCGCAAGAACTACTTCTACCCCGACCTGCCGCAGGGCTACCAGATTTCCCAGCTTTATCACCCCATTGTGGGCGAAGGCGAAGTGCTGGTGGAACTGGGCGACGGCACCGCGCGCACCGTGCGGATCGAGCGCATCCACATGGAGCAGGACGCGGGCAAGTCGATCCACGACATGGACCCGCACATGTCCTTTGTCGACCTGAACCGCACCGGCGTCTGCCTGATGGAGATCGTCTCCCGCCCCGACATCCGCGGGCCGGAGGAAGCGGCGGCCTATATCGCCAAGCTGCGCCAGATCATGCAGTACCTGGGCACCTGCGACGGCAACATGCAGAACGGCAACCTGCGTGCCGACGTGAACGTCTCGGTCTGCCTGCCGGGCCAGTACGAGAAGTACCAGGAAACCCAGGACTTCAGCCACCTCGGCACCCGCTGCGAAATCAAGAACATGAACTCCATGCGCTTCATCCAGCAAGCCATCGAGGTCGAGGCGCGCCGCCAGATCGCCATCCTCGAGGCTGGCGGCGAGATCGTGCAGGAAACCCGCCTCTATGATCCGGACAAGGGCGAGACCCGCTCCATGCGCTCCAAGGAAGAGGCGCATGACTACCGCTATTTCCCCGACCCGGATCTGCTGCCGCTGGAAATCGAGCAGGCCTGGGTCGATGACATCGCCGCCAACCTGCCGGAGTTGCCGGACGAGAAAAAGGCACGCTTCATCAATGACTTCGGCCTTTCCGACTATGACGCCTCGGTGCTGACCGCGGATGTGGAATCGGCAGCTTTCTTTGAGGAAACCGCCAAGGGCCGCAGCGGCAAGCTGGCCGCCAACTGGGTGATCAACGAACTGTTCGGGCGCCTCAAGAAAGAAGACCACGCGATCACCGAATCCCCGGTCTCCCCTGCCCAGCTGGGCGGCATCATTGACTTGATTTCCTCGGACGCGATTTCCGGCAAGATCGCCAAGGACCTGTTCGAGATCGTCTATACCGAAGGCGGCGACCCGGCGCAGATCGTCGAGGAGCGCGGCATGAAGCAGGTGACCGACACCGGCGCCATCGAGACCGCCCTGGATGAGATCATCGCCGCCAACCCGGCGCAGGTGGAGAAGGCCAAGGTGAACCCGAAGCTGGCAGGCTGGTTTGTCGGCCAGGTGATGAAAGCCACCGGCGGCAAGGCCAACCCCAAGGCGGTGAACGAACTGGTCGCCAAGAAACTGGGCGGCTGATCTGCCGCACATCCGTTACCGAAAGGGCGCCCCTCGGGGCGCCCCTTTTCGTGCCTGAAACCTGGGGTGACATGCGTACACCCCCTGTGCACCCCCTATGCAACGGGTGGTGCCTTTTACCGCCGCTGCAGCGGAATTCCCCGCCTTGACCTTCGCCGAGCCAGCGGCTTTGCTCCCGCCAAAAGCCCGGAGGTTTCATGGAACGCATTTTCGATCAGGAACTCGAGGACCGTCTGGTCCGCTATGCCGCCATCGACAGCCAGAGCGACGAGACGTCCTCTTCCACTCCCAGCACCGCAATCCAGTTCGATATGCTGAACCTGCTGGTGGCGGAATTGCAGGAGATTGGCGCCGAGGACGTCAAACTCACCGATTACGGCGTGGTGCTGGCGACCATTCCCGCCACCACGCCGGGGCCGGCCATCGGCCTTCTGGCTCACGTCGATACCGCGCCGCAGTTCAATGCCGCCGGCGTCAAGCCGCGGGTGATCAAGGGCTACGATGGCTCTGACATCACTTTCCCCGACAACCCGGACCTGGTGCTGTCGCCGCAGAAATCGCCCTATCTGGCCTCCAAGCAGGGGGATGACCTGATTACTGCCTCCGGCCTGACCCTGCTGGGCGCCGACGACAAGGCAGGGGTTGCGATCGTCATGACCCTGGCGCGGCACCTGCTGGCGAACCCGGAGATCGAGCACCCGAAGATCCGCCTCGCCTTTACCCCGGACGAGGAAATCGGCCGCGGCGTCGGCGCAGAGCTGCCCAAGGACCTGGGCGTGGATTTCGCCTATACGCTCGACGGCGGCGAAGCGGGCGAGATCGTCTATGAGAGCTTCTCCGCCGACCGCGCGGTGGTGAGCGTGAAGGGCGTGTCGATCCACCCCGGCTGGGCCAAGGAGAAAATGGTCAACGCCGCGCATCTGGCCGCCAAGATCGTGCAGACCCTGCCGCAGGCCACGATGACGCCCGAAACCACCGACGGGCGCGAGGGGTTCCTCCATATCACCGACATGAACGGCGGCTCCTCGGAGATGGAGATCAAGCTGATCCTGCGCGACTTTGAGCTCGACGGGCTGGCGGCCAAGGGCGCACTGTTGCGCAGTGTCTGCGAGGCGGTGCAGGCCACGGAACCGCGGGCGGAAATCGCCTGCGAAATTTTTCCGCAATACCGCAACATGCGCTATTGGCTGGAGAACGACATGACCCCGGTGGAGCTGGCGCTTGCGGCCTGCAAGGTGCATGGGATCGAGCCGGTCTCGGCCCCGATCCGCGGCGGCACCGACGGCTCGCGGCTTACCGAGCTGGGGGTGCCGACACCCAATATCTTCACCGGCATGCAGAACGTGCACGGGCCGCTGGAGTGGATTTCGGTGCAGGACATGGCCAAGGCCACGGAGGTCTGCCTGACCCTAGTGCAGATGGCGGCAGAAAAGACCTGAACCGGCTGGCGGAGCCGGAAAACACGAGCCTTCCAGGCCGTTCGGCCGCGAAAATGCTCCACTGGAGC
This sequence comes from Leisingera sp. JC11, assembly GCF_040704725.1. NCBI lineage: Bacteria > Pseudomonadati > Pseudomonadota > Alphaproteobacteria > Rhodobacterales > Roseobacteraceae > Leisingera > Leisingera sp. JC11. The sequence continues at coordinate 26,906 of NZ_JBFCVS010000008.1, forward strand.
ATTTTCTTGCCTCACTCCGCGACGGAAACCGGCCAGCTGCCGCGCATGGGACCCTTGCCGCGTCTTGACCGTTCCCCCCATTCCGCTAAACCTGCGGCCTGAGACAGGAGACGTTCATGCAAGCATTTGAGTACAAGGTTGTTCCCGCCCCGGCCAAGGGCACCAAGGCCAAAGGGGTGAAGACACCGGAGGCGCGCTTTGCCAATTCGATCGAGATCCTGCTGAACGATATGGCCGCCGAAGGCTGGGAGTTCCAGCGCGCCGAGCTGCTGCCGAGCGAGGAGCGCTCCGGCATGATGGGCTCTGCCACCAACTGGCGCAACGTGATGGTGTTCCGCCGCCCGCTGGCCGCGGAGGAAAAGTCCGCCAAGGCGCCGGAAACAGGCCGCAAAGAGCCCGCCGCGCCTTCCGTCGAATTCCGCCACAGCGAAGCGTCGGCACCGCGGCTGACGGCAGCAGCCGGCGACCCGGAGGCACCGCCGGAAGCGGAACAGGTGCCCGGCCCCGGCGCCGCAAAGATGCAGGCCGATGACGGGGTCGAGGAGCTGAGCCCGGTGTCCGGCATGACCGCAGCGCTGAAGGCGCGGGCCGGTCTGAAAGACGGCGACAAGTAACCCCGGCAAACGGCGGGCGCTGCCGCCCGCCGCAGCACGCCTCAGGCGCCGATATCCAGCGCCAGCGCGTGGATGCGCGGCACAATGTCCCCCAGCGCCTTGTGCACCGCCCGGTGCTGCTGAACCCGGTTCATGCCCTGAAAGGCGCCGGCCCGGATCATCACCGCGAAATGGCTCTCGCCCGAGCCATCGTCACCGGCGTGGCCCGCGTGTTTGTGGCTTTCGTTGACCACTTCCAGCGCGGTGGGCGCAAAGGCCGCCTGCAGCGCCGCTTCCATTTCCTGCTGAACGCTCATTTTCCGCTCATCCCCATCTTTTTTGCCTGCGCCCCCTTCAATCTGGCGCCCCTTAGACTAAACTGCTGCCTCCGAGTCGAACAGATGCGTCTAGAAGGTGCGCCCATGTCCAAATCCGATCCCTTTGGCTTCGATATGTCCGTCCGCTCCGCCAAGAAGAAGAACCCGCGCGGGCGGCGCGCTGCCACGGGCGCTTCCGAGACGTCTCAGCGCGTCTGCGACAAGGAAGGCTGCAACGAGGCCGGCAAGTTCCGCGCGCCCAAGGCGCCGGATGTGCTGGATGATTTCTACTGGTTCTGCCAGGAGCACGTGCGCGAGTACAACAACCAGTGGAACTTCTTCGAAGGCACCACCGAGGCGGAGCTGAACGCGCAGCGCTCCAAGGACAAGGTGTGGGAGCGCGAGACCAAGCCGATGGGCGACCCGGAAGCGCGCGCCTGGGCGCGGCTGGGCATCGAGGACCCGCATCAGGTGCTGGGCGCCAATGCGACGCAGAACCCGGGCCGCGCCGCCAAAGCGGGCCGCCGCCTGCCGCCCACCGAGCGCCGCGCCATCGAGATCCTGGAGGCCAAGGACGACTGGTCCAAGGCCGACATCCGCAAGGCCTACAAGAAGCTGATCAAGGTGCTGCACCCCGACATGAACGGCGGCGACCGCAGCCAGGAGGAGCAGCTGCAGGAGGTCCGCTGGGCCTGGGACCAGATCAAGGACAGCCGCAGCTTCAAGTGATCCAAGCGCAGATTTCCGGAAACCGGGGCGGCAGCGGCCGCCCTTTTTTCTTTGCGGCATCATAGGTTGCGATGGGCGGTCTTTTGCCGAAAGTTTATGATAGACATTTTATTTCTTTGACGCGTGCGGTCCCGACCGGTTACGCAAGGACATGCCGGATGCAGCTGTCCCCCCAAAAGCGCATTAAAATCCGGCAAAACGCGCCCCCTGCTGCCCGGCTGGGGGCGCTTTGACGCTGATGCGGCAGCAATAATCCGGTCTGCCTGCGCCGTTCAGCCTGTCCAGTTCCGCACCAATCACCGTCTCAGCTGGTTTGCCGCGACGGTTTCACTTGCCCTTGGCCGCCAGATCAGGCACCAATCCCGCGAATTGGCCCCTGACGGCAGGGAAGAGGGATAAGGACCGACTGCGATGACCGACGGATTTGTGGATATGAATGCGAAACCGACCGAGACGATTTCGGTGCGCGATGTGTTCGGGATCGACACCGACATGACGGTCAAGGGCTTTGCCGAGGGCTCGGAGCGGGTGCCGGCCATGGACCACACCTACAAGTTCGACCCGGAAACCACGCTGGCGATCCTGGCGGGCTTCAGCCACAACCGCCGTGTGATGATCCAGGGCTACCACGGCACCGGCAAGTCGACCCACATCGAACAGGTCGCGGCGCGGCTGAACTGGCCCTCCGTGCGGGTGAACCTGGACAGCCACATCTCCCGGATCGACCTGATCGGCAAGGACGCGATCAAGCTGCGCGACGGCAAGCAGGTGACTGAATTCCACGAGGGCATCCTGCCCTGGGCGCTGCGCAACCCGGTTGCCATCGTGTTCGACGAATACGACGCCGGCCGCGCCGACGTGATGTTCGTGATCCAGCGGGTGCTGGAGCATGACGGCAAGCTGACCCTGCTGGACCAGAACGAGATCATCACCCCGAACCCGTTCTTCCGGCTGTTTGCCACCGCCAACACCGTCGGCCTTGGCGACACCACCGGCCTCTATCACGGCACCCAGCAGATCAACCAGGCGCAGATGGACCGCTGGTCGCTGGTCTCGACCCTGAACTACCTGAGCCATGACGCCGAAAGCGCCATCATCCTGTCCAAGGCGCCGCATTACAACACCGCCGAGGGCCGCAAGAAGATCTCCCAGATGGTGACCGTTGCCGACCTCACCCGCACCGCCTTCATGAACGGCGACCTGTCGACCGTGATGTCGCCCCGGACGGTGATCAACTGGGCCCAGAACGCCGAGATCTTCCGCAATGTGGGCTATGCCTTCCGCCTGTCGTTCCTGAACAAATGCGACGAGCTGGAGCGCCAGACCGTGGCCGAGTTCTACCAGCGCTGCTTTGACGAGGAGCTGCCGGAGAGCGCCGCCAACGTCGCCTGAGGCGGCAAGCCGATTGAACGGGAAGGCCCGCGCGATGCGCGGGCCCTTGTTGTTTGCTCTGTGCCGGGTCCTCCGGATCAGGCTTTCGAGGCCGGGAATATCGGCTGCACGCCCAGCACCCAGCCGCGCGAGTCCACCACCGTGCCTGCCACCATGCTGGCAGGCGGGGTCAGGGTGATCGTCACCGTCGAGGACGAGGAATCCGTCGTCACGCTGTGCGAGTAGCTTCCCTCCTTGCCGCCGCCCAGCCGGATGCCGAAGAAGGAAATCCCGACACTGGCGCTTTGCTGGAAGGTCTTCTCGATCTGCTGGTAGCTCGAGCTCTTCACCACGATCTCGATCGACGGGTAGTTGGAAATCGCCGCCCCCGCCAGATAGCCGAACGGGCCGCTGTCGCCCCAATCGCTCACCGGCGGCTGAGACACGAACTTGAAAGCGGACACATCCTTGGCCGGATAGCCGTTCTTGATCGCCTCGTTCACCGGATCCATCCAGAACCAGTACTTGGTCTGGCCTGCCTGGCTGAAGGCGGGCGGGCCATAGTTCACCAGATTGACCCCGGTGAAGGTCATGTTCACCGTTGTTTCATTGCTGGTGGTGGCAATGTCAGAAGAGAAGTAACTACTGCTGCCTCCCACGTCCAAGGTCAGGAAATCAAACACCGGCACCGAGAATCCGCCACCGCCGGAAATCGACACCTGGAACTCATCCGAGGTGGTGCGCTTCACATCCATGCTCAGCTCGATCTTGTTGCTGGCGTTCTTCAGCGCGTTCTCGATATCGGCGACCGGCGTATTGACCGCATAGGCCGGCTGCATGGACCCGTCGTTCAGGGTGAGGCCGCCATTGGTTTCGCTGGGCTGCTGGATCGCCTGGATCGCCCGCTTCAGATAGGCGTTGTTCATGGTGATCTGGTTCTGCAGCGGCACCGCGGCCCCCAGCGCGTTGATCCAGTTCATGAACACCGGCACCACCGGGCCGCCCGAGGCCGGCACCTTGTTCAGCAGCTGATCAGGATTGATCGAATTCTGCAGCGCGGTCAGCGTGGTGGGCGGATCCGCCCATTCGGTTGTGACGATTTCGGCAATGCCGTCGATCGGCTGCTTGCCCGGCGGCAGAGCGCCCATCTGGGATTGCCAGGTGTTCAGCACCGCGGCCTGCTGCTGGGTTGCATTTGCCGCCGCTGCGTTCAGTTTCGCCTGATCGCCGCTGCTCAGCGACCAGCCGATCTTGGAGGCGGTGTTCAGATACTGGTTGGTGAAGTCCGTGCCCGGATCGAACTGGTACGGCACCGTGCTTGAGCGCAGGTTGCTCTTGATCCAGGTGTAGGTCTGACTGTTGAACTTCAGTGTGGAAGGGTCCTGCCAGACATAGGGCATGTTGCCAAGGCTGGTCACTGCAAACCCCTGCAGCTTGGACGATCCCAGCGCCGAGGACAGGATCGTGTTGGCCTGATCCTTCAGATAGTCGATGATCTGATCGGCAGGTGTGACTTCGTTGAAATTGCTTCCGTCCATTCGGCACTTCCTTTTTTGCTAGAGATTTACTTTTGCATCGAATGACCGCTCAGCCGGGAACGGGGATGCCGGTTTCCCGCGGCAATCCCCGGCCATGAGCGCAATTTCAGGTTGCACAAATATTCCGCACGCCAACTGCAGGAGTAGGCAGGTTTTGGCTAAAATGCGGGCAACCTCTCCTCAAGCCCCAACTCAACCGCCTGCAATCCAAGCAATAATTCAGGAGTTTGCTTGCCCGCCAAGCCACATCAAATCTCCGCAAATGGCGGCAGCTTCAGGGATTCCCTGCAAAGCGATACAATCCTGGATTGATTCTCCTGTCCGCAGCCGGGCCTTCGTCTGGCCTGCATTCCGCAGGAACCGGCGCTGCGCCCGCCCTTCCCAGCCTGTTCCGCCGCGGAGCCGCACAGGGGCCATCATGAGCCGCCGGCATCCCGCCGCCGCCCCGGACGGGCTGTTTTCGGCCCCTGGCCGCACCGGGATTCACACCTGGACCTATGGCCAAGCTGTTGAATAGATTCTAGGTTGCGCTGAAACCTTGAGATGCGGACCAGAAGCAGATGAAAAAGCCGAACGACAACCCCGCCGACCCGTTCAAGAAGGCGCTGGCCGAAGCCACCAAGGTGATGGCTGACGATCCGGAGCTTTCGGTCAGCTACACGGTTGATCCCTCGGGCCTGTCCGGAGACTCCATGCGGCTGCCGCAGGTCTCCCGCCGGATGACGCGCGAGGAGGTGCTGCTGGCCCGCGGCACGGCGGATGCGCTGGCGCTGCGCCACAAGTTCCACGACGACGCCACCCACGCCAAATACGTGCCGCAGGGCGAAATGGCCCGCGATCTCTATGAGGCGATGGAAACCGCCCGCTGCGAGGCGATGGGCGCGCGGCATATGCCCGGCACCGCCTCGAACATCGACGTCAAGATCCGCAACGAGTCGATCCGCCGCGGCTATGACCAGATGAAATCCTCCTCCGAGGCGCCGCTGGCGGCGGCCGCGGGCTATCTGATCCGCCACCTGGCCACCGGGCGCGAGCTGCCCGAGGGCGCGGGCAACATCATGGAGCTGTGGCGCGGCTTCATCGAATCCCAGGCCGGCGGCACGCTGGAGAACCTGGACGAGACCATTGCCGACCAGGCTGCATTCGCCAAGCTGGCGCGGCAGGTGATCTCTGATCTTGGCTACGGCGACCAGCTGGGCGATGACCCGGATGAGCTGGACGACGAGGCAAACGACGAGGCCGAGGACAACGCCGAGGAGCAGCAGGACCCGGACAGCACCGGCCAGGACGATAGCGAGGAGGAGCAGGCCGACGCATCCCCCGAGCAGAGCCAGGAGCAGCAGCAGGACGAAAGCCAGGCCCAGGTCTCGATGGACGAGATGGCCGATGATGATCTGGCCGAGGACACCGAGATGCCTGACGGCGAGGCGCCGCTGGAGCCGCCTGCCCCGCCGCCGGTCTCTGACGCCGACCCGGACTACAAGGTGTTCCTGGATGCCCATGATGAGGAAATCAACGCCGAGGAACTGGCCGAGCCTGCTGAGCTGGAGCGCCTGCGCGCCTATCTCGACCAGCAGCTGGAGCCGCTGAAGGGCGCCGTCAGCCGCCTCGCCAACAAGCTGCAGCGCCGCCTGCAGGCGCAGCAGAACCGCAGCTGGGAGTTCGACCGCGAGGAAGGCATCCTGGATGCCGGCCGCCTGGCGCGGGTGGTTGCCAACCCGACCACGCCCTTGTCGTTCAAGGTCGAAAAGGACACCGAGTTCCGCGACACCGTGGTGACGCTGCTGCTCGACAACTCCGGCTCGATGCGCGGCCGCCCGATCTCCATCGCGGCGATCTGCGCCGATGTTCTGGCCCGCACCCTGGAGCGCTGCAACGTGAAGGTTGAGGTTCTCGGCTTCACCACCCGCGCCTGGAAAGGCGGCATGGCGCGCGAGGCCTGGCTTAACGAGGGCCGTCCGCAGCAGCCCGGGCGCCTGAATGATCTGCGCCACATCATCTACAAGGCCGCCGACGCCCCGATGCGCCGCACCCGCGCCAACCTGGGCCTGATGATGAAAGAGGGCCTGCTGAAGGAGAACATCGACGGCGAGGCGCTGGAATGGGCGCACCGCCGCATGGTGGCGCGGCGCGAGGCCCGCAAGATCCTGATGGTGATCTCCGACGGCGCGCCGGTGGATGATTCGACGCTGTCGGTGAACCCGGCGAATTACCTGGAGAAACACCTGCGCGACGTGATTGCGATGGTGGAAAAGCGCAAGCAGGTGGAATTGCTGGCGATCGGCATCGGCCATGACGTGACCCGCTATTACGAGCGCGCGGTGACGATCACGGATGTCGAACAGCTGGCCGGCGCCATGACAGAGCAGCTGGCCGCCCTGTTCGACAGCGACCCGCGCGCCCGCGCCCGCGTCATGGGCATCAAGCGCGCCAGCTGATCCCGCACCGGAAACGGCCAGGGGCGCTCCCGCGCCTTTGGCCTGCATCAAAGATGCCGCCCTCAGCCTTGGGCATGGCCGCGCGCTGACGCGCGCGGCAGCGCCGGATGCCCTGCATCCGGCGCGTGGCCCAACGGGCCGCGGGGCATCTAAGATGCGCCAAGGCCGGGCGGGAGCACTCCCGTTCCAAGCCTTCCCGCTTGTTCCGTCAGGTCCCGGCAAATCTCTCTGCCGCCGCCCTTGCCAGCCGCAGGGGTATTTGGGACAAGAAGGGGCGCGCGGCTTCTCAGCCCCGCGCCTTTTCTTTGCCGCGGCCCTCAGGGTTTCCCCTGCTGCCGCCCCGCCCTTCTGCTGGAGAGACGCCGATGTACCAGACCTTCGATGTGACTGCCCGCCCGGAACAGGGCCCGCCGCGGCTGGCCGCGCTGCGCAAGGAACTGGCGGCGGAAGGTCTCGACGGCTTCCTGGTGCCGCGCGCCGACGCGCATCAGGGCGAATACGTGGCACCGCATGACGAGCGCCTGTCCTGGCTCACCGGATTCACCGGCTCGGCCGGGTTCTGCGCAGTGCTGCAGGGCATTGCCGGCGTCTTCATCGACGGCCGCTACCGCACCCAGGTGAAACGCCAGGTGGCGGCAGACTACACACCGGTGCCCTGGCCCGATGTGCAGCTGGCGGACTGGCTGAAGGAGCAGCTGCCCAACGGCGGCAAGGTGGGTTTCGACCCCTGGCTGCATGCGGCGGGGCAGATCACCTCGCTGGAAAAGGAGCTGAAGGGCAGCGGCATCACCCTGGCGCAATGCGGGAACCTTGTGGACCGGATCTGGGATGACCAGCCCGCCCCGCCGATGCAGCCGGTGGCGGCGCACCCGCTGGACTACGCGGGCGAAAGCGCGGCGGACAAATGCACGCGGCTGGCCAAGGACCTGCGCGAGGCGGGCCAGGCCGCGGCTGTCATCACCCTGCCCGACAGCATCATGTGGCTGTTGAACATCCGCGGCAGCGACGTGGCCCGCAATCCGGTGGCGCATGGCTTTGCCATCCTGCACGGCGACGCGCGGGTGGACCTGTTCATGGCGGCGGAGAAGCTGGCAGGGCTGGAGGGCCACTTTGACGGCTCCGTCACCGTGCATGCCCCGGAAGACTTCCTCAATGCCGCCGGGGCGCTCAACGGCTCCGTTGCAGCGGACTCCGGCACCGTGCCGCAGATCGTGGCCGATGCGCTTGGCGAACGGCTGGTGCCCGCAGGCGACCCCTGCGCCCTGCCCAAGGCGCGCAAGAACGCAGCTGAGATCGCGGGCAGCGCCGCCGCCCATCTGCGCGACGGTGCCGCCATCGTGGAGATGCTGGCCTGGCTGGATGCGCAGGCCCCCGGCACCATCAGCGAGATCGACGTCGTGAAGAAGCTGGAAGCGCTGCGCAGCGAAGATCCGGCCCTGCGCGACATCAGTTTTGAAACCATTGCAGGCACCGGCGAGAACGGCGCCGTCATGCACTACCGCGTGACCGAGGAAACCGACACAAGGCTGGAGGACGGCCACCTGCTGGTGATGGACAGCGGCGGCCAGTATCTGGACGGCACCACCGATATCACCCGCACCATCGCCATCGGCACGCCGGGCGAAGAGGAGCGCGCCGCCTTCACCCGCGTGCTGCAGGGCATGATCGCCATGTCCCGCCTGCGCTGGCCCAAGGGGCTGGCGGGCCGCGACATCGAATGCATCGGCCGGATGCCGCTGTGGCTGGCGGGGCAGGATTTCAACCACGGGCTCGGCCACGGCGTCGGCGCTTACCTCAGCGTGCATGAAGGCCCGCAGCGGCTGGCGCGCACCAGCCATGTGCCGCTGGAGCCCGGGATGATCCTGTCGAATGAGCCTGGATACTACCGGGAGGGCGCATTCGGCATCCGGATCGAGAACCTTCTGGTTGTTGAGACCGCCCCGGCCCTTGACACCAGCGACCCGGAGCGCGACATGCTGTGCTGGCGCACGCTCACCTTTGCCCCGGTTGACCGGCGGCTGGTGAATGCCTCCATGCTGACAGCAGACGAGAAAGACTGGCTCGACAGCTATCACCAGGAGGTTCTGGCAAAAATCGGCCCGCTGCTCAGCCCCGCCGCAAAGGCGTGGCTTGATGCCGCAACCGCCCCCTTGTGACACTGCGGTGTTACATAGGCTGCTACATAGACTGAACCAAAGACGACAAGACCGAAGAGAATGGGAAAACACGCATGACCACTATCCGTATCCGCAAGGCCGAAGGCACCTGGACCGTCCGCTCCGGCGGCGCCGTATTGGGGGAGACCGCCAATGCACTGGAGCTGTCGGAGGGCGATCTGGATCCGGTCATCTATTTCCCGCGCGAAGATATCGCCATGGCGTTCCTGGACCGCACCAGCAAGACCACCCATTGCCCGCACAAGGGCGACGCCAGCTACTTCTCGATCGCCAACAAGTCCTCAGTGACGGAAAACGCCGCCTGGAGCTATGAGGATCCCAAGGAAGAGGTGGCGGAGATCAAGGGCCACCTGGCCTTTGTGCTGAGCGACTCCGTCAAGGTGGAGCAGGTCTGAGCCGGCCCGCCCGGCTGCGGCGCAGCCCCGGGCTTCCCGCCACTGGGCGGACAGTTTGAAACATCCCGCACCGGCGCCCTGGCGCCGGTGTTTTTTTGCGCCGCCGCGCAGAACGGCAGCGGCCGCTTACCGTTGGAAAAGGCCTGGGAGCGTCAGGTCAGCACAGCCCGGCTGAGGTTCTGTCTGGCTTGCTCCAGAGAGTCTCCCGCGCCGAGAATATCCGTTTCCCGCGCGCACTGAATCGCGTAGTTGATCACCGCTTCCAGTGCCGCCCGCTCGTTTTCCCGCTCTTCCGCCTTGTGTTTCGCACCAGCCTCTTGCGGGCCAGTTTCGAAGTTTCGCATTTTGTTGCCTGCCGATGTGAGTGTTTTTGCGGTATTCTCACGTAATGTTCAGGCAGACTTTGATGCAGAGCAATGCACAGATTAATTAATCCTTAACCTGTATCCGAAATCGCACATATCCGGGGAGCAACGGGGAAAGTTTCCCCTAAACCGGCACGGGTTTGCGCGGGCAGAATCGCAACTCTTCCGCCTGCCCTACCGGTGCTCCTCCGCCGCGGTGGCAGCCAGGGCGCGGTTGTAGGCCTTCAGCGCATCCACATGGTACAGCGCGCCGATGACTTCCGCCGTGCCGCCCTCCTCCATCACCACCGGCAGGTAGGGGGCATCGGCGCGGTCGAACACCGGCATCGCCGCCTCCAGCGAGGCGGAGGCGCGGACGCACAGGCCTTCCTCCACCAGCGCCTGGCAGTCCTCCAGGCTGGCACAGCGGCTGTCGCCCATCGGACGCATCACCGCGCCTGCCCGGATCAGCGCCAGCAAATAGGCCTGCGGCCCGGCGGCGCAATGGATGTCGCGCCGCTCCAGCTGGGTCAGGAAGAAGGAGCGGTCCACCATGCGCGACGCCAGCGCGGTGGACATGGAGACCGACACCATCACCGCCAGGCCGATCTGCCAGTCGCCGGTCAGCTCGAACACAATGAGCGTGGTGGAGATCGGCGCCCCCAGAACCGCGGCAGCCACCGCCCCCATGCCGGCAAAGGCGTAAAGCGTGTGGGTGCCCGACACATCCGGCAGCACCGAGGTGGCAATCAGCCCGAAGGCCAGCCCGGTCAGCGCCCCGATCATCAGCGACGGCGAAAACACCCCGCCACCCATGCGCCCGCCCATGGTGATCGCCACGGCGGCGGTCTTGACCACGGTGAAGATCACCGCCTGCCCCAGCAGCAGCCCGCCAGTGAGCGCCAGCACGGTGGTTTCATAGCCGACGCCGATGATATGCGGGAACCAGACGGCAATCACGCCCAGCATCACGCCGGACACGGCGGGGCGCAGCCAGCGCGGCAGATGCAGCCTCTCCTGCACCGTATTCCCCACCTTCTCGGCAAAGAAGATCGCCCGCATCTGCGCCACCGCCACCAGGCCGCAGATCAGGCCGAGGATCAGGAAGGCGGGCAGCTCCACATAGAACTGCAGCGCGCCCGGCGTGTTCAGGGTGAATTCGGTCACGTCGCCGTATTCCAGCCGGTTGATCACCGTGCCCGCCACCGAGGCCACCACGATCGGCGCAAAGGCGTTGACCGAGAAATGCCGCAGCACCACCTCCATCGCAAACAGCGCGCCCGCAATCGGCGCGTTGAAGCTGGCCGAGACCCCGGCAGCCACCGCGCAGCCCAGCAGGTCGCGCCCGGTGATGCCGTCGGCGTTGATCCGGTTGCTGACCCAGGTGGAGATCACCCCCGCCAGATGCACCACCGGCCCTTCCCGCCCGGTGGAGCCGCCGGTGGAGAGCGTGATGAAGGACGCCAGCGCCGAGGCGAGGCCCTCCTTGTGCTCGACCCGGCCGTCATGCAGCGCCGCGCCTTCGATCACGTCGGCGACCGAGCGCACCCGCGCATCCGGGGTGAACCGGTCGAGGATCAGCCCCACCACCAGCCCGCCGCCAGCCGCAATGCTGACCAGCACATACCATGGCAGGTCCTGCGCAAAGGAATGCAGGTAATCGACATCCGGCGCGCCATAGACCCAGGCCTGCAGCGCCGCGATCCCCTTGCGGAAGAACAGCGCCGCAAACCCCGCCGCGATGCCGATCAGCAGCGCGATCAACCAGAACTGGAACTGGCTGGGGCCGCGGTGGCGCAGCACCCGCCAGATGTCCTTCAGGCCGGCCAGCCATTGCAGGAAAATTGCGGAAAGGGATCTGCGGATTTCTTCTACCATAACCTGTCAGCGGATCTTTTTCTGTTCTGCGGCCCCTAGCTGCCACAGTCCGGTTAAAGAACCCTCACCCAGGCGATGGATCCGGCGGGTCATCCCGCCAGCAAAGCGCGGGCCGCGGCGCGGGCCTCCTCGGTGATGGTATCGCCTGAGACCATGCGGGCAAGCTCGTCCACCCGCTCCGCCTCCGCCAGCGGCACCACCTGCGACAGGGTCATGCCATCGACCACCTGTTTGCGCACCTGCCAGTGATGGCCGCCAAGCGCCGCCACCTGCGGCGAGTGGGTAACCACCAGGACCTGGCCGCCGCTTGCAAGGTTCCGGAGCCTGCGCCCCACGGCATCCGCGGTGGCGCCGCCGACACCGCGGTCGATCTCGTCGAAGATCAGCGTCTTGCTGGCATCCTCGCCGCGCAGGCAGACCTTAAGCGCCAGCAGGAAGCGGCTCAATTCGCCGCCCGAAGCGATCTTGTTCAGGGGGCCGGCGGGGGCGCCGGGGTTGGTGGCGACGGTAAAGGCCACCGCGTCCATGCCTTCCGGCCCCGGCTCTGCGGTGGTGATGCGGGTTTCGAACACCGCGCGTTCCATTTTGAGCGGTGCCAGTTCCGCCATCACCGCCTGATCCAGCGCCGCGGCGCTTTCGCGGCGCACCGCGCCCAGTTGCTTGGCGGCCTCGGCATAGGCCGCCTCTGCCGCCTTCAGCGCCGCCTCCTGATCGGCCAGATCCTGATCGCCGGCATCCAGCGCCGCCAGCTTGCCGCGCAGGGTCTCGGCATAGCCTGCCAGCTCATCCGGCTGCACATCATGCTTGCGCGCCAGCCCGCGGATCGCAAACAGGCGCTCCTCGCAGTCCTCCAGCTCGCCGGGATTGAAATCCAGGCTGTCCAGCACCCGCTCCACCCCGTCCTGGGCATCGCCCAGTTCGATCATCGCCCGGCTGAGCGCCGCCAGCGGTTCATCCAACCCGCCCTCGGCTTCCTGCCCTGCGACACCTTCCAGCCAGCGCTGCGCCTCGCCCATGGCGCTCTCGGCGCCCTCGCTGAGGAGCGCATGGGCGCGTGCGATGTCGCCGCGGATGCGTTCGGCCGCCTGCATCTGGCGGCGGCGGGTGTCCAGCGCCTCGTCCTCGCCCGGCTGCGGATCCAGCTTGTCCAGCTCGCCCACCGCGTGGCGCAGGAACTCCTCCTCGGCCCGCACCGCCTCCAGCGCGGCGCGGGTGGCCGCCACCGTCTTGCGGGCCCCGGCGGCCTCTGTCCAGGCGCCGCGCACCGCCGCCAGCAGCGATTGCACCCCGGCATACTGATCGAGCAGCGCCATGTGCCCGCGCGGGTTCAGCAACCCGCGGTCGTCATGCTGCCCGTGCAGCTCCACCAATGTCTCCGACAGCGCCCGCAGCACCTCGCCGGAGCAGCGCCGGTCGTTGACCCAGGCGGTCTTGCGCCCCTCGGCAGTATTGACCCGGCGCAGGATCAGCTCGTCACCGCCCGGCAGCCCGGCCTCTTCCAGGATCGCATGCGCGGGATGGCCCGCGCCCAGCTCGAACTCCGCCAGCACCTCGCCCTGCTTGGCGCCCTGGCGCACCAGTTCAGCGCGTCCGCGCCAGCCCAGCACAAAGCCAAGGCTGTCGAGAAGAATGGATTTTCCGGCCCCGGTTTCACCGGTCAGCACGTTCAAACCGGGCTGAAAATTCAGCTCCAGGTGATCGATGATCAGGATATCCCGGATATCAAGCGCGCGCAGCATTGCCCCGCCCCATTGCCGCAGCGGCCGTTACAGCCACTGCCCTTTCACCGTTTGGCGGTAAATCTGGCTCAGCCAGTTGTTGCCGCGGTCCTTGGGCTTGAGCCCGTTAGCGCTCAGCAGCTGGTAGCTGTCTTCATACCAATCGGTGGACTGGAAGTTATGGCCCAGAATGGCCGCCGCGGTCTGCGCCTCGGCGGTCAGGCCCAGTGACAGGTAGGACTCGACCAGCCGGTGCAGCGCCTCCGGCGTGTGGCTGGTGGTCTGGAAATCCTCGACCACCACCCGGAAGCGGTTGATCGCAGAGGAGTAGTGGCCGCGGCGCAGGTAGTAGCGGCCGATCTCCATCTCCTTGCCGGCCAGATGGTCAAAGGCCAGGTCGAATTTCAGGATCGCCGAATTGGCGTATTCGCTGTCCGGGTAGACCTCGATCACCGTGCGCAGCGCCTGCAGCGCCTGGAAGGTCAGCCCCTGGTCGCGGCCGACCTCGTCGATCTGGTCGTAATAGCTCAGCGCCAGCAGATACTGGGCGTAAGCCGCATCCTCATCCGCCGGGTAGAAGTCGATGAACCGCTGCGCCGCGGCGCGGCTGTTCTCGTAGTCCTTGATCTGATGATAGGAAAAGGCCTGCATGATCACCGATTGCTTGGCCCATTCGGAATAGGGGTACAGGCGCTCGATCTCGGCGAAGTAATAGACCGCATCCTTTGGACGCCGGTTGGCCAGTTCGAACTCGGCCCGCTCATAGATCTGATCGGGCGGGAAGGCTTCGACAGACTCGCCGCGCTTCACCGCGCCGCCGTCGCCGCCGCAGCCAGCAAGGGCCGCCATCAAAAGCACCGCGCCGAGGGTTTTGGCTCCTGCCCTGATGCCGTTCATTATGCCTCACCTCACCGTCATTGCCTTACGGGTGTATGCCCCGGTTATGCCGTCTCTAGCATATTCAAATGGCGCGCAAAACGCCTTTCGCCATTTCCGCACTCACATGGCAGAGAAAGCTGGCGATGGTCAAGGCTGCCAATCCGTTCCCGCCCCGTTCCGCGTCCGCCGCACAGGAAAAGACCCGGGACAATTCGCGTCCCGGGCCAGTCTGCCGCTCGTTCCTTGGTTCTCTGCCTTATGCCACGCGGCGCTGTTCGGCCGGGATCTCCGACCAAATCAGCCCCTGCCCCGGCAGCCGTGCGGTCATCGCTGCATCGCAAGCGACGGCCCGGACTGCACCCGGCTCCGCAAACAGGGCCCGCAGCAAAGTGTTGGTCAGCGCGTGCCCCGCGCGCTCGCCAACATAGCGCCCCAAGATCGGCCCCCCGGCCAGTGCCAGATCGCCAAGCGCATCCAGCATCTTGTGGCGTACAGGCTCGTCCGAGTGGCGCAGCCCTGCGCCGCTCTCGACCCGTTCTCCGTCAAACACAACGGCATTCTCGCCGGGCTTGCCGCCCAGGGCGAGGCCATTGGCCTGCATAGTTTCGACATCTGCCTGGCGGCAGAAGGTGCGGCTGTCGCACAGTTCGCGCGCAAAGCTGCCGTTGCGCATATCCAGAACCTTGCTCTGGCGGCCGATGGCGGCCTCGGCAAAGTCGATGTGGAATTCGATGGTCAGCCGGTCGCTGGGCAGCAGGGTGGCGCGGGCGCCATCCCTCTCCACCGTCACCGGCTTCAGGATTTCATAGGCCACGATCGGCGCGCCCAGGCGCTGCACGCCGTGCTGCATGATCCCGCGTACGAACGGTGCCGAGGAGCCGTCGGCGATCGGCACTTCCGGTCCGTCGATCTCGATCAGCGCGTTGTGCACGCCGCAGCCTGCCAGGGCTGCCATGATGTGTTCGACAGTGGAAACGCTGACACCGGCCTCATTGACCAGGCGGGTGCAGAGCGGGCTGCGCTCAACCAGGTCCCAGCGCGCCGGAACCACGGTGTTGCCCAATGCAATGTCGGTGCGCTTGAAGACGATGCCGTGCCCCGCCGGAGCCGGGATCAGAACCATGCGTGCGGATTTGCCGGAGTGCAGGCCGACCCCTTCGAATGCCACCGATGCCTTGAGCGTATTCTGCACGTTGCGCCTCATTCCACTGTTTCCGGCCTCCGGGGCCGTGTTGCGGATGAGAGTTAAGGTTTTGCTTAAATACGCACAACTCAATCTTTGTAACGGATTGAAACATGGATGTAACAGGTCGGCAAAACACCGCTCAGAACGACGTAAATGACTGTTATTAAAAAATAAAAAGCCGCCCGAAGGCGGCTTTTCCAGCGTGATATGTGATGCGTCAGTTGGCCTGGCGGCGCAGGAATGCGGGGATTTCGATGCGTTCCTGATCCGGATCGGCCTGCTGCTGCTGCACCGGCTGCGGCTGGGCCGCCGGAGCGTGCGCGTGCATCGCGGGCTGCTGGCGCACCGCCTGCGGCTGCTGCTTCGCGGCAGGCGCGTCATTGCTGCCGGTCATCCGGTGGATCAGCGAATTCAGGCCAAAGCGGCGCTGCCCCTCGGGCTGCTGCTGCGCCTGTTGCGGCTGCTGCTGCGGCTGCTGTTGTTGCGGCGCCTGGGCGGCCGGGGCTGCCGGACGCACGGGCTGCGGGGCCTGCTGCTGCGGCTGCTGCACCCGCTGGGCCGCGGCCTGCAGGCGCTCCAGCGCTTGCGGCGACGGGGTGCCCGGCGCGGGCGCCTTGGGCGCAACAAAGGCAGCCTGCGGGGTTTCAGCAGTATCCGCCTGCGGGCGGAACTCCGGCACCTGCGGCTGATAGGCCGGCGGCGGCAGGCCGTCGTCGTCCATCTGCTCCACCTCTTCGAACACGTCCTCGGACTGCTCCTGGGCGGCAGCCTGCTGCACGTTCAGCTCTTCGAACAGCGACGGCTCTTCCAGGGCGGCAGCGGCGGCCGGGGCTTCCTGCACCGGAGCCGGTGCGGCCTCGGCAGCAGCGGGCTGCTGAACCGGGGTTTCCAGCTCCAGCGGCGCAGCGCGGTTTTCCTCAACGCTGACGGTCTGGCGCAGCGGCGCCGACATCGGGCGGCGCGGCACCGGCATGTCGGTGTTCACATCGGTTGCATCGATGCCGGTGGCAACGACGGAGACCCGCATCTTGCCTTCCATGCCGGTGTCCAGGGTGGAGCCGACGATGATGTTGGCATCCGGGTCCACTTCCTCGCGGATGCGGTTGGCGGCCTCGTCCAGCTCGAACAGGGTCAGGTCGTGGCTGCCGGTGATGTTGATCAGCACGCCCTTGGCGCCCTTGAGGCTGATCTCGTCCAGCAGCGGGTTGGCAATCGCCTTCTCGGCGGCCTGGACCGCGCGGTCCTCGCCCTCACCCTCGCCGGTGCCCATCATCGCCTTGCCCATCTCGTCCATCACGGCGCGGACGTCGGCAAAGTCGAGGTTGATCAGGCCCGGGCGGACCATCAGGTCGGTGACGCCCTTGACGCCCTGGTACAGCACGTCATCCGCCATCGAGAACGCCTCGGTGAAGGTGGTCTTCTCGTTAGCGAGGCGGAACAGGTTCTGGTTCGGGATGATGATCAGCGTGTCGACCACCTTCTGCAGGCTTTCGACACCGGCCTCGGCCTGGCGCATCCGCTTGAGGCCCTCGAACTGGAACGGCTTGGTGACAACGCCGACGGTCAGCACGCCGAGCTCACGCGCGGCCTGCGCGATGATCGGCGCGGCGCCGGTGCCGGTGCCGCCGCCCATGCCCGCGGTGATGAAGCACATATGCGCGCCCGCCAGGTGGTCGACGATCTGCTCGATGCTTTCCTCGGCGGCGGCGGAGCCGACCTGCGGACGGGCGCCTGCGCCCAGGCCCTCGGTGACCTTGATGCCCAGCTGAACCCGGCTCTTGGCGGCGCTCTGCTGCAGCGCCTGCGCGTCGGTGTTGGCCACGACGAATTCGACGCCATCCAATTCCTTGGCGATCATGTTGTTGACGGCATTGCCGCCGGCGCCGCCGACACCGAACACGGTGATCTTCGGCTTCAACTCTTCATTCCCGGGCATCGAAAGGTTCAACGTCATGCTCATACCGCCTGTGTTACCTGCCCTTCCCGCAAAGGGCTTATTCCTGTCCTATTCACCATAATCTACCGCGGAGAGGGTGTTTCGTCATCCCAAAAAGCACGACGAACCACAAAATAAGGCCTCATTCTAAGGCAAAAACCGCGGTATTTCGCCGTCCCTAGCAGATATTGCGGATTGAGCACAAGCCACACACAACAAATCCTCTCCAGCCGCAAAATCGCTCTGCGGAGAGGGTCGGTTCCGAAATCTGGCTGGCCACTGCCCGGCCTGCTGACTCGCCGCATTTTTGCGGACGTTAAGCACAACTTAACGGGTGACCGGGGCGCTGTCACGCCCTCTTTTCCCGTTCCGGCTGAATTGATTTTCGCCCGCGCTGATGCCTACCAGTTGTCGCGGAACCAGCGCACCGCGCGGCCCAGGGTGCCCGCCGGATGGCGGCCCGCCGGCATCTCGAAGTCCCACCATTCATCCTGCGGATGGGCGGCAAACAGGCACAGGCCGACGGCTGAGGCAAAGCCCGGACCGGTCGCCGACTGCGGCAGGCCGTGGACGCGCAGCGGGCGGCCCAGGCGCACCTGCTGGCCCAGGATGCGACTCGCCAGACCGTCCAGTCCCATGATCTGGCTGGAGCCGCCGGTCAGCACGATCTGCTGGCTGGGCAGGTATTCGAACCCGGCCGCATCCAGCCGCGCCCGCACCTCTTCCAGGATTTCCTCGACGCGGGGCCGCATGATGCCGATCAGCTCCGCCCGGCTGACGGTGCGGCGGTCATGCTCCCAGTCGCCGGTGTCGCCGCCGATGTCGATGATCTCGCGGTCGTCGGCGCCGGTGGCATGCACCCCGCCGTTGAAGGTCTTGATCCGCTCCGCATTGGCCATCGGAATGCCCAGCCCCATCGAGATGTCGCTGGTGATGTGATCGCCGCCGAGGCGCACCGCGTCGGCATAGATCATGTGCTTCTTCATGAAGATCGAGATCGAGGTGGAGCCGCCGCCCATGTCGATGCAAGCCGCGCCCAGCTCCTGCTCATCCTCGACCAGCGCCGAAAAGCCGGAGGCATAAGCCGAGGAGGCAATCCCCGCCAGCTCCAGGTCGCAGCGCTGGATGCAGCGCACCAGGTTCTGCACCGCGATGGCATCCACCGTCAGCATGTGCATGTCGACCGCCAGCGTCTGCCCCATCTGGCCGCGCGGATCGCCCAGGCCGGAGCGGTTGTCGAGCGCGAAGTTCACCGGCTGGGCGTGCAGCACCTCGCGGCCCGCCCCGTATTCCGGCACCTCGCAGGAGGCCAGCACCTGCGCCACCTCATGCTCCGACACGACCTGCCCCTCCAGGTCCAGCTTGGAATCCAGCCCGTAAGACCGCGGATTGGCGCCGGAGAAACAGGCGATCACGTGATCGACCCGCACCTCCGCCATCTTCTGCGCCGCCTGCACCGCGGTGCGGATGGCGCGCTCGGTCTCCTGCATGGCGTTGATTTCGCCGAACTGCACCCCGCGCGACCGCGTGGTGGCGGCTCCGATCACCCGGAACCCCGACTGCCCGGCCAGGGCGCCGATGGAGCCGTCCTCGCTGAGCCGCCCGGTGCCGTCAAAACGCAGCACCAGGCAGGCGATCTTGGAACTGCCCACGTCCAGGATCGCGACCACGCCGCGCTGCATCGCCTGGCGCCGCATCTGCCGCATCGCCCTTTGCGACTGATAGAGATCTGTCATGTTACTGCCCGCCCCCGTTCAACTGCCGGATCCGCCACCAGTTTTCCACTGAGCTTTCGGTCATCCGCACGGTAGGGCGCCCAGCCAGACGCATATCCACCGCTGCCACATCGCGTTCCAGCAAATCCTGCACTTCACTGACCGCCAGCACCCGCTCCAGCGCCCGGACCGGATCCTTGGCCGGCAGCATGATGCGCTGCTTGCGGTCCAGCACCACGTCCCAGCGCCGTTCACCGACGCGGACCAGCCCGCGCAGCCGCGGCCCCAGCGGTTTTGCTGCCGCAAACAGCCGCAGCGCCTGCGCCGCATGCTTGGCTGCGCCCTTGCCCGCGATCAGCGGCAGGTCCGGGTGCAGGCTGCGGCGGCCCAGCTCGGCCACGTGAATGCCGTTTTCGTCCAAGAGCGCCAGCCCCTCGCGGCTGCGCCAGATCAGCGCCGGCTCGCGCTCCTCGACATCGACCTGCAGGATGCCGCCGGGGCGGATCCTGACGCTGGCGGCTTTCACCGGGTCCAGCCCGGTGATCACGTCGCGGATCTGCTCCAGATCCAGATCGAATGAGCTGACCGGGAAATCCACCGGCACCACCTCGCGGATGTCGCGCGCCACGCTGGCGCCCGCGCCGTCCACCGCCATCACCTTGACCATGAACTCCGGCCGCTCCTGGATCGCGGCGCGAGCGTCATTGTAAAGCCCCACCAGCCCCGCGCGCCGGGTCTCGTCGGCCAGATAGGCGCTGCCCGCGGCAAAGATCAGGCAGAACGGCACCCCGAAGCGCAGGCCGAAACGGATGCCCGGCGTCAGCATCCAGCGCTGCAAACGGTACTTCAGCCGCGAGGGCGCCGGATCGCAGCGCCCTTCCTCCGGCTTGCGGAACCAGCCTCTCAGCGGTTGCATGAGGCATCCTCCACCATCCAGGCGCAGAGCTGGCCGAAAGTCATGCCGCAATGGGCCGCCTGTTCCGGCGCCAGCGAGGTCGGCGTCATGCCGGGCTGGGTATTGGTCTCCAGGAGCACCAGACCGCTGGCGCCGCGGGCCTCATCCCAGCGGAAATCGGTGCGGCTGACACCGCGGCAGCCCAGCACCTCATGCGCGGTCAGCGCGTATTCCAGGCAGAGGTCGAAGATTTCCCGCGGCAGGTCGGCGGGCAGCACATGGCGCGAGCCGCCCGGCTTGTACTTGGCGTCATAATCATACCAGCCGTCGGTCAGGATATCCGTGACGGTCAGCGCCCGGTCGCCGACTACGGTGGTGGTCAGCTCGCGCCCCGGCGCATAGGTCTCGACCATTACCTGCTGCGGCATTTCCTCCGACAGCTGCGGCGGGCCGTTGGCGGCCTCATGCACGATATAGATACCGACGCTGGAGCCTTCATTGTTGGGCTTCACCACATAGGGCGGCGCCATCACATGGCCGGCGCTCACGTCGTCCTTGGCAAACAGGCCGCTCTCGACCACCGGCAATCCGGCGGCACGGTAGACCTCCTTGGAGCGCTGCTTGTCCATCGCCAGCGCCGAGGCCAGCACCCCGGAATGGGTATAGGGGATCTGCAGCCATTCCAGCACGCCCTGAACGCAGCCGTCCTCGCCCCAGCGCCCGTGCAGCGCGTTGAACGCCACATCCGGCTTGATTTCCAAAAGGCGCGCATGCAGGTCGGCGCCTGCATCCACTTCAACAACCTCGAACCCCTCACCGCGCAGCGCCGCCGCGCATTCACGGCCGCTGGACAGCGATACCTCGCGTTCGGCTGACGGTCCGCCCATCAGCACCGCGACTTTCGGGAGTGCCCTGCTCGACTTACTCACCACGAAGCGCCTCAATATATGCGGGGCTTTGCGCCCCTGTTTCTTAGGGCCTGCAACAGACCCGTTTTATCTCTTTGCGCCGGCTTGCCGCCGGCTGATGCGTGCAGGGCGTTACGCCCCTGTATCCGGCAGTGCATTGCCGCCTCTCCGGCACCCTAACGCCCGAAGTCTTACCGGGATGTTAACACTGCCTTTACCACGGTTAAGAAATCACGCTTCCCAAGCCCGCTCCGGGGCGACAGTCCACCTCAGGCTGCGGCCGGACAAACCTTTGTCAGCGCAGGGGTTTTCCGGTTATTCGGGAAGCGGATCACCAATCCGCATGATTTCCCACTCTAGCGTGATGCCGGAATCTTCGTAAACCTTTTTCCGCACATCTTCGCCCAGCCCCTCCAGATCTGCGGCAGTTGCGCCACCGGTGTTGATCATGAAGTTGGAATGCTTCTCGCTCATCTGGGCGCCGCCGCGGCGGGCGCCGCGCATGCCGGCGTTGTCGATCACCTTCCACGCTTTCAGGTCATGCACGTCATCGGCACGTCCCGTCGAGGAAAACCCCGCCGGGTTGCGGAAGGTGGATCCGGCCGAACGGTCCTTGGTCGGCTGGGTCTCGTCCCGCTTCTGCAGCTGCGCTTCCATGCGCGCGTGCAGCTCCGCCGGGTCGCCCTTCGGCCCGCGCAGGGTGGCAGAGACCAGCACCGCACCCTCCGGGAACGCCGTCTGGCGGTACTGGAAATCCAGTTCCTCAGCGGTGATCTCGCGGACCTCGCCCTCGCGGGTGACGATGGTGGCCGACACGAACACATCAGCGGTATAGCTGCCGTAGCAGCCCGCGTTCATCCGCACCGCGCCGCCGATCGAGCCGGGAATGGTGCGCAGGAAAGTGAGGTCGATCCCTGCATCCGCCGCGCGTTTCGCAACATGCGCGTCCAGCGCCGCGGCACCCGCAGTCACGGTGCCGCCGTCTGCCTCGATACTGTTGAAGCCGCGGCCCAGCCGGATCACCACCGCCCGCATGCCGCCGTCGCGCACGATCAGGTTGGACCCCACGCCCATCGGAAACACCGGCACCGCCGGGTCGAGCTGGCGCAGGAAATCCGCCAGGTCATCAATGTCGGCAGGCTGAAACAGATGCTCCGCAGGCCCGCCTACCCGCAGCCAGGTCAGATCCGCAAGATCGCGGTTGGGAGTCACCTTCCCCCGGATACCATTCAAATTCATGTCGCCCGTCCCTCGCAGCTTTGCCGCAAGCCTCTAGCAAGGAAGCATACAGCAAGACAATGCGTCAGTCGCTATTGCTAGCGGCGGTATTTTGCCATCCCGCCCGGAAATTCCGGATCGGCACGATCACTTCCCCGCGCTTGCAACCCGCCGCAGCCAGCGCCCGAAATACAGCACCGGCCAGCGCAGCACCGACATCCCCGCCAAAAGCACCGCCAGCCCCCACCAGGGGCCGTTTTCATAAGTGACATAGCCCAAGAGCGGAATGCCCAGCGCAATCAGCACATAGGCGCGGCGCCAGTGGTTGTCGCGGCTGGGGATCATCGCCAGGATATTGGCTGCCAGCGCCCAGACGGCGGCCAGGGTCAGCGACAGCGTCATGCCCTCAGCGCCCCAGCCGTTCAGGCAGGCCGTTGGCCCAGGTGCTGATGGTGCCGGCGCCGAGGCAGACCACCATGTCGCCGGGCCGGGCCTGCTCGCGCACCAGGCGCTCCAGGTCCTCCTCGCTCAGGATGGCGCGGGCGTGGCGGTGGCCGTGGCGGATCAGGCCCTCGACCAGATCATCGCGGCTGGCGCCCTCGATCGGCTCCTCGCCGGCGGCAAACACTTCGGCAATCGCCACCACGTCGGCCTCGTTGAAACAGGCGCAGAAATCGTCGAACAGGTTGGACAGGCGCGAGTAGCGGTGCGGCTGATGCACTGCGATCACCCGGCCCTCGCAGGCCTGGCGCGCCGCTTTCAGCACCGCGGCGATTTCCACCGGGTGGTGGCCGTAGTCGTCGATGATGGTGACGCCATTCACTTCACCCACCTTGGTGAAGCGGCGGTTCACGCCGCCGAAGTTGGCCAGCGCCTCGCGGATTTCGGTGCTGTTCATGCCCAGGTGCCGCGCCACCGCAACGGCAGACAAGGCGTTGGAGACATTGTGGTCGCCCGGCATCGGCAGTGTGCAGCCCTCGATCACCCGGTCCTCGGCCTGCAGTACGACGTCGAAATGCGCCACACCACCCTTGTAGGTCAGGTTCACCGCCCGCACGTCAGCCTGGGCGTTGAAGCCATAGGTCACCACGCGGCGGTCGGAAATCCGGCCCACCAGCGCCTGCACCTCGGGGTGGTCGGTGCAGCAGACCGCGACACCGTAGAACGGGATGTTGGAGACAAACTCCAGGAAGCCGTCGCGCAGCGTGTCGAAATCGCCCCAGTGCTCCATATGCTCCGGGTCGATATTGGTCACCACGGCGATGGTTGCGGGCAGCCGGTTGAAGGAACCGTCGCTCTCATCCGCCTCGACCACCATCCATTCACCCTGCCCCATCCGCGCGTTCGAGCCATAGGCGTGAATGATGCCGCCGTTGACGATGGTGGGGTCAAAGCCGCCGGCCACCATCAGCTCTGCCATCATGGTGGTGGTGGTGGTCTTGCCGTGGGTGCCGGCAATGGCGACGTTGGATTTCAGCCGCATCAGCTCCGCCAGCATGTCGGCGCGGCGCACCACCGGCAGGCCGCGCAGGCGGGCCTCGTCCAATTCCGGGTTGCCCGGCTTGATCGCCGAGGAGATCACCACAACCGCGGCCTCCTCCAGGTTCTCTGCCTTCTGGCCCACGAAGATGCGCGCGCCCAGCTTCTCCAGCCGCTGAGTGATCTTGGAGGATTTCAGGTCCGAGCCCTGCACCATGTACCCGAGGTTCAACAGCACCTCGGCGATGCCCGACATGCCGATACCTCCGATACCCACAAAATGGATCGGGCCGACGTCACCGGGCAGTTTGGTTGCAGGGTTCATAACGTTTATCCTTCCTCGGCCAGCTGTTCCACCAGTGCCGCCAGACGTTCGGCGGCATCGGGGACCCCGGCGCTCAGTGCAGCGGTTGCCATCTGCACGGCAGCCTGCGGGTTACTCAGAATCGCGCCCATATGCTCTGCCAGCACCGGGATATCAAGGGCGCTTTCGGGAATCATCACGGCGGCATTGGCGTCAACCAGCCCGCGGGCGTTGGCGGTCTGGTGGTCGCCTGCGGCGGCGGCAAAAGGGATCAGGATCGACGGCCGCCCGATGATCGAGATATCGGCGACCGAAGACGCGCCGGAGCGCGAGATCACCAGCTGCGCCTCCGACATGCGGGCGGGCACATCGGTAAAGAACGTCTGCACATCGGCATTGATGCCATGTTCGGCGTAGAAGGCATTGACCCGTTCCAGGTCCTCCCCGCGCGCCTGATGCGACACTCGCAGGTGCCGGCGGATCCCCTCCGGCAGTGCCGCCACCGCGGCGGGCACCACGTCGGACAGGATGCGCGCGCCCTGGCTGCCGCCCATCACCAGCAGCGACATCGGGTAATCGCCCGGCGGGATATAACCGGCACCGGCCCGCTCTTTCACCGCGCCGCGCACCGGGTTGCCCACATGCTCATGCGAGACCCCGTCCGGCAGCGTGGTCGGCCAGGTGCCGCAGGCGACCCCCGCCACGCGGGTGGCAAAGATCTGATTGACGCGGCCCAGCACGCCGTTCTGCTCATGGATCATCCGCGGCAGCTTCAACAGCGTCGCCGCCCCCAGCGCCGGGATCGACGGGTAGCCGCCGAAACCGATCACCGCATCCGGCCGGTCGCTGCGCATCTGCATTGCCATCGACAAGACGCCGCCGGCGATCTTCGGCCCCACCAGCGCCTTGGCCAGCAGCCCGCCGCGGGCAAAGGTGGCAGAGGACACCTGCGAGATTTCCACCGCGCTTGGAAAGGACGCGGTGTAACGCGCGCCGCGGGCGTCGGTCGACAGCTTCACCCGCCAGCCGCGCGCCAGCATCATCTCGGCCAGCGCCTGTGCAGGAAACATATGGCCGCCGGTTCCCCCGGCAGCCATCAAGAGCAATTTCTGTGCCATCGCAGCTGGTCTCTTCTCTATCTCGTCAGCGGCCGCGGCCGTTCAGGTAATCGGCAATCCCGCCCTGCGGGCGCGTCCGGGTAAAGGCCAGGAGCATACCCACCGCGATCCCGGTGGCAATCAGCGAGGATCCGCCATAGCTGACAAACGGCAAGGTCATGCCTTTGGCGGGCAGAAGCCGCACCGCAACCCCCATGTTGATCATCGCCTGAACGCCGAACATGCAGACCAGACCGGTGCCTGCCAGGCGGATGAAGGTATCGCGCTCCCGCATCAGCCGGAACAGCGAGCGCACCACGATAGAGGCGTAAAGCGCAATCAGAACCGCCACCAGCACCAGCCCGTATTCCTCAGCCGCCACCGCGACGATGAAGTCGGTATGGGCATCGGGCAGCGACCATTTCACCTGCCCCTCGCCGACGCCAACCCCGAACAGCCCGCCCTCGCGGATGGCGTTGGTGGCATAACCCAGCTGGGTGGTGGGATCGACATCCGGGTTCAGGAAGCCGTCGATGCGGCGGGCAAAATGCTCCGAGCTGTTATAGGCAAAGACACCGCCCATCACGACCACGGCGGCCATGCACACAAGCAGCAGCATCGGTGCGCCCGCCACGAAATACATCACGCCCCAGCCAAACAGGATCAGGCTTGCCTGGCCGAAATCCGGCTGCAAAACCAGCATCATCACCACCATCATGCACAGCGCGAAGGACATCAGCGTGCCCGGCGGGCCGTTGATCTGCTGGCTGGCGGCGATCATCCAGGCGGCCACCACGATGAAACCCGGCTTCAGAAACTCCGACGGCTGCAGCGAGGCAAACCCAAGCGAGTACCAGCGCACCGCGCCCTTGCCGAAATCGGTGCCGAAGATCGGCAGGAACGCCAGCGCCACAAAGGCCAGCGCAAAGCCGATGACCGCCAGCCGCCGCACCAGCGTCGGCGACATCACCGAGGTGACCAGCATCGCCATCAGCGCCGTCAGCCCGAACACCGCCTGCCGCTGCACATAGTGGAAATTGCCGAACCCGTTTCTTTCCGCCAGCGGCACCGAGGCCGCCAGCCCCAGCAGCAGTCCGATCACGAACAGCATCAGGATGCAGGACATCGTCCATTTATCCAGCGTCCGCCACCACTTGGGAAGAATCGGCTCACCAGCCTGCACGGGAACCGCGCCATAGACCATCTCAGTCATGGGAATACCGCCACTATATGCCTCGTTCCGCCCCATTTTTCGGGGTCTCACAGAAACTGTAACGAAACGTGAGCCGCGGCGCCAGAAAAAGAACACAGTTCGGCAAGAATCCACCGCCCGCGCCGCGGTCTGTCTTGACAGGCGGGAAGCTGCCCGCGTGGCGGCGGCGTTCCGCCAGCCGGTGCCTGTCCGGGCTTCCCCTTGCGCCGCCGGCGGTTCCGTGGTGGATGCGCGCCATGCGGATAAACACCCTGATTCTCGGCGCCGGCGCAGCCGGCATGATGTGCGCGCGCTACTCGGGCGGCAGCACTCTGGTGATCGACCACGCCAAGGCGCCGGGCGAGAAGATCCGCATCTCCGGCGGCGGCCGCTGCAATTTCACCAACATGTATGCGGAGGCGAAGAACTTCCTCTCTGCCAATCCGCATTTCTGCAAGTCGGCGCTGGCCCGCTACACCCAGTGGGACTTTATCGGACTGGTGGACCGCCACGGCATCGCCTGGCACGAGAAGACCCTGGGCCAGCTGTTCTGCGACGGCTCCTCCAAGCAGATCATAGCCATGCTGCTGGAGGAGATGCGCGAGGCCGGCGCGGACCTCTGGCTGCACACCTCTGTCGAGGCGGTGGAGCAGACCGCGGACGGCTACACCGTCAGGCTGCTGCGCGAGGGCAAGCCGCAGACTGTCACCTGCCGCAACCTGGTGCTGGCCACCGGCGGCAAGTCGATCCCCAAAATGGGCGCCACCGGCCTTGCCTATGACCTCGCCCGCCAGTTCGGGCTGGAGCTGACCGAGACCCGCCCGGCGCTGGTGCCGTTCACTTTCCCGGACGGACGCTTCCAGCCGCTGGCCGGCGTCTCCCTGCCCGCGCGGCTGTCGAACACCCGCACCTCGTTTGACGAGGCGCTGCTGTTCACCCACCGCGGCCTCTCCGGCCCGTCGGTGCTGCAGCTCTCCTCCTACTGGCGCGAGGGAGAGGAGATCACGGTGAACCTGATCCCGGACACGCCGCTCTTCGATCTCCTGCGCGACCAGCGTCAGGCCGAGGGCCGCCGCGACCTGACCACCGAGCTCTCCCGTCACCTGCCGGGCAAGCTGGTGGACTTCCTTGCCCCGCAACTGGGCCTCAAGGGCCGTCTCGCCGACCAGTCCGACGCCGCGCTATCCTCCCTTTGCGAGGCGCTGCAGACCTGGCATCTGCTGCCCGCAGGCACCGAGGGCTACCGCACGGCGGAAGTCACCCTGGGCGGCATCTGCACCGATGGCCTGTCCTCCAAGACCATGGAAGCCAAGGCCGCCCGCGGGCTTTATGCGATCGGTGAAGCAGTGGATGTGACCGGCTGGCTCGGCGGCTTCAATTTCCAATGGGCCTGGGCGTCGGGCCATGCCGCTGGCACCGCCATCGCTGCCGGCAGATGACGCCGGCTTGACTTTGGACGCGGGACCGCCCATTTAGTTACCATGATAACATAAATGGAGCCTATTATGACCAGCCCCTTTAAACTTGTCGCCAAGATCACCCCGAAACCCGAGCACATGCAGGATGTCCGCCAAAGCCTGCTGGATGTTCTGGAGCCGACCCGCGCAGAAGCCGGCTGCCTGAAGTTCCGCTTGCTCGAAGGCCGCGACGGCACTTGCTTTTACCTGGACGAAGAATGGGCCAGCGACGATGCCCTGGCAGCGCATTACGCGGCGGATTATATCACCCCGATCTTCGCCAAATACGAAGACTGGCTGGCAAAGCCCGTGGAAATCCACAAGATGACCGCCCTGGCCTGACCCTCATGTTCTTCCTCAAGGAACTGCCATCGCAGCAGATGGTCGGCACTTACGCCGAAACCTACGGCGCCGATCCTGCACATATCACCAGCGCGCTCTTGATGATGCGCCGCGCCAGCCTGCTGATCCGCAGGCTCGATGCCTATTTTGCCGCGCATGGCCTGTCGCAGCTGCGCTTTCTGGTGCTGATCGTTATTGACCGGGAACCGGACCGCCAGTCGCTGACGCCGAATGAGATAGCCAGCCGCATTGATGTGTCAAAACCAGTCATGACACGCACCCTGCAATCCCTGCAGCAGGACGGGCTGATCAGCCTTGCGGCCAGCCAGACCGACAAGAGATCCAAAGAAGCCGCGCTGACAGCGGCAGGGCGGCAGCAGCTGCAAGATGCCCTGCCCGGCTATTTCAGGATTCTGTCGGAGGAAATGGCCCGGCCGCCCGCCGCCGGGGATTGAGCCTCCAGCCTGCTGCCTGGGGATTTTCCGCTTCGGAGCCGCCTTCGCTTGGGCACAGACGGCCGGGGAGGACGGGCGGGGCCAAGGGAAATCGCGGAGGCTCCGCCGCAGGCGGATACCGCTGTTTCGCTTGGGCGCGCGCGGCAGCCCTGGCAGGCCAAGGCCAGGTGAAGGCGGGTCAGAGGCGGAAGTTCCGCTTGGGTGAGCCTGAAGCCCTCCACCCTCACCTGCCGGACCTTACCCCGCCAGTTCCGCCACCTCCGCCAGCAGCCAGCTGCGGAAGGCGGCTATGGCCGGCGCGCCGCGGCGCGATTCCGGGTAGACCAGCCAGACAGAGATGTCATCCTCCGTCACCAGATCGAACGGCTGCACCAGCGCCCCGCTGGCAATCAGGCCGCGGGCATAGGCCGGTGTCAGCAGGCAGGCGCCCTGGCCCGCCAGCGCGGCCTGCACTTCCAGCATCTGGGTGCCAAGGCTGTGCTGCTCCGCCTGCTTCGGCGGCTCCACCCCGGCCGCGCGGAACCACAGGGCCCAGGCCGGATCGCCGACGTCCACCAGCGGCACCCGCAGCAGGTCGGCAGGTTCCTTGAAGGGGCCATAGGCCTCAATCAGCGCCGGCGTCAGCAGCGGCGTGTAGCTGCCGCGGATCAGCAGGTCCGCCGCCAGTCCCGGCCAGCTCCCCCGGCCGGCCCGGATCGCTACGCTGGCCTCCCCCGCCAGCAGGTCCGCAACCCGCGGGTTGACATCAACCCGGGTGGTGATGCCGGGGTGCGCCACCTGGAACAGCCCCAGCCGGGGCGCCAGGATGAAGGCCGCAAAGCTGGTGATGGTGCTGATCACCAGCTCCTCGCCGCCGCTGCCGCGCACCTCCGCCCAGCCCCGGCGCAGCATATCCAGCGCCTCGCCGGCATGTCGCTGGAACGCCCTGCCGGCCGCGGTCGGCGCTACCCCGCGCGGCAGCCTGTTGAACAGGGGCTGGCCCGCCCGGTCCTCCAGCAGCTTGATCTGGTAGCTGACCGCCGCCTGCGTCATCGCAAGCTCCTCCGCCGCGCGGCTGAAACTGCCCAGCCGGGCCGCCGCCTCAAAGACGCGCACCGCCGGCAGCGGCGGCAGGGGATTTACAGAACGATCCATCAACACAGCTTATACCAGAGCCGCTGAGATTCAATTGGTCATTGGCGCGGCAAGCGCCCACATCTTGCTCATACAGAACAAGGATCGCCCCCATGGCTGAAATGCTTTCACAGATGAACCTCTGGCACGTCATCAATGGAATTTTTGCCTCGCACCGGCACAGGGGCGACCGGGCCAGCCAGGCCGCCGGGCAGCAGCTGGCCCGCAGGCGGCTGAGCCACCTGCCCGAGCACCTGCTGCGCGACATCGGGCTTTGAGGCAGGGCTAGGTATTCAGCCGCTTTGTAACTTCGGCCACGAAATCATCGCCGCGCTGCTCGAAGTTGTCGTACTGGTCAAAGCTCGCGGCAGCCGGCGCCAGCAGCACGGTGTCGCCCTCCTGCGCCTCGGCCACGGCACGCTCCACCGCGGCCGCCATGGTGGTGCAGACCTCGGCTTCCACGTCCAGCTGCAGCGCAAAACCCGCCGCCTCGCGGCCGATCACATAGGCCTTCACCACATTGCCGGTCTGCCCTTTCAGGGCGTCCAGCCCGCCGTCCTTTTCCAGCCCGCCGCAAATCCAGCGGATGTTCCTGAACGCGCTCAGCGCCTTCACCGCGCTGTCCAGGTTGGTGGCCTTGCTGTCATTCACATAGCGCACCCCGCCCGCCTCGGTGATGGTCTGGCTGCGGTGCGGCAGGCCCGGGAAAGTGGCCATCGCCTCGCCGATCAGCCGCGGCGCCAGCCCCAGGGTGCGCGCAGCCGCATAGGCTGCGCAGGCGTTCTGGTGGTTATGCGCGCCCGGCAGGCCCATCATCTCGCGCAGGTCGATGGAGGCCGCCTGCCGCCCCTTGCGGTACTCGCTCAGGAAGCCCTTCTTTGCAAAGACCTGCCAGCCCGGCCCGGTCAGCTTTTGCGCAGCGGAAATGCGGATCACCCGGTCGTCGCTGGCGCCCTCGGACAACTGGCCCGCCAGGAACAGCCCCTCGTCCTCGTCAATGCCGATGACAGCGCGGTCCGGCCCGCCCTCGGCAAACAGACGCCGCTTGGCCGCGAAATAGCCGCCCATGCCGCCGTGCCGGTCCAGGTGGTCGGGCGAGAGATTGGTGAATACAGCCACATCCGGCGTCAGCGCGCGCGCCAGCTCGGTCTGATAGCTCGACAGCTCCAGCACCACCACACCGCCCTCGCCCGGCGGGTCGATGTCCAGCACGCCGCGGCCGATGTTGCCCGCCAGCTGGCTCTCGCGCCCGGCTTCCTGCAGGATGTGGTGCAACAGCGCCACCGTGGTCGACTTGCCGTTGGAGCCGGTCACCGCCACCACCCGCGGCGGCTGGTCATGCATCTGCCACTCGGCATCGGCGAAGGAGCGGAAGAACAGCCCGATGTCATTGTCCACCGGCACCCCACCCTCGATCGCAGCGCGGATCACCGGGTTCGGCTTGGGATAGAGATGCGGAATGCCGGGCGAGGTGATCAGCGCCGCCACATCGTCAAAAGCGCCGGCTTTATGCAGATCGCGGCAGGCGAAGCCTTCCGCCTCGGCCGCCTCGCGCGCCGCCGGGTTATCATCCCAGCACAAGGCCTCCGCACCGCCTGCGCGCAGGGCCCGTGCGGTTGCCAGACCGGACCGCCCCAGCCCCAGCACAGCCACCTTGGCGCCTTCATATCCTTTGACCGGGATCATCACCTGCCCTCCCTAAGACCTGTTGCCAGAACCGCTAACCGATCCCGCCGGCCTTTGCCAGAGCCGTCAGATTGACAAGCCCCGGCCCATGCCGGAGATTCCGCGCAAATCAATAAGGAAGGATCGCCCCGTGGCCGCGGATATGCAGGTTTTGCTCGACCGGATCAGTGCTGAGATGCAGGGCCGCACCGACCGCGGCGCCGTCGCCAGCTACATACCCGAACTGGGGCAGGTCGACCCGGACCAGTTTGCCATCGCGGTTGCCACCGCCGATGGCGGACTGTTCCACGCAGGCGATGCGCTGACCCGGTTTTCCGCCCAAAGCATCACCAAGGTGTTCACTCTCGCCATCGCGCTTGGCCGCGCTGGAGATCAGCTGTGGAGCCGTGTCGGGCGCGAGCCCTCGGGCACGGCGTTCAATTCCATCGTCCAGCTGGAGCATGAGCGCGGCCGCCCGCGCAACCCCTTCGTCAACGCAGGCGCCATCGTCACCACCGATGAGCTGCTGGCCGGCCGCGCGCCGAAGGAGGCGCTGGCGGAAATCCTGGCCTTCATCCGCGCCGCGGCGGAGGACGAGGACATCCACATCAACAAGGCAGTGGCCGGCTCAGAAACCCGCCACGGCCACCGCAACTTTGCCCTTGCCAATTTCCTGGCCTCCTTCGGAAATCTGAAGAACACGCCGGAGAAGACGCTGGGCACCTATTTCCACCAATGCGCCACCGAACTGACCACGGTGCAGCTGGCCAAGGCGGGCCGCTTCCTGATCGGCGGCGGCGCCAAACCGGCGCTGGTGTCGCAAGGCAGGGTGCGGCGGCTGAATGCGCTGATGCTGACCTGCGGCCATTACGACGGGTCGGGCGAGTTCGCCTACCGCGTCGGCCTTCCCGCCAAAAGCGGGGTTGGCGGCGGCATTCTGGCGATTGTGCCGGGCAAGGCCAGCATCGCGGTCTGGTCGCCGGGGCTGGACCACAACGGCAACTCCAAACTGGGCACCGAAGCGATGGAGGTTTTGGCTCGCGAGATGGACTGGTCGGTGTTCTGAAGGCCGCGCGTGCGGGTGTTGCGCACCCACCGTACGCTGCCCTCACCACATATTCACCCGCCTGCGCTACGTTCGAACCGTTGCAACGACAAGACCAGGAGACCGGCCCCCTCAGACCACCTCCTCATTGGGTGCAGGGCGGGTCCGAACAGGCCGCTAGACGGACATGGCTGCTGACAACAGCCATCCGATGCTCCGCCCCTCCGGCGGCGCCGCCTTCTTCTGAATGACAAACCGCCCGACGCAGCAGCCCCGGGCGGTTCCATGAAAAAGAGAATTCAAACCACCCCGCCAAGGACACGGCGCGGCGGCCAAACGGTGTGGATTACCGCACCTTCAGCGTCGCCAGACCGATCATCGCCAGGATCAGCGAGATGATCCAGAAGCGGATCACGATCTGCGGCTCGGCCCAGCCCTTTTTCTCGTAGTGGTGATGGATCGGCGCCATCAGGAACACCCGGCGCCCGGTGCGCTTGAAGTACAGGACCTGAATGATCACCGACAGCGCCTCGACCACGAACAGCCCGCCGACGATGGCCAGCACCAGCTCGTGCTTGGTGGCTATGGCGATAGCGCCCAGCGCGCCGCCCAGGGCAAGCGAGCCGGTGTCGCCCATGAACACCGCCGCGGGCGGCGCGTTGTACCACAGGAAGCCTAGTCCTGCGCCGAACAGCGCCGCGCAGAAGATCAGGATCTCGCCGGTGCCGGGCACGTAATGCACGTCCAGATATTCGGTGAAGTCGACGCGGCCCACCGCATAGGCAATGACGCCCAGGGTGCCCGCCGCAATCATCACCGGCATGATCGCGAGGCCATCCAGCCCGTCGGTCAGGTTCACGGCATTGGCAGCCCCCACCAGCACGCAGATCGAGAACGGCACATAGAAGATCCCGAGGTTGATCAGCGTGTCCTTGAACACTGGCAGCGCCAGCTGGTTCTGCAGGGGCGCCGGGTGGTAGGCCGCGGCCCAGAGCGCTGCAATCACCGCAATCAGGATCCCCAGCGCCAGCCGCACTTTGCCGGGCACGCCCTTGGTGTTCTGCTTGGAGACCTTGGCGTAATCATCGGCAAAGCCAATGAGGCCGTAGGCCATGGTCACGAACAGCACCAGCCAGACAAAGGGATTGTCCCAGCGCGCCCACATCAGGGTTGCGGTCAGCAGCGCCCCGACCACCAGCAGGCCGCCCATGGTGGGGGTGCCTGCCTTGGAAAAATGCCCCTCCGGCCCGTCATCGCGGATCGGCTGGCCTTTGCCCTGGCGCTTGCGCAGCACGTTGATCAGCGGCTTGCCGAACAGGAAGCCGAAGATCAGCGCAGTCATGAAGGCGCCGCCTGCGCGGAATGTAATGTAGCGGAAGAGGTTGAAAACATCCCCCCCGTCCGACAAAGCGGTCAGCCAATAGAGCATCTGAGCCCTTCCCTCGTTCTCTTATGCGTTTTCTTGTGTGGGGGTGGAGTGACCCATTTCGCGGATGCCGTCAACGATCTTGGCTAGCGCCATGCTGAGCGAGCCCTTGGCCAGCACGATGTCGCCGCCGTGGATTTCACCCGCCAGGCCCGGCACCGCCTTGGCACTGGTTGCGTACCAGCCGCCGCGTTTTTCCTCCGGTAAGGCTTCGTGCAGCGCCTGCATCAGCGGGCCGATGCAGTGGATCCTGTCGATGCCCTGTACCGCGTCCAGATCCGCCAGCCCGGCGTGCAGCTGCACCTCCTGCGGGCCAAGCTCCTTCATGTCGCCGACATAGGCGATCCGGCGCCCCTGCCCCGGAGTCGCCGCCAGCACCGCCAGCGCCGCCGCCATCGAGGTCGGGTTGGCGTTATAGCTGTCGTCCAGCAGGGTGATAGCACCGCCTGACAGCCGGACCGTCTCGCGCACGCCGCGGCCCTTGACCGGGGACCACAGGGCAAGGCTTTCGACGGCTTTTGCCGGATCAGCGCCCAGCGCCTCGATACAGGCCAGCGCTCCCAGCGCATTCATCGCGAAATGGGCGCCAAGGGATTGAATATGCAGCTCAACTTCGCGCCCGTTTGCAGTGGCGCGGGCAACGGTCTCCTCGCCCTCGATCCCGGCGGAATGCAAGGTGTAGTCCGCGGCGCTCTCGCCGAACCAGCGGGCGGTTGCGCCCAGATCCGCGGCCACATCGCGCAGCACATGGGCCTCTGCGATATCGGCGTTCAGCACCGCAACGCCGCCGGGCTCCAGCCCTTCCATGATCGCGGCCTTCTCAGCCGCGATACCCTCGACGTTGTCAAACGCCTCCAGGTGCACCGCCGCGACGGTGGTCACCATCGCCACATGCGGGCGCGCCTGCATTGCCAGCGGCGCGATTTCCCCGGGATGGTTCATGCCGATCTCGATCACCGCATATTCGGTGTCGCGCGGCATCCGCGCCAGCGTCAGCGGCACGCCCCAGTGGTTGTTGTAGCTCGCCACCGCCGCATGGGTGCGGCCCTGGTCGGACAGCATCCGCGCCAGCATTTCCTTGGTCGAGGTCTTGCCGACCGAGCCGGTGACCGCAACGACCTTGGCCTGCGTCCGCGCCCGCGATGCCCGGCCCAGGGCTTCCAGCCCCGCCTGCACGTCATCAACAATCAAGAGCGGCGCATCCGCAGAAACCCCCTCAGGAATGCGGGAGACCAGCGCCGCGCCTGCGCCCTTTTCCAGCGCCTGAGCCACGAAGTCATGGCCGTCGCGCGCGGCCTTCAGGGCAACGAACATATCGCCGGATTCAATAGTGCGGGTGTCGATCGACAGGCCGGAGACAGACCAGTCCCCCTGCGCCCGCCCGCCGGTGGCGGCGGCGGCCTCATTAGCGGTCCAAAGCGTCATGCGATCCTCCCGTCCAGCGCGGCCACGGCAATGCTGGCCTGCTCCACATCGTCAAACGGCAGCACCGTGTCGCCCACGGTCTGGCCGGTCTCATGGCCCTTGCCGCAGACAATCAGCGCATCGCCCGCCTGCAGCATGTCAGCGCCGCGCAGGATCGCCTCGGCACGGTCGCCGATTTCGATGCAGTCCGGCGCGCCGCCCTTGACCGCGGCGCGGATCACCGCCGGATCCTCGCTGCGGGGGTTGTCGTCGGTGACGATCACCACATCGGCATTGTCATGCGCCGCCTGCCCCATCAGCGGCCGCTTGGTGGTGTCGCGGTCGCCGCCGGCGCCGACGATGGCAATCAGCCGGCCCAGCACATGCGGGCGCAGCGCCCTGATGGCGCTGGCAACCGCATCGGGCGTGTGGGCGTAGTCGACAAAGACGGCCGAGCCGTTCTCGCGCTCCGCCGCCAGCTGCATCCGGCCGCGCACGGTGGTCAGATGCGGCAGGGTTTCAAACACCCGCTCCGGGTCCTCGCCGCCGGCAATCACCAGCCCGCAGGCCAAGAGCACGTTTTCCGCCTGGAAACCGCCGATGAGGTTCAGCCGCACCTGGTAGGGTTTGTCATGCCAGGAGAAGCGCACGTCCTGCCCCGTGCCGTCATAGCGCATCCCCATCAGGTTCAGATCGCCCAGGCCGCGGCCGACGCTGATCACCTCCTGCCCGCGGGCGGCGGCCACCGCGCGCATCTCGGCGCCGCGGGGGTCGTTCATGTTGATGACCGCGACGCCCTCCTCTGGCAGCACCCGGCGGAACAGGCCCGCCTTGGCGGCGAAATAGGCGTCGAATGTCTCGTGATAGTCCAGGTGATCCTGGGTGAAGTTGGTGAAACCGGCAGCGGCCAGCTGCACGCCGTCCAGACGGCGCTGGTCGAGCCCGTGCGAGGAGGCCTCCATCGCCGCATGGGTGACGCCTGCCGCGGCGGCCTCTGCCAGCGCGCGGTGCAGGGTGATCGGCTCCGGCGTGGTATGGGCCAGCGGGTAGCTCCAGGCGCCCTCAATGCCAGTGGTGCCCATGTTGACGGCTTGATGGCCCAGCTCCATCCAGATCTGGCGCACGAAGGTCGCGACCGAGGTCTTGCCGTTGGTGCCGGTCACCGCAACCACGGTCTGCGGCTGGCCGCCGAACCACAGGGCGGCGGCATAGGCCAGCGCCTGGCGCGGGTCCTCGACCACCACCAGGGCGGCGTGGCTTTCGCCCAATACCGTGGCGGCAATCTCTGCTCCGGCGGCGTCCGTCAGGATGGCAGTCGCGCCTTTCTCCAGCGCGCCCGGGATGAACTTGGCGCCATGCACCTGGCTGCCCGGCAGCGCTGCAAAGAGGAACCCCTCGCGCACCTCGCGGCTGTCCACCGCCAGTCCTGAAATCTGCGGGTCGGCGCCGCCGCGGGCAGTGAGCCCCAATTGGCTCAGAGGCTGGTCTGGTCTGCTGCTGCTCATGGCGGCCCTCACCTGTGTCAGTTCGAGGTGAGGGTTATACCAGTCACCTCTGCGGGTTCAACTTGCGGACGCAGGCCCAGCAGCGGCGCGACACGGCCGATCATTTCGGCGGCCACCGGGGTGGCGGTCCAGCCTGCGGTGCGGCGCTCCTCGCCGTGGGCGATGATGGAAGGTTCGTCCAGCGTCACGATCAGCACGTATTTCGGGTCATGTGCCGGGAAAATCGAGGCAAAAGTGGCGATCACCTTGTCATCGTAATAGCCGCCGCGGGGCTTGGGCTTGTCCGCGGTGCCGGTCTTGCCGCCCACCTGGTAGCCCTCGACCTCGGCAAAAGAGGCGGTGCCCTCGCTGACCACCTTGCGCAACATCTTGCGCGCGGCGGCGGCGGAAGCCTCGCTCATCACCCGCTCGCCGAGCCGCGGGGAGTTCTGCTTCAGAATCGTCGGCGCCACGTAGCGGCCGCCATTGGCCACCGCGGCATAGCCCGCCGCCAGATGCATCGGCGTGGTGGAAATGCCGTGGCCGTAGGAAATGGTCATCGCCGACAGCTCCGACCAGTTCGGCGGCAGCAGCGGTTTGCCGCCCGCGGCCTCGGTGATTTCGAACGGGGTCGGGTCCAGCATGCCAAGGGTGTCGAGGAAGCTTTTCTGCCGCTCCACCCCGATCTGCTGCGCCAGCCGCGCGGTGCCGATGTTGGAGGATTTGACGATGATCTTGGTCACCGACATTTCGTTGCCGTAGTTGCGGAAATCGCGGATCGCAAAGCGGCCCCAGCGCAGCGGGCCGCGGGTGTCGATGACGGTATCCGCATTGACCAGGCCAAGGTCCATCGCCTGCGCGGCAGTGAAGATCTTGAAGGTCGAACCCAGCTCATACACCCCCTGCACTGCGCGGTTGAACAGCGGGCTGTCGGAGGGGTCGAAGCCGGAAGTCGGCGGCCGCGGCCGGTCGTTGGGGTCGAAATCCGGGAAGGACACCACCGAGATCACCTCGCCGGTGTGGACATCCATAAGGATCGAGGTGGCCCCCTTGGCGTTCATCAGCTTCATGCCGCCATAAAGCACCTGCTCCGCCGCTGCCTGCACGGTGAGGTCGAGGGACAGCTGCAGCGGCTTGCCTGCATTGGCCGGGTCGCGCAGGTAGTCGTCGAACTGGCGCTCCACACCGGCAACGCCGATCACCTCTGCCGCGTTCACGCCTTCCTTGCCGAAACCGGCACCGCCCAGCACATGGGCGGCCAGGCTGCCGTTCGGGTAAAGCCGCATTTCGCGGGGGCCGAACAAGAGGCCGGGGTCGCCGATATCATGCACTGCCTGGAGCTGCTCGGGGCTGATTTTCTTCTTCACCCACAAAAACTTGCGCTTGCCGGTGAAGTCCTTGATCAGACGCTCGCGGTCGAGGTCGGGGAAGATCTCTACCAGCTTTTCCGCGGCACCAATGGGATCGATCATCTGCGGCGGCTGGGCATACAGGGAATGGGTCTCGAAATTGGTGGCCAGCAGGCTGCCGTTGCGGTCGACGATGTCGGCGCGCTGCGCGGCGATGGCGGCACCGGGAACGCTGGCCACGGGTTCCGCCGGTTCAGACACCGCGGTCATGCCCATGCGGGCGATGATCGCCCCGAAGGCGCAAACAAAGAACAACCCCAGCACCAGAAGCCGCCCCTCGGCGCGCTGGCGGGCCTGCACCTGCATCTCCTGATGGCGCAGGCTGATGTTTTCCTCTTCGATCACATCCGGGTTTTCGCCGCTTGCGCGGGCGTGGAGGATGCGGGCCAGCGGGCGAAGGGGCGTGCGGATCATGGCTGGCTCCTTGCGTTGAGGCCGGAGACCTCGATCCCGTTTTCGATCTCCAGTTCCGGCGGCACCGGGTAGGAGACCTCATCGACGCGGCCGAACTGGTCCGGGCGCAGCGGCAACAGGCCAAGACGGTCGAAGTTGATGTCGGCGAGATCGCGCAGCCGCTGCGGGCGGTTGAGGTAGGCCCATTCGGCGCGCAGCACGCTGAGGCGCACCTGGGCGGCGCCGATTTCGCGCTGCAGCGCGCGGGTGTCTTTCAGCACCTGCTGGGTGGCGTAGTTTTCGCGGTAGGCCCAGAAGGCGAGGCCGAAGACGGCCAGGCAGGTTGCGGCATACAGCAAAGTCTTCATTTACGCGCCTCTTTCAGCTGCGGCATTCCAAGTTCCTTGGCCGAGATCGGCCCGGGTTCCGCATCGGTGCGGCGCCCGACCCGCAGGCGGGCGGACCGGGAGCGGGGATTCTCGGCCAGCTCCTGATCGTCCGGGCCCACCGCCTTGCGGGTGACCAGCTCGAATTGTGAGGGGGTTTCGGCCTGCTCGGGCGCATAGCGGTTGGCGCGGCCGGTTTTCCCTGCGCGGTGCTGGAAGAAGCGTTTGACCATGCGGTCCTCGACCGAGTGGAAGGTCACGACGGCCAGCAGGCCGCCGGGCTTCAGCGCCCGTTCGGCGGCCAGCAGGCCCTCGAACAGCTCGTCATATTCGGCATTCACCGCGATGCGCAGGCCCTGGAAGCTGCGGGTCGCCGGGTGCGACTGGCCGGGCTTGGGGCGCGGCAGGCAGCTTTCGATGATGCCCGCAAGGCGCAGGGTTGTGGTGATCGGCTCGATTGTCCGTTCTTTTACAATCGCCTTGGCGATACGGCGGCTGGCGCGTTCCTCGCCGTAGTGGAACAGGATGTCGGCGATCTGCGCCTCGGTGAGTTCGGCGATCAGGTCGGCGGCAGAGGGGCCGGACTGGGACATCCGCATGTCCAGCGGGCCGTCCTTCATGAAGGAGAAGCCGCGTTCGGCTAGGTCCAGCTGCATCGAGGAGACGCCAAGGTCCAGCACCACCCCGTCGAGATCCTGGGCATATTCATCCATGCGGGAAAAGACGCCGGGCTGCAGGATCAGGCGGTCGCCGTAGTCCCCTGCCCAGGGTTTTGCCAGTTCGAAGGCCAGCGGGTCGCGGTCGACGCCGATCACTTGCTCAGCACCGGCTTCCAGCAGGCCGCGGGTATAGCCGCCCGCCCCGAAGGTGCCGTCAAGCCAGCGGCCCGATACCGGCGCCACGGCTGCAAGCAGCGGGCGGAGGAGAACCGGGATGTGGGGACCATTGGCAGCTGTTTGGTCCTGGGTCATGTCTTAAGCGCCCCCGGCGCCGTCTAGGAATTCCATCGGATCGAAGCCTTCGGGCAGGTCTTCCATCCATTCTTCGGCCTGGGCCAGTTCTTCCTGCTCGTAGGTTTCCGGCTTCCAGATCTGGAAGGTGTCGCCCGCAGCGATGAAGAAGGCCTCTGCCTCAAGGTCGATCTTCTGGCGCAGTTTGGCGGGCAGCACCAGGCGGCCGGTCTCGTCCACGTTGGTCGGGAACGACTGGCCGTGGAACATGCGCTGCAGCATCTTGCGCTGCATCGAGCCGCGCGGAAGCTGGTCGATCTTGGCGTCGACCTCCTCGATCGCCTCTATAGTATAGCATTCCAGGAAGTTGCGGCGCTGGTCGCCGTAGACGATCACCAGTTCGGGGTTCTGGCCGGGCTGCCAATTGGGGTCCGCGGCCTCCAGCACACGGCGAAAGGAGGCAGGAATTGACACCCGCCCCTTGCTGTCCACCTTGTGGTGGCTTTCGCCTCTGAACCTGCGGCCCAATTTCCCGTCCTTTTCGCGCGTCCCTCGCGTTAATCCGTCCCCCAGAATGAAAAGGGGCGGGTTGATCTGCTGCCACTGATCAACCCGCCGCCTTGGCCCGCTTTGCGGGATGTCCGACTGCACGCGCCACCTGGGGGGATGTCTGCTCGCCCGCGCGCCGGATCTCTTGTTCGATGAAAGCGAAGGCCTGTATGAAACCTGCTTGTTTTGTTTTTGGCTCTGGGGTCGTTTGGCGCCCCGTCCCTCGTCTCATCTGATGAACTAGGGATACTATGGGAATTGATGGCCCTGCAACTGTTTTTTGCGGGAAACCGCCGAAGCCTTGACAGGTAATCCACAGATTCGGACCAGATTCGTGATTGATTCAGCGGGGATTTCGGAACTTGTTGTGAGCATTCCCTTCGCAAACACCAGATATAGAGGTGAGTTGCGGCCGCAAATTTTTTCCCATAGTTTCCCGCGATTCCGCCTACCAGGTGTCAGGATTCTGAAAAGTTCCCCTTACGTTCGCACACTCCAGCCCGCGGAAGCGCCGGAAATGCCCCGCAACAGCGTTTCAACACCGGGTGATTCGCGTCTGCAAGAGGGATTGGGCGGAAAACGGACCATGATTTCCCATGCAGCCCATGAAATCCCGCCGATCCCATGATTTCCCGGCTGTCCCATGGTTTCCCGGCCGCCCCATAAGATCCCACGCGGTGCGGCAGGTGCCATGCAGTCCCATTTGCAGCGGGCAATCCCATCCGCGCCCGAATTGCAGCGCGGCTGGCCGTGCTGACTCAAAAGGCCCGCCGGAATGGCAGGCCTTTCAGTGCTCTCTATATAGGGGCGGATGAGCGCTTCAGGCCATGCCGCCGCCGATCAGACCTTCGGCGATGCGGGCGTAGGCCCGGGCCATCGGCCCCTCCCCCGCCGCGATGGGCGTGCCGCCGTCTCCGGCCAGGCGGGTTTCCAGATCAATCGGCAGCGCACCCAAAAGCGGCAGTCCCAGCGTCTCGGCCTCTGCCGCGACGCCGCCGTGGCCGAAGATGTGATGCTCGCCGCCGCAGTCCGGGCAGGTGAAGAAGGACATGTTCTCGATCAATCCCAGCACCGGGGTCTTCAGCGTCTTGAACATGTCCATGGCCTTGCGCGCATCCAGAAGGGCCACATCCTGCGGAGTGGAGACGACGATGGCGCCGGACAGCTCCGCCTTGGTGCAGAGCGTCAGCTGCACGTCGCCGGTGCCGGGCGGCAGGTCGACGATCAGCACGTCCAGCTCGCCCCAGTTCACCTGGCCCAGCATCTGCTGCAGCGCGCCCATCAGCATCGGGCCGCGCCAGACCACCGCCTTGCCCTCCTCCAGCATGAAGCCGATCGACATCAGGGTGACGCCATGGGCGTGCAGCGGCTCTATGATCTTGCCGTCGGGGCTGGCAGGCCGCCCCTTGGCGCCCATCATGCGGGGCTGGGAGGGGCCGTAGATATCGGCGTCCAGCAGGCCCACCTTGCGGCCCTGTTTGGCCAGCGCCACCGCGAGATTGGAGGCGACGGTGGATTTGCCCACCCCGCCCTTGCCGGAGGCAATCGCCAGGATGCGCTTGACGCCTGCGGGTTTCAGCGGCTCGGCCTGCGGCTTCGGGTGGCCGCCGACCTTGAGGCTGGGGGCGGGCTGCTGCGGCGCATGGGCGGTCAGCGCGGCGGAGACGGTTTCCACCCCTTCCAGCGACAGCACCGCTGCCTCCGCCGCCTTGCGCAAGGGCTCCATCAGCTTGGCAATCTCGGGGCTCGGCGCCTCGATCACGAAGCTCACCTTGCTGCCCTCGATGCGCAAGGCCCGCAGCATGTCGCGCGACACAAGGGTGCCGCCGTCCGGCAGCGCCAGCCGTTCCAGCACCGCGCGAATCTGTTCCTGTGTGACACCCATAGCTGCTCTCCTGCGTCAAATCCGGGCCATATATATGTGTGCCCCGGCGCGCAGGGAACCCGGCCTGCGCGTTTGCCGCAGCCACAGGGAGGGGGATGTGTCAATCCGCAGCCGCACAAGCCATGCATTGAGTGCAGCGGCGTGCCCGGAAATTATACAGCCGCATAACGAACCGCTGAAAATCTTGTCCAATTACAAAGACCTACCTAGCGTCACCCATGCACATGCCGCATAGCAGCATTGACGAGGCACGGGATTGTGCATCTGCGGCATATCCTTAAATTGTCATTCAAGAAACGCCACAGCGGCACACGACGAGACGATAGACGAAGGAACAGAACGATGGCAGCAGCACAACAGATCTCCGCGGTGAGCATTGCACCCCCGGTTGGCTTCCTGGATGCCCTGCTGGTCAAGTTCACCCGCTACCGCCTGTACCGCCGGACCGTCAACGAGCTGTCTGCCCTGACCAACCGCGACCTGGCAGACCTGGGCCTGAACCGGTCCGAAATCAAGCGCGTCGCCTATCAGGCGGCCTACGAGAACAACTGAATAGAGATCAGGTCCTTTCTCCTCCTCCCTTGAAGGACCTGTCTTTGGCGGTGGCATCCTCCTCCTCCCTGATGCCGCCGCACCCTATACCGGCCGAAAGCCGGGTTCGGATCACCGGGATCTCCTCCTCCCTGATGCCCGGTGTATGACAGAACGGCGGTGCCCCTCCTCCTCCCTGGGCGCCGCCGTTTCTTGTTTGCGCGTTCGAAATGCACCGCGCCTTCACAACTCCGTTATTGACATCCTGCTGTCTATTATTGGCCCTCAGTTGTCTAGTTGTCACATCTCGCCGCGCTCTGTTACACGTGCCGAACGAGCAGGAGGCTTTGCAGGCAGGAGGCATTGCAGGATAGCACCATGAAATTCATCCACCTCACCGATATCCACCTGATGGCGCCGGGGGTGCCGCTGAACGGCGGCGACCCGGCGGCGAATCTGTCTCGGGTGCTGGACGATATTGCCGAGTGGCACCGGGACGCGGAATTCTGCGTGATCTCCGGCGATCTGGCGGATGAGGGCGACCCCACGGCCTATGGATGGCTGCAGGAGCAGCTGGCGGCCTTCCCGCTGCCGGCCTTCCTGATGCTGGGCAATCATGACGTGCGGGAGGCATTCCTGAGCGTGTTTGCGGATCATCCGCGGGATTCGCAGGGGTTCGTGCAGCACGGCCATGCGGCTGGCGGCGCGAAATTCCTGTTCCTCGACACCCTCACCGGCGGGCCGGGCGTGCATGACGGGGAGCTGTGCGCGGACCGGCTGGCCTGGCTCGAGGCCGAACTGGAGGCGGCGGATGAGGCGCCGGTGTTCCTGTTCCTGCACCATCCGCCGTTTGACATCGGCCTGCCCGATGTCGACGAAATCAAGCTGCGCGACCCGGAGGCGTTTCACCGCGCCTTGCAGAAGGGCCGGAACATCCGCCACATCTTCTACGGCCATGTGCACCGGATGACTTATGTGAACTGGCGCGGTTACAGCTTCACCTCATTGCCCGGCACCAACCACCAGATCCCGCTGG
The DNA here is from genome assembly GCF_040704725.1 of Leisingera sp. JC11. Classification (NCBI taxonomy): domain Bacteria; kingdom Pseudomonadati; phylum Pseudomonadota; class Alphaproteobacteria; order Rhodobacterales; family Roseobacteraceae; genus Leisingera; species Leisingera sp. JC11. The sequence goes on from NZ_JBFCVS010000008.1 coordinate 70,743, forward strand.
TACCGGAGCGCGCCGGCACGGAATACAGCGTTGAACCGGTAGCATACGCGGTGGTGCAGGTTTCGGAGAACCAGTTGACGGTGCATTTCGATGCCTACCTGGACCGGCCCGGCCAGGGGGCTGCCTCCTAGGTGGAACTGCTGTGGATCCTGCTGGTGCTGCTGTCGGCGATTACCCACCCGCTGCGGGACCTGGCGCTGAAGGGCGTGGCGCATCCGGTGTCCTGCTACACCGGGGTGTGTCTGTCCTGGGTGGTGTTTGCCGCTGTGCATATGGCGCTGGCGGGGCATAGCCCTGCCCTGCCCGCCGGGATCTGGCCGCTGGTGCCGGCTTCGGCGCTGGGGCTGACGGTTTACTATTTCGGCACGCTGTCGGCGCTGCGGCGGGGAAACCTGTCCGCCTATTACCCGATCGTGCGCTCCTCGCCCTTGGCGATTGCCGCGTTCAGCTGGCTGGTGCTGGACCGCAGCTATACCGGCGCGGCACTCTTGGGGATGGGGCTGATCATCTGGGCCGGGCTGATGATCCAGAAGGGCAAGGGGCGGCTGCTGGACGATCCGCGCGCCTTTGCCATGGCTGCCATGGCGATGCTGGGGTCGGCGGCCTATTCGATCTCCGATGCGGCGGCGATGCAGGGAGCGGCCAGCGCGCCGTTCCTGTTCTGGACCTATATCCTGGTGACCCTGGCCATGGGGGCCCTGCGTGCCTGGGAGGACCGGGGGCAGTCGGCGCCCCTGCTGGGCGTGGTGCGCGGCTGGGCGCGGCACCCCTGGCGCATCCTGTTTGCGGGGCTCTCGTCCTACCTGTCCTACCTGCTGATCCTGCGGGTGTTCCAGCTGGGGGCTGAGGCGGCAGCGGTGAGCGCGGTGCGGCAGGTGTCGATCCCGGTCTCGGTGATCCTGGCGGCGCTGGTACTAAGGGAGCCGCGCGGCCTCAGCCGCCTGGGCTGGGCGGTGCTGATTGCCGCGGGCATTGCGATGATTGCGCTGCGCTAGGGCTGCCGCCCTCCCCGCCTCACACGAATATCAGAAGAAGGGGGTGGCGCAGGCGCGGCGGGCAGCAAAGCTGCCCGCCGCGCCTGCGCCCGGATCGGATCGCGGGGCGATCCGATCCGCCGGCCTTGCCGGTGTAAAAACGTTATTCAGAACGGAACGTCGTCGGTGGCAGTCACGAACTTGGCCACCACTTTCTTGGGGCCTGCCTTCTCAAAGTCCACTTCCAGCTTGTCACCCTCGATGCCGGTGATGGCCCCATAGCCGAACTTCTGGTGGAACACCCTTTCGCCCAGGGTGAAGCTGGAGGTGGCGGTGAGATCGATCACCGTGTTCTTGCTCTCCTTCGGCTGCGACATGCCGTACTGGCCGGCACGCGCCTGCATCCGTTTCCAGCCCGGGGAATTGTAGCCGTCGGCCTGGGCCACCTTTTCTTCGATGGTGGACCGCACCTGCCCCGCGCCCGGTGCTGCGGCGCCATAGCCGCCGCCGTAGAGGCCCGGCGGGGTCAGCACCTCGACATGCTCCTCGGGCAGCTCGTCGATGAAGCGGGAGGGCAGCTGCGACTGCCACTGGCCAAAGACACGGCGGTTACCGGCAAAGGAAATGGTGCAGATCTGCTCCGCCCTTGTGATGCCGACATAGGCCAGGCGGCGTTCCTCCTCGAGGCCCTTGAGACCGCTTTCGTCCATAGAGCGCTGCGAGGGAAACAGACCGTCCTCCCAGCCCGGCAGGAAAACGGCGGGGAACTCCAGGCCCTTGGCGGCGTGCAGGGTCATGATCGAGACCTTCTCATCCGCGTCCTGCTTGTCGTTGTCCATCACCAGGCTGACGTGCTCGAGGAAACCCTGCAAGTTCTCGAAGCTTTCCAGCGCCTTCACCAGTTCCTTGAGGTTTTCCAGGCGGCCGGGCGAATCCGGGTTCTTGTCGTTCTGCCACATGGCGGTGTAGCCCGACTCGTCCAAGATGATCTCGGCCAGCTCCATGTGGGTGATGTCCGCGTCGCCGGCCATGCGGCCCCAGCGGGCGATGCCCTCGACCAGCTGGCGCAGAGCGCCGCCGCCCTTGCCCTTGATCTGGCCGCCTTCAACTGCAAGCCGGGCACCTTCAACCAATGAGACGCCGTTTTCACGGGCAATCATCTGGATGGTCTGCTGCGCCTTGTCGCCAAGGCCGCGTTTTGGAGTGTTGACGATGCGCTCAAACGCCAGGTCGTCGTCGGGCGAGACCACGACGCGGAAATAGGCCATCGCGTCGCGGATCTCCATCCGCTCATAGAAGCGCGGGCCGCCGATCACCCGGTACGGCAGGCCGATCGTCAGGAAGCGGTCCTCGAACGCGCGCATCTGGTGCGAGGCGCGGACCAGGATGGCCATGCTGTTGAGGCCGACGGGCGACTGGCCGCGGGTGCCGCGCTGCATCGATTCAATCTCTTCGCCGATCCAGCGGGCCTCTTCCTCGCCGTCCCAGTGGCCGATCAGGCGGACCTTCTCGCCGTCGCCGGCGTCGGTCCACAGCTCCTTGCCCAAACGGCCGGCATTGCCGCGGATCACGTTGGAAGCGGCGGCCAGAATGTGGCCGGTGGAGCGGTAGTTCTGCTCCAGCCGCACCACCATTGCACCGGGAAAATCCTTTTCGAACCGCAGGATGTTGCCGACCTCAGCGCCGCGCCAGCCATAGATCGACTGGTCGTCATCACCGACGCAGCAGACGTTTTTATGCGCGCCGGCCAGTAGCCGCAGCCAGAGGTACTGGGCGACGTTGGTATCCTGGTATTCGTCCACCATGATGTAGCGGAACCAGCGCTGGTACTGCTCCAGCACGTCCGGGTGGTTCTGGAAGATCGTGACCATGTGCAGGAGCAGGTCGCCGAAATCGACCGCGTTCAGCTCGCGCAGGCGTGTCTGGTACTGAGCGTAGAACTCAATGCCGCGGTTGTTGTAGGCGCTGGCGTCGCCTGCGGGCACCTTTTCAGGTGTCAGAGCGCGGTTTTTCCAGTCGTCGATAATGTTCGCCAGCATCCGCGCGGGCCAGCGCTTGTCGTCGATACCCGCGGCCTGGATCAGCTGTTTCAGCAAGCGGATCTGGTCATCCGTATCAAGGATGGTGAAATTCGACTTCAGCCCCGCCAGTTCGGCGTGGCGGCGCAACAGCTTGACGCAGATCGAGTGGAAGGTGCCGAGCCAGGGCATCCCCTCGACCGCCTGGCCGAGCATGCCGCCGACCCGCTCCTTCATCTCGCGCGCGGCCTTGTTGGTGAAGGTGACCGACAGGATCTCGTTCGGGCGCGCCCTGCCGGTGCTGAGGAGGTGCACGATGCGGGTGGTCAGCGCCTTGGTCTTGCCGGTGCCGGCGCCGGCCAGCATCAGGACCGGGCCGTCGAGGCATTCCACCGCCTCACGCTGGGCGGGGTTCAGCGTATCCAGATAGGGCATCGGCCGCGCTGCCATGGCGCGGGACGACAGCGATGCGCCCTCAAAGGCGTCCATTTCGTCAAAACTGCTCATGGCCGCGATCCTAGCCTGATTCAGGTCCGGCGGAAAGAGGACGTTCACAGTCTGTTCACTTGTCCGGACGTAGTATCCGCGCCCGGCGTCAAGACCCGCTTTTGCTTGTATTTTGCCTATCCGGCACTCGCAAAGACGGGGTGTCTTCATGGTCTGTAAAGGCTGTTGCGCAATTCTAGCGCAAACGCCTAACGCCTGAGGACCATCATGACACAGCGGCCAGCCTGGAAACTAGGCTCCAAGCTCAAAACCTTTTCGATGCTGCCGCTGCTGCTGGCGGCGGCGGCGCTGTCGGCCTGGGCGGTCTATACCGTGCCGGCCCCGGTTGTTGACCGGATGCTGGAGGCGGATCTGCGCAAACAGGCCGACACCTGGCGGCGGGCTGTTCTGCTGCATCTTTCAAATAGCAAGGATGCCTTCGTGCTGGGCGATCTGGATGAGCACGACAAGGAGTATCTGAGACTGGTGCCGGCAACCTCGGATGTTTTCCGGCTGAAGCTGTTTGAAGCGGATGGCACCATCTTCTGGTCGACCCGCCCCGGGGAAATCGGTGAGCGCAACACCAAGCCGTATTTCCTGACCGTCGTTTCGCGGGGACTGGTCTACTACAAACATGAAGAGAAGCCCGCGACCGAGGTGGACGGGCTGCAGACCGCGGTCAATGCGGACGGCTCCATCCCGAACCGCGAGGTGGCCGAAGTCTACTCCCCTGTCATGCATGACGGCATTTTCATCGGGGCCATCGAGTTCTACTCGGACATCACCGATGTCCGGAACACCTTTATCACCCGTGTCCGAATCTCCCTTGCCTTCATCTTTGCGGTGACGGTTGCGGCGATGACCATTGTGTCGGTGGTTGTTTTCAAGACCAACCGCCGCAGCCTGCGCCAGGTTGAGGAGCGTTCGGCCAAGGATCAGGAGATCATGGCCAACCAGCTGCAACTGGCGCGGGAGGTGAAGCTCCTGGGCGAGCTGAACGAATGGCTGCAGTCCTGCCGCTCGCTGGATGAGCTGTTCGACATGGTGTCGCAGTTCATGAGCCATCTGCTGCCGGATTCCGAGGGCAGCATCTATGTGTTCTCAAACTCCCGCGATGTGCTGGACGGCTGCTCCAGCTGGAACGGCGGCAGCCACAAGGATCATATCCAGCCGGGCGAGTGCTGGGGCCTGCGCCGCGGGCGGACCTATGAGTTCGGCGCGTCGGAGGTGGAGTTCACCTGCGCCCATGCGGAGCCGCATGACGGGCGGCCCTATTTCTGCTTTCCGATCCTGGCGCATGGCGAGACCGTCGGCCTGATGCACCTGCGGGCGCGGCCGAGCCGGGCCGGCGATTTCGCCGGCTGCAAGCAGCTGGCGCAAATGTGCGCGGAACAGATCAGCATGGCGATTGCCAATGTGAAAATGCGCGACCAGCTGCATGACCAGTCGGTGCGCGACCCGCTGACCGGCCTGTTCAACCGCCGCCACATGACCGAGTCCCTGCGCAAGTTCGTGGCCGCCAGCCAGAACAGCGGCCGGCCGCTGAGCGTGGTGTCGATCGACGTGGATCACTTCAAGAAATTCAACGACAATCACGGCCATGATGCCGGCGACATGGTGCTGCGGGCTGTCGGCGCCGCGATGGAGCAGGCCTGCGACGGCGACGAGGTGGCCTGCCGCCCCGGCGGTGAGGAATTTGCGCTACTGCTGCCGGGCGTGCGCCCGGAGGATGCGGTCACCAAGGCGGAACTGCTGCGCCAGGCGATCGAGGATGTGGTGGTGCGCTATGGTGAAAAAGCACTGCCCAGGATCTCTATCTCGCTGGGGGTCGCCCATTATCCCGCGCATGGCGCCATGCCGCAGGACCTGCTGCGCGCCTCGGACGAGGCGCTGTATGAGGCCAAGGCCAAGGGCCGCAACCAGGTCTGCGTGGCTGAAGGCGCAGTGCCCGCACCGCGCAATCCGTCTGCCGTGCCGGAGATTGGCACCGGCGGGGAGAAGGACACGGGCGCGGCAGCCTAGGGCTGCGGCGCGCTGCCCCTTCTTTTCCTTGCACAATTCCTGTGTCCGCGTACCAATGCCCGCATGGATCTGCATCAGAGATACCCGGGCCTTGACGACCTGAAACAGCGGGCGCAGCGGCGGCTGCCCAGGTTTGTCTGGGAGTATCTGGACAGCGGCACCGGCGCTGAGGCCGCCAAGGCGCAGAACCGCGCGGGGCTGGACCGGATCGGGATGCTGCCCTCGGTGCTGCACGGGCCGCTGGAGACGGATCTGTCAGTTGAGCTGCTGGGCACGAAGCACGCATTCCCGTTCGGGGTCGCCCCCGTCGGCATGTCGGGGCTGATCTGGCCCGACGCCGAGGGCATTCTGGCCCGCAGCGCCGCCGCCGCGGGCATCCCCTATTGCCTGTCCACCGTCGCCAGCCAGATGCCGGAGGATCTGGCACCGCATATCGGCTCAGACGCCTGGTTTCAGCTGTATCCGCCCAAGGATGAGGGCATCCGCGCCGATCTGCTGGCGCGGGCGAAGGACGCCGGGTTCCGAACGCTGGTGCTGACGGTGGATGTGCCGGTGGCTTCGCGCCGGGAGCGGCAGACGCGTTCCGGCCTGACCCAGCCGCCGCGGCTGACCCCGCGGCTGCTGGCGCAGATCGCGCTGCGGCCCGCCTGGGCGCTGGGGATGGCCCGGGCCGGGATGCCGCATATGCGGACGCTGGACAAATACATCAGCGGCGAACAGGCCAACCTGCCGCCCACCGCGCATATCGGTTACCTGCTTCGGACCTCGCCGGACTGGGCCTATGTCGACTGGCTGCGGCGCCACTGGGACGGGCCGTTCATCATCAAGGGCGTGCAGCGGGCGGAGGATGCCCGCCGCCTGCAGGAGGCCGGTGCCGATGCGATCTGGCTGTCCAACCACGGCGGCCGCCAGTTCGACGGCTGCCCGCCCGCAATCAGCCTGCTGCCGGAGGTGCGCGACGCCGTGACCGTGCCGGTGATATTCGACAGCGGCATCGGTGGCGGGCTGGACATCCTGCGGGCGCTGGCGCTGGGGGCGGATTTCATTATGCTGGGCCGCGCCTTCCACTATGCGCTGGCGGCCCTGGGCAGTGCCGGGCCTGCGCATCTGGTCAGCATTCTGGCCAAGGATCTGGAAGCCAACATGGGCCAGCTGGGCCTGTCCAGCCTGGCCGAAGCACGCGGTTTGCAAACCCGTCATCTGGGCTGATTGCGCGCTCTGCCGGCGCTTTTTGCGCGAATTCGCACGAATTGCGCCAAAATGACGCATCCGCAGCGTCACTTTGCGCTGCGCCGCAACAAAAAAAGTTACAAAACCATGCTGCATGCGCAGAATTTCTGCAGAATCTGCAAATGTTAGCGCCAAGCAATGCGGTAAGTTGCAAAGTCAGCACCCCGCAAAAACGTGGCCAGAAAGGAAAGGACAAGCCGCTTGAGAGCGCAATCATGCCGGAAATACCCAGAACTACTGTTGTGCGGTTCGATAATATCCGCCTAACACTGCACCAACTTGCACGGACCCCGAGGGTGACATGACCGACTTCAAAAAAATCCTGATTGCCAACCGTGGCGAGATCGCGATCCGCGTGATGCGCGCCGCCAACGAAATGGGCAAACGCACCGTCGCTGTCTATGCCGAGGAGGACAAGCTCGGCCTGCACCGGTTCAAGGCGGATGAAGCCTACCGCATCGGCGAGGGCATGGGGCCGGTTGCAGCCTACCTGTCGATCGACGAGATCATCCGCGTCGCCAAGGAAAGCGGCGCCGATGCGATCCACCCCGGTTACGGCCTGTTGTCCGAGAACCCGGAATTCGTGGACGCCTGCGCCCGCAACGGCATCACCTTCATCGGCCCCAAGGCCGAAACCATGCGCGCGCTGGGTGACAAGGCCTCTGCCCGCAAGGTGGCGATTGCGGCCGGCGTCCCGGTCATTCCGGCGACCGAAGTGCTGGGCGACGACATGGACGCGATCCGCAAGGAAGCGGCCGAGATCGGCTACCCGCTGATGCTGAAGGCCTCCTGGGGCGGCGGCGGCCGCGGCATGCGTCCGATCCACGCCGACAAGGAACTGGAAGAGAAGGTGCTAGAAGGCCGCCGCGAGGCGGAAGCCGCATTCGGCAACGGCGAGGGCTATCTGGAGAAGATGATCACCCGCGCCCGCCACGTCGAGGTGCAGATCCTGGGCGACAAGCACGGCGAGATCTATCACCTCTATGAACGTGACTGCTCGGTGCAGCGCCGCAACCAGAAAGTGGTGGAACGCGCCCCTGCCCCCTATCTGACCGAGGAGCAGCGCGCCGAGCTGTGCGACCTGGGCCGCAAAATCTGCCAGCATGTGAACTATGAATGCGCGGGCACCGTCGAATTCCTGATGGATATGAACGACGGCAAATTCTACTTCATCGAAGTGAACCCGCGGGTGCAGGTGGAGCATACCGTGACCGAGGAGGTCACCGGCATCGACATCGTGCAGGCGCAGATCCTGATCGCCGAAGGCAAGACCATTGCCGAAGCCACCGGCAAGGCGTCGCAGGACGACATCCGCCTGAACGGCCACGCGCTGCAGACCCGGGTCACCACCGAGGATCCGCTGAACAACTTCATCCCGGACTACGGCCGTATCACCGCCTACCGTTCCGCCACCGGCATGGGCATCCGCCTGGACGGCGGCACCGCATATGCGGGCGGCGTGATCACCCGCTACTATGACTCGCTCTTGACCAAGGTGACCGCCTGGGCGCCGACTCCGGAGAAGGCGATTGCCCGCATGGACCGCGCGCTGCGCGAGTTCCGGGTGCGTGGTGTGTCGACCAACATCGCGTTCGTCGAGAACCTGCTGAAGCACCCGACCTTCCTGTCGAATGAATACACCACCAAATTCATCGACGAGACCCCGGACCTGTTCCAGTTCAAGAAGCGCCGCGACCGCGGCACCAAGGTGCTGACCTACATCGCCGACATCACCGTCAACGGCCATCCGGAGACCGAAGGCCGCGCGGCCCCCGCCGCCGACCTGAAAGAGCCGCGCGCGCCCAAGGCGGAGCCCGGCAACCTGCCCTATGGCACCCGCAACCTGCTGGAGCAGAAAGGCGCCCAGGCTGTCGCCGACTGGATGAAGTCGCAGCGCCAGCTCTTGCTGACCGACACCACCATGCGCGACGGCCACCAGTCGCTGCTGGCGACCCGGATGCGCTCGATCGACATGATCAAGGTGGCGCCGGCCTATGCGCAGAACCTCAGCCAGCTGTTCTCGGTCGAGTGCTGGGGCGGTGCGACCTTTGACGTGGCCTACCGCTTCCTGCAGGAATGCCCCTGGCAGCGCCTGCGCGACCTGCGCGAGCGGATGCCGAACCTGATGACCCAGATGCTGCTGCGCGCCTCCAACGGCGTCGGCTACACCAACTATCCGGACAACGTGGTGCAGGAGTTCGTGCGCCAGGCGGCCGAGACCGGCGTCGACGTGTTCCGCGTCTTCGACTCGCTGAACTGGGTCGAGAACATGCGTGTTGCGATGGATGCGGTGGTCGAGAGCGGCAAGGTCTGCGAAGGCACCATCTGCTATACCGGCGATATCCTGGACCCGAACCGCGCCAAGTACGACCTCAAGTACTATGTCGGCATGGCCAAGGAGCTGGAAGCCGCCGGCGCCCATATCCTGGGCCTGAAAGACATGGCGGGCCTGCTGAAGCCTGCCGCCGCCCGCCAGCTGGTCAAGGCGCTGAAGGAAGAGGTCGGCCTGCCGGTCCATTTCCACACCCACGACACCTCCGGCGTGGCCGGCGCAACCATCCTGGCGGCGGCGGATGCCGGCGTGGATGCGGTGGACGCGGCAATGGACGCCTTCAGTGGCGGCACCTCGCAGCCCTGCCTGGGCTCCATCGTCGAGGCGTTGCGCAACACCGACCGCGACACCGGTATCGACATCGCCAAGGTGCGCGAGATCTCCGGCTACTGGGAACAGGTGCGGGCGCAGTACGCGGCATTCGAGAGCGGCCTGGCGGCCCCGGCCTCCGAGGTCTACCTGCACGAGATGCCGGGCGGCCAGTTCACCAACCTGAAGGCGCAGGCGCGCTCCTTGGGCCTGGAAGAGAAATGGGCCGACGTGGCGCAGACCTATGCCGACGTGAACCAGATGTTCGGCGACATCGTGAAGGTGACCCCCTCCTCCAAGGTGGTTGGCGACATGGCGCTGATGATGGTTTCCCAGGGCCTGACCCGCGATGAGGTTGAAAACCCGGAGACCGACGTCGCCTTCCCCGACTCGGTTGTCGACATGATGCGCGGCAACCTGGGCCAGCCTCCGGGCGGCTTCCCGGAAGGGATCGTCAGCAAGGTGCTGAAGGGCGAAGCGCCGAACACCGAGCGCCCCGGCGCGCATCTGGCGCCGGTTGACCTGGAAGCGGTCCGCGCCGATCTGTCCCAGCAGCTGGAAGGTTTCAAGGTCGATGACGAGGACCTGAACGGCTACCTGATGTATCCGAAGGTGTTCCTGGATTACATGGGCCGCCACCGCCAGTACGGCCCGGTGCGCACCCTGCCGACCAAGACCTTCTTCTATGGCATGGAGCCGGGCGAGGAGATCACCGCCGAAATCGATCCGGGCAAGACCCTGGAAATCCGCCTGCAGGCGATTTCAGAGACCGACGAGAAGGGCGAAGTGAAGGTCTTCTTCGAGCTGAACGGCCAGCCGCGGGTGATCCGGGTGCCGAACCGTCTGGTGAAGGCGTCGACCCAAGCCAACCCGAAGGCCGAAGCTGGCAACCCCAACCACGTCGGCGCGCCGATGCCGGGTGTTGTCGCCTCGGTCGCGGTGCAGGTGGGCCAGCAGGTGCATGAAGGCGACATGCTGCTGACCATCGAAGCGATGAAGATGGAAACCGGCATCCACGCCGAGCGCGACGCGGTGGTGAAGGCCGTGCACGTTCAGGCCGGCGGCCAGATCGACGCCAAGGACCTGCTGGTTGAGCTGGAATAAGCCAGCCCGAAAGCACTAGAGTTGAAGCTGCGGCCAGATCTTGGCCGCAGCTTTTCTTTTGTGGAGTTTCAAATGATCAGGCCTCTGATTTTCGCTGCTTTCGTCGCACTTTCCCCTGCCGCCGCATTCGCCGGGGATCCCATCATCCAGTTCGAAACTGAAGACCCGGAAATGAACGCCGCCATCGGCTCGGCGCTAAGCTCGATGGATGCCTTTTTCACCTATGTTCTGGACAGCCAGGGTAATGCGGCAGACGGTGCATTGGTCAAAGTGGCGCTGAAGACCAGCTATGGCCACGAGAACATCTGGGTGGACCAGTTCACCCTTGCATCCGGCGGCAGCATGACCGGCAAGCTGGCCAATGAACCGAATGACCTGCCAGGCAAGCATTTTGGCGATACGGTGGAATTCGGCCGGGCAAGCCTGCGCGATTGGAGCGTTTTCATTAACGGGCAGCTTTACGGCAACTTCACCACACGGGTGATGATACCGCATCTGGACGCGGACAGCCGGGCTCAGCTTGAACAGGTGCTGTCGGCCAATCCTGTGCCTCAGGGTTGGTAGATACGGCAGCCAGCAGCAGTGCCTGGCGGGCCAAGCCCCCCCCTGTTCCGCAGGGGGGCGCGTTCGAAGAGTACGTTTCCGGATCAGGCGTTGCGTGCGGCAAATTCAGGCAAGGTGACGGTTTCGACCTGCACCGGCTTGATCCCCTCGGCCTGCCCCGCCAAGCTGTCCGCCTCCGGCGCACTGGCGTGGCGGGCACCTTGCACCAGAAGCCCGACCGCGATTGCTGAAGCCAGGCTGGTGATCCGCAGAACATCTTTCCAAAGCATGGCTAAAATCTCCCTTTGAAAATCCGGTTGTTTGGGGGTGAAACGCGTGCCCCCAGCACTTCCGTCGCCACCGGTGCGGATTTTTTTCTCCCGCTGCCGATTTTCCTCTTGCAGGCGGCGGGCGGAGACCCTATTTCACCGCTCACCGGATGGCAGCGCGGGCGTAGCTCAGGGGTAGAGCATTACCTTGCCAAGGTAAGGGTCGTGAGTTCGAATCTCATCGCCCGCTCCATCGGGAAAACGGACAGGCCGCCCTCGGGGCGGCCTTTCGCTTTTCAGCATTTCCGCTTAGTCTGGCCGGGTGCAGAAAACCTTGTGCGGAATCGCTTTACCGCATAGGAACAGAGCAGGAACAGATACGGGCGGGCAGAGCAAAATGCTGACATCGGTAGAACTATGCGCAGGTGCGGGCGGCCAGGCCCTTGGGCTGGAGAAGGCAGGCTTTGATCACACCGCGCTGGTTGAGATCGATAAGCACTGCTGTGCCACCCTGCGCCACAACCGGCCCCAGTGGAACGTGCTGGAAGAGGACGTGCGCAAGTTCAAGGAGGTTGCGGGCGACTACAAGGGCATCGACCTGCTGGCGGGCGGCCTGCCCTGCCCGCCGTTCTCGGTGGCCGGCAAGCAGCTGGGCGAGAAGGACGAGCGCAACCTGTTCGATGACGCGATCGAGATCGTCGATGCCACCCGCCCCCGCGCGGTGATGATCGAGAACGTGCGCGGCTTTCTGGATGCGGTATTCCACGACTACCGCGAGAAGCTGAAGAAGCAGCTTTCGAAGCTTGGCTATGAGACCGACTGGCGGCTGCTGAACGCCTCCGACTTCGGGGTGCCGCAGCTGCGGCCGCGGGTGGCGATCGTTGCCCTGCGCAAGGAGTTTGCCGGACAGTTCAACTGGCCCGAGCCGCTGCCGCACAACCCGCCGACCGTGGGCGCAACCCTCATCGATCTGATGAAGGAGCGCGGCTGGCGCGGGGCGGATGACTGGGCCGCGAAGGCGGATGAGATCGCGCCGACCATCGTCGGCGGCTCCAAGAAACACGGGGGCCCCGACCTGGGTCCGACCCGCGCGCGGCGCGCCTGGGCGGCCTTGGGGGTAGAGGGGCGCACCATCGCCAATGAGGCGCCGGATCCCTTCCACAACGACATGCCGCGCCTCACGGTGCGGATGGTGGCACGCATTCAGGGTTTCCCGGACGCCTGGCATTTCACCGGCGCCAAGACCAATGCCTACCGTCAGGTCGGCAACGCCTTCCCGCCGCCGGTGGCGGAGGCGGTGGCGCGGGAGCTGAAGGCGGCAATTGCCAAGCCGAAGCTGCATGCTGTGCGGGCGTAGAAGCATCAAAGCGATTATCGAACTGAGGGCAGCGCCCGGCCCCACGGGGTGGAAGCGTAGCGCCCGCCCCGTGGGGCCGGGCGCTGCCCGGCGTGCCGCCGGGCGGGAGATCCGCATTTGAAACAGAAACTTCCCAACAGCCTTGTGCTTCCCGGCCACCCGGACTTTGGCGTCCTCTTCCCGCTGGCGGAGGAGATCACTACCCGTGCGGGCGGCGCGCTGGCGCTGGAATACGATGTCCCGCAGATGCTGCGCCAGTGCATCGACGATGTGATCATGACGCCCAAGACCGGGCGGCGCGCATATGAAGAGCTGGAGAAGACCGAGAAGACCTATATCGGCACAAGGGTCGAGATCGAGCTGCGGGCGCTGCTGAAGCTGCGCAAGGGGCGGCTGGACACCGAGATCCTGGGCCAGGATGTCGACATCAAGCACACCATGGGCGGCAACTGGATGATCCCGACCGAGGCGATTGACTGCGCTTGCCTGCTGGTTGCCGCCGATGAGGTCCGGGCGCGCTGCTACCTCGGCCTGATCATCGCCCGGCCCGAGTACCTGACGCACGGCCAGAACAAGGATGCCAAGCGCAGTATCTCCGCCGAAGGATTCCGCCATATCCTGTGGCTGCTCAAGGACCAGCCCTACCCCGCCAACTTCTGGCGCACCGCGGATGAAGCGGCGGTGGAGCGGATTTTCGCAGGCGAGACCGGCAATGAACGGATGGCGCAGCTGTTCAGGCTGATCCAGGGCCGCCCGGTTCCCCGCGACGTGGTGGAGGCGGTGGCGCAGCAGAAGGATTTCATGCGCCGCATCCGGGCCGATGGCGGCCACGGCACCCGTGACATGCTGGCCCGCGAGCGGATCGTGCTGCTGGAAGGCCAGAAGGATGCCCAGCTGATCAAGGCGCTTGGGCTGCCACCCTGCCCGGCCAGCGCCTTCATTTCCTGCCGGATTGAAACCAGCTACCATGCCCGCATGGTGGAACAATCCAGGCACAAGGTGGAATGGCCGACAAGCTGACACCGGAACGGCGCAGCGCCAATATGGCAAAGATCCGCGCCAAGAACACCAAGCCGGAAATGCTGGTGCGGCGGATGGTGCATGGCATGGGCTACCGCTACCGGCTGCACCGCAAGGACCTGCCCGGCAAGCCCGACCTCGTCTTTGGCCCCCGCCGCAAGGTGATTTTTGTGCATGGCTGTTTCTGGCATCTGCATGACTGCCGCGACGGGCGCATTCCAGCCAGCCGCCGCGACTACTGGGAGCCTAAGCTGCAGCGCAATGCCGAGCGCGACGCCGAACAGCTGGCCGCCCTGCAGGCGGCGGGCTGGCAGGTGCTGACCGTCTGGGAATGCGAGACCAAGGACCTTGGCGCTTTGCAATCCCGCCTCGCGGAGTTCCTCGAAACCGGAGAATAACGCTTACCCACAGATACTTGCTCGGTTCTGAAAATTTCCTCTTGCGGCCCGTTTGGGAAAACCCTAAACACCGCCTCACCGAATGGCAGCGCGGGCGTAGCTCAGGGGTAGAGCATTACCTTGCCAAGGTAAGGGTCGTGAGTTCGAATCTCATCGCCCGCTCCATTCGAAAGCCGAAAAGGCCGCCCTTCGGGGCGGCCTTTCGCTTTTCCAAACCGCTGCGCCGGCCGGACTTTCTTCACCCTCCTGTCATTTTCCGCTTGCAGCCTCCTGCCGGATTTCCTATTCACCGCGTCACCGGATGGCAACGCGGGCGTAGCTCAGGGGTAGAGCATTACCTTGCCAAGGTAAGGGTCGTGAGTTCGAATCTCATCGCCCGCTCCATCCGAAAGCCGAAAAGGCCGCCCTCCGGGGCGGCCTTTCGCTTTTTCAAGCGCCCCCGTGAAATTTGATCAAATTCCTTTGACGCGGGCTGAAAAACAGGCCAATGCTACTGCCAAACAATGCTCACGGGCAGATCATCGCAGGAGTTTGGCCATGGCCCCAGTCATCTACCCCACCACCAATTTCACCGCGACCGAACAGCTGTGCCTGGACCGCGGCGAAGGCATCTATGTCTATGACACGGACGGCAACAAATACATCGAGGGGCTGGCGGGCCTGTGGTGCACCTCGCTGGGCTACAGCAACACCGAGGTGATGGATGCAATCACCGAGCAGCTGCACAAGCTGCCCTTCACCCACACCTTCGGCGGCAAGACCCACACGCCGATCATGGAGCTGGCGGAGAAGCTGAAGGCGATGGTCCCGGTGGAGGATGCTTATATCTTCTTCGGCAACTCCGGGTCCGACGCCAATGACACCCACTACAAGATGCTGCGCTATTACTTCAACGCCATCGGCAAGCCGGAGAAGCGCAAGATCATCACCCGCGAGCGCGGCTATCACGGGGTGACTGTGGCGGCCGGTTCGCTGACCTCGCTGCCCGCGAACCTGGCGCATTTCGACGCGCCGCTGGAGGCGCTGCACATCCTGCGCTCGGACGCGCCGCATTATTACACCGGCCGCCAGGGCAACGAGACCGAAGAGCAGTTTGTCGACCGGATCATCAATAACCTGGAAGAGCAGATCCTGGCCGAAGACCCCGACACCATCGCGGCGATGATTGTCGAACCGATCACCGGCGCGTCGGGCGTGATCGTGCCGCCGGAAGGGTATTACGAGAAATTGCAGGCGCTGCTGCGCAAGCACGGCATCCTGGTTTGGGCCGATGAGGTGATCTGCGGCTTCGGGCGCACCGGTGCCGATTTCGGCTGCACCACCATGGGCATCAAGCCCGACCTGATGACATTCGCCAAGCAGCTGAGCTCGGCCTATTTCCCGATCTCGGCTTCGGTGATCCCGGGCTACATGTACGAGGCGATGATCGACCAGACCAATGAGGTCGGCGTCTTCGGCCATGGCTATACCTACTCCGGCCACCCGGCGGCCTGTGCCGCGGCGCTGAAGACGCTGGAGATTTATGAGCGCGACAACCTGTTTGAGCACGCCGCCGAAGTAGGCGCCTATATGCAGGCGCAGCTGCGGGAGGTTTTCACCGATCATCCGCTGGTGGGCGAGGTCCGCGGCAAGGGCCTGATTGCGGCGCTGGAGCTGGTGTCGAACAAGACCACCGGTGCAAGCTTTGACAAGGGGGCCGCGGGCGCTGCCGCGCAGAAGGCCTGCCAGGAAAACGGGCTGATCCTGCGGGCGGTGGCCGGAAATGCGCTGGCACTCTGCCCGCCGATCATCATCACCAAGGATGAAATCAACGACATGCTGGCGCGGATGAAGACCGCGGTCGACAGCGCCTATGAGGAGCTGAAGGCGCAGGGGCTGATCGCAGGCTGAGCCTGCCTGGCGCCTTTGCATTCTCCGTGAAACGCCCCGGCCTGTCCGGGGCGTTTTCCTGTAAGCATCTGTGGCGCAAATGGGTTTCGCGCCCCGGCAAGCAGGTCGATTTTTCCGCGGAAATCGTGTACACTGCGCGCAGTTTGTTTCAGACCGAGATTTTTATGATGACGCGCCGTACCGGCATTGCCGGTCAATCTGCCAGACATACCGCCGCCAGGGTCCGCTTCATGACCCGCTGAGCGCTTAGCGCCGAATCTCAGCCTGCTGACACGCAGACCGGGCGCCTGTTCCGGTCACGAGTTCCGTTGGGGACCGGGGACCCTCAATGCCCCTCGCGGCCCGGGCAGCTGCGGGGGGCTTTCGCTGGGTGCTTCAGAAAACCTTGTAGGTCATGGTGGTCAGCGAGCGTTCGATCCCATCGATCTGCAGCAGCTGGTCGTTGATGTATTTGCCGACATCCTCGCCTGAGGGGATGTAGAGCTTCATCAGCAGGTCGAAGTTGCCGCTGGTGGAGTAAAGCTCGGAGTGGATTTCCCGCAGGGCAATCTCCTCGGCCACCTTGTAGGTGGTGCCGGGCTTGCAGCGGATCTGGACGAAGACGCAGGTGGACATGGGCGGCCCTTTTGAATGGTCACGGATTTGCGCCCAAGCTCGCATGCGCCGCATCCGGGCGCAAGAGACCGGGATTGCTGCAACAGATTGCCCCGCTTGCACAATGCCGCACTTGAGCCAGCCCCCCTGCCCGCCCTATAAGCGCCCAGGCAGAATTGAAGTTCTGGCAGCATGACGAAGGATAAGCCGCTGATGCGTACCGCCAAAGTGACCCGCAAGACCGCGGAAACCGATATCTCGGTCGAGATCAACCTCGACGGCACCGGGGTTTACGACAACCAGACCGGGGTTGGCTTTTTCGACCACATGCTGGACCAGCTGGCGCGCCATTCGCTGATCGACATGACCATCCGCGCCAAGGGTGACTACCACATCGACGACCACCACACGGTGGAGGACACCGGCATCGCGCTGGGTCAGGCGCTGGTGCAGGCGCTGGGGGACAAGAAGGGCATCCGCCGCTACGGCGAGTGCCACCTGCCGATGGATGACGCGCAGGTGCGCTGCGCGCTGGACCTGTCGGCGCGGCCTTTCCTGATCTGGAATGTGGAGCTGCCCACCCAGAAGATCGGCACCTTTGATACCGAGCTGGTGCGCGAGTTCTTCCAGGCGCTCAGCACCCATGGCGGCATCACCCTGCACATCGACCAGCTGCACGGGTTCAACAGCCACCACATTGCCGAGGCGG
This sequence comes from Leisingera sp. JC11, assembly GCF_040704725.1. Classification (NCBI taxonomy): domain Bacteria; kingdom Pseudomonadati; phylum Pseudomonadota; class Alphaproteobacteria; order Rhodobacterales; family Roseobacteraceae; genus Leisingera; species Leisingera sp. JC11. The sequence continues at coordinate 87,998 of NZ_JBFCVS010000008.1, forward strand.
CGTTCAAGGCTGTCGCCCGCGCGCTGCGGCTGGCGGTGGAAACCGACCCGCGCAAAGCAGATGCGATTCCGTCGACAAAGGGCGCGCTCTGACATGCTGACCGCAATTATTGATTACGAATCCGGCAACCTGCACTCCGCCGAAAAAGCCTTTCAGCGCATGGCGCGGGAAGTGGATGCAGGCGAGGTTGTGGTGACCTCCGACGCCGATGTGGTTGCCAAAGCTGACCGGCTGGTGCTGCCCGGCGACGGCGCCTTTCCCGCCTGCGCGGCAGAGCTGCGCGGCCATAAGGGCATCTATGACGCCATGGTCGAGGCGGTGGAGCAGAAGGGTCGGCCGTTCCTGGGCATCTGCGTTGGCATGCAGCTGATGGCGACCACTGGGCATGAGTATGAAGAAACGCCGGGCCTCGGCTGGGTCGGCGGCGACGTGGTGAAAATCACGCCGGCGGATCCGGCGCTGAAGGTGCCGCACATGGGCTGGAACGATCTGGTGATCGATCATGCGCACCCGGTGTTTGACGGCATCCAGAGCGGCGATCACGTGTATTTCGTGCATTCCTATCATTTCCGCGTCGCCAGTCCGGCGGAGCGGCTGGCGCATGTGGATTATGCCGGCGACGTGACCGCGGTCATCGGCCGGGACACGATGGTGGGCATGCAGTTCCACCCGGAAAAAAGCCAGACCACCGGGCTGCGGATGATCGGCAACTTCCTGACCTGGAAACCGTAAGAGGACGGCGCTGGCGCGCCGTTGCCTTCGGCTTTGAGTATTTAAACAAAGAAGAAGCCTGGAGGGTTTCTAGGCCGCAGCCGTTCTCAGGGAAACCGGCGCGACGCCATAGGCCTTGCGGAAGGCGCGGGTGAAGCCTTCGGGGCTGGTATAGGCATAGCGGCGCGCCACCGCCTCCACCCGGTCGCCGCGCGCAAGATCCTGGTGCGCCAGGATCAGCCGCCAGCGGCGCAGGTAGCCGATCGGGGTTTCGCCCACTTCCGCCGCGAAGAGTTCCGCAAAGCGCGACAACGACAGCCCGGCCTCATGCGCCAGATCAGCATTGGTCCAGAGCCTGCCGGGATGATCATGCATCGCCACGATGGCCCGGCTGAGGCGCGGATCGGCAAGACCCGCCAGCAGCCCGGGCTCAGTCGCGCCCTTTTTGATCTGATTGCGCAACAGACGCACCATCAGCACCTCGCCCAGCCGGTTGATCACCGATTGAGCGCCGCAGTGCTGGCCTTCGGCTTCCTCCTGCATCAGCCGCACCAGCCCTTGCGCCTCGGCATTGCCGGAAACGTCATAGTCCACCACCGGCGGCAAGGCGGCCAGGAAGGGGTTGCTTTGGCCCGACCATTCCACCCGCGCCGCCCACATGACGTCCAAGGGGGACACATCCGTCGGCGTTCCACGGGTGCAATAGAGGATCCGCACCGGTTCCCCTGCCGCATCCGCAAGTGCGATCAGATTGGCCTCCCCCGGTGCAGCTGCCTGCACGGCGAGCTGAAATCGGTCCATTAGTGTGGTCAGGCGGTCCATGAACTCCGGTGTTTCCATCAGGTTTTTCGGATTTATGAGACAGTAAACCGCGCGATACAGTTAGGCAAGCACCACCACTCACACCACTCACACCATTCACAAGGACCCTGCCCATGCTGATCCCCCGCCAGAAGACCCCGGACCTGACCCTGCCGACGCTGGACCACGGCCAGTTCGACCTGTCGTCAGAAACGGCCGAACGCGGCACCGTGATCTGCTTTTACCGAGGCCTGCACTGCCCGATCTGCGCCACCTATCTGAAGGAGTTCGAGAAGAAGGTCGCCGCCTTTGCCGAGCGCGGCGTCAACTGCATCGCGATCAGCTCCGACGGCGAGGAGCGCACCCGCGCGATGGCCGACAAGATCGAGGCCAAGGAGCTGCGGTTCGGCTACGGCCTGCCGCTGGCTGTTGCCAAGGAATGGGGGCTTTACATCTCCACCTCCCGCGGCAAGACCTCGATCGGGATCGAGGAGCCCGCGCTGTTCTCCGAGCCCGGCCTGTTCATGGTGACGCCGGAACAGACGCTGTATTACGGCTCGGTGCAGACCATGCCGTTTGTGCGCCCGCATTTCGCGGAACTGGTGGCGGCGCTGGATTTCGCTATCCCCAACAACTACCCGGCGCGCGGCGAATACACCGGTGATGTGTAACCGTCACAGCTGCCGCAGGGACCAGTGCAATTCACCGGTTTGAGCAATAGACAAGAGGTCCGCTTCGAGGCATACGGAGCGGACCTTTTGTCACTGCGGCAGCCCCTTGCACATCCGTTTCGAGAAATACGACCACGCCGACGGCAAGCATCGTTATTGCCTGCTGAGCCTGACGCCGACGCTGTTCGGCGACTGGTGTGTTGAGCGTGTCTCGGGACCGCTGAATGCACCGGGCGGCGCTCAGAAGCGGACCTATTTTGCCGCCCATGCCGAGGCGCTGGCGATCTTTGAAGGGTTCCGGGACCGGCAGCTGAAGCGCGGCTATGCGCCGATCCCGGTGCAGCTGGGGCTGCTGTAAAGACAGCCCCTCAGGGGCTTACTGGACGCGGGACCAGGTTTGTTTCGAGCAGATCAGCCCGCCTGCCACGCAGCCGCGCAAGGCCAGGCTGTTGCCCGCTACTTCCATCTTGCCGATGTAGATCTTGTCATTCGACGGCCGCCAGACCTTGCCCTCGTACGAGCCGTCACCGTTCGGCACCATGTCGATCACCAGCGTCTTGCCGAGGTTCGGGGACTGGTATTCGCCGCCGCTGTTGAAGGTGCGGGCGATCTTGCCGCAAACCGCAGCACCGCATTTGGCCATCTGGATATGGGCGTAGGAGCCATCGTCGGGCTGGGTCTTCCAGACACCCAGCACCGGGTCCGCCGCTGCGGCCCCTGCCAAACCCAGAGCCAGCGCCACGCCCGCAAAAAGATGTTTCATTCCATTTCCTCCCTGTTTTCAGGCAGCCTGTCCCTGATGCGCGCTTCGAGGCAAGGTTGACTTCGGGTCGCGTTGCAATCTGCCCTCGCGTTGTGCAAAACACCGCCAGCTTGATTTCACGAAGGACCGCCCGGATGATCCTCTACCCCGCGATTGACCTCAAAGACGGCCAGGCCGTGCGCCTGCTGCATGGCGAGATGGACAAGACCACCGTGTTCAACGACAATCCCGCCGCGCAGGCGCTGGAGTTTGTCGAGGCGGGCTGCGAGTGGCTGCATCTGGTGGACCTCAATGGCGCCTTCGCCGGCGAGCCCGTGAACGCCGCACCGGTCGAGGAGATCCTGAAGCAGACCAAGGTGCCCGCGCAGCTGGGCGGCGGCATCCGCGACATGGCCACCATCGAACGCTGGATTGATAAGGGCCTGGCGCGGGTGATCCTGGGCACCGTGGCGGTGGAGAACCCGGACCTGGTGCGCGAGGCGGCGCGGGAATTCCCCGGCAAAGTCGCGGTCGGCATCGACGCCCGCAACGGCAAGGTCGCAACCAAGGGCTGGGCCGAGGAGACCGACGTGATGGTCACCGACCTCGCCAAATCCTTTGAAGACGCAGGCGTTGCCGCGATCATCTATACCGACATCCTGCGCGACGGCGCGATGAAGGGCCCGAACGTCGAGGCGACTGCCGATCTGGCCAATGCGGTCAGCATCCCGGTGATTGCCTCTGGCGGCGTCTCCTCGCTGGACGATCTGCGGGCGCTGAAATCCTGCGGCGCGCCTCTCAATGGTGCGATTTCAGGCCGGGCGCTCTATGATGGCGCCATTGACCTGAAAGAGGCGCTGGCGGTTCTGAAAGCCTGACGCCTTACTGGCGAAGGGAAAACCCATGCGCCTTGTCCGCCGAGTTCTGGCAATCCTGACCATTGGGCCGATTGTCCTGTGGCTCTTGTGCATTGCCTTTGTGATGCTGCTGGGGTTCGGCTTTGATTGCGAAATCCACGAGGGGTTTGCCAACCCCTGCGTGGTGTTGGGCCAGGACTTGGGCGAGACCGCCTATACTATGGGGGTTCTTGCCGCCTGGGGGCCGCTGATCTTTGGCCCGGTCTCCGTTGGGGCCGGGCTGCTGTGGGGGCTGGCAATTGCGCTGTCACGCTATCTGGCAGCGCGGCGCTAAGCCTACTCGGCTGCTTTTGCGGTCAGCTTGCCCAGGGCGCCCTGCATCTTGGCGATAAACGCCGCATCAGCCGGGATGTCGAGGCCAGAGAGCATTTCGCCTGGATCCTGATAGGTCAGCCAGACCTTGCCGTCCCCATCCTCATACGCCAGCACCTTGAGCGGCAGGTAGAGCCCCGCCCGCATGTCTGCCTGCATCGCCGGAGTGCCGAGTTTCGGATTGCCGAAGATCAGCAGCTGGGACGGGCTCAGTTCCAGTGCTGCATTCTGCGCGCCTGCGGCATGGTCCACCCGGGCAAAGACAGTCGCGCCCGCACCCTCCACCGCGGCCTGCAGCGCATCCATGGTTTCACCGACGGATTTCTGGCTTTGCACAGTCACCAGTTCAGCGGCGGCGGGGAGTGTAGAGGCGAGCGCAACGGCGCCTGCAAGGGAAAGATATTTTTTCATAACATCAGCTCCAATCAGTCATACACGTCATTGAAATCTGGCTAACAAAGCGCCAGCATCAAATCACGTTTCCGGCACTAGATTATTCTTATTCTCCCCGCTTCATTAGGAGGCAGAGAAAATTTTGAGGTTTTGGGTCAACACTTGAAGGATTTCATTTTCGTAGGGGCACCCCTTTTCACGGCTGCCGCACTCCTTTTTGCAGCCCCGAGAAAAGCCAAAGGCATTGCTCTGGCTCCACTCTTGATGGGGCTGCTAGTGCTGCTCAACATGGTTGTTATTAAGGGATGCGGTGGCAACCACATAAAGGTCGGCTGGACGAATTGCAGCCCAGAGCTCTTGGAAGCCATCGGTAACTTTCTTACATGGCCGTTCATCCTGAACATGCTCTTGCTGCCTTTTGCCGTGCCCTGCTTCCTTGGGCTGGCTGTTTTCCTGGCCTTTCGGAAGCTTAGATGAACGCAGCAACTGGACTAACATAAACTCAGCGCAGTTCCGCATGCCTGGACCAAAACGCGCATCCCCCGCCATATCTGTTGCGCTTGCCTTTTGGTTTGCGTACCCACGGGGCCAAGCAGTTTGAAAGGCACGGCAACATGCTGAAGACCCGCATCATTCCCTGTCTCGACGTCGCCGACGGCCGCGTGGTCAAGGGCGTCAACTTTGTCGGCCTGCGCGACGCAGGCGACCCGGTGGAATCGGCCAAGGCCTATGACGCCGCCGGTGCGGATGAGATCTGCTTTCTCGACATTCACGCGACCCATGAAAACCGCGGCACCATGTTCGACGTGGTGCAGCGCACCGCCGAGCAGTGCTTTGTGCCGCTGACCGTGGGCGGCGGGGTGCGGACCAAGGAAGACGTGCGGGCACTGCTGCTGGCAGGGGCTGACAAGGTTTCCTTTAACTCAGCCGCGGTGGCCAATCCGGACGTGATCGCCGAAGCGGCGGACCAGTTCGGCAGCCAGTGCATCGTCTGCGCCATCGACGCCAAGACGGTGGAGCCGGGCCGCTGGGAGATCTTCACCCACGGCGGACGCAAGCCGACCGGAATCGACGCAGTGGAATTCGCGCGGACCGTGGTGGCCAAGGGCGCGGGGGAAATCCTGCTCACCTCGATGGACCGCGACGGCACCAAATCGGGCTTCAACCTGCCGCTGACCAGGGCCATTTCGGACGCGGTGGACGTGCCTGTGATTGCGTCGGGCGGCGTCGGCAATCTGGATCACCTGGTGGAAGGCGTGACCAAAGGCGGCGCAAGCGCGGTGCTGGCGGCCTCGATCTTCCACTTCGGCGAATTCACCATCCAGGAAGCCAAGGAACACATGGCCGCTGCAGGCATTCCGATGCGGCTGAACTGAAGGGGCATGTGATGAGCCTGCTGCACGATCTCGAAGCCACCATCCTGTCCCGCAAAGGCGCCGATCCGGACACCAGCTGGACCGCCAAGCTGCTGGCCAAGGGGCCGGAGAAATGCGCCGAGAAATTCGGCGAGGAAGCCATTGAAGCGATCATCGAAGCGGTGAAGGGAGACAAGGCGGGGCTCGCGTCTGAGGGCGCCGACGTGCTTTATCATTTCCTGGTGATGCTGGCCGCCCGGGACGTGGCGCTGGACGACGTGCTGCAGGTGCTGGCCGAGCGCCAGGGCCTCAGCGGCATTGCCGAGAAAGCCAGCCGCCCCAAGGGCTGATCCCAGCGCTCGGCCGGCCCGCTCGCGGCGGGTCAAGGGAGGCGCAGCCTCCGCGCGGCACGCGCGGCTTGCCCTTGACGCGCCAATAAACAACACAATCGGCAAGGCCATTGAGGGCATTTCTGCCCCTAAATGGCTTCTCAGCAAATCCTTTGCGCCGCGCAGCGGCGCCCGGCCCAACCGTGAAGGCCGCCCTGCAGGGCGGCGGGAACGGGCGGGAGCGCCCCGCCCGCCCCGCGCCAGCCGTCAAAGTTTCGAGGATATGATCCCGGTGGCAAAGCCGCCCATGCGCAGCTCGCCGAACAGCCGCTGGTATTCGATCTTGGGGCAGCGGTTCTGGATCACTGTCACGCCGCGCGCCTCTGCCTTGGCGGCGGCTTCGGCGTGTTCCACCCCGATTTGCATCCAGACGGTTTTGAGCTTTGGAAACACCTCCAGCGCCTCATCCACGATCGGCGGCACCGCCTCGGACCGGCGGAAGATGTCGACCATGTCCACAGGCAGATCAATCTCCGACAGGCTGGCCCGCACCGTCTCGCCGAACAGCATCTTGCCCGCATGGCCCGGGTTCACCGGAATCACCCGGTAGCCCTTGAGGCCCAGATAGCGCGCCACATAGTAGCTGGGGCGCACCGGATTCATCGACACGCCCACCACGGCCACAATCTTGGCGCGCTGCAGGACCTTTTTCAGATGTTCGTCGCTGTAGTCAGTCATGCGGGCACCCTAGCCGCGGCGCCGGCAGCCGCATAGACGGATTCGCTTCCGGCCAATAAAAATGCGCCCGGACGAACCGGGCGCGAGGTATGGAACGAGGGACAGTGAAAAAGATCTGCGGTGGTTCCACTCCGCAGTCTGTATTGAATATGGGCCACAGTTTGAAAAATAAAAGTGCCCCTCACGCATTTGTGAGGTGACAAGCTATTTTTGTAACACAGCGGGCCAATGGCTGCGGCCGGCAGTGATCAGATTTGCGGTGTCAGCCTGCCACAGCACATACACCCGCCTGTTATTCAACAGAAAAAGCTCACCATCAACTATCGCCCACAACTGCGGGTTGCCTTCGTGCAGTAGCCCCATCGACATAGCATAGGCGCAGTAGCCGCCAAAGGCGGGCGCATAGGCGCGCGGATTGGCCTCGAATCGCGCCTGGTTGCGGGCGGAGGCAAAGCGCCAGACAACACCTTTCCACATCACCGCATGGCTGCGGCGCCCATGCTCTGCGGCGCCGTGCTCGAAAAACGCAACCGCGTCATATCCGCCGATGGCCACCCCCGACCGGGAGGAAAACACCGCCGGTTCAGCCCGCGCCGTCTCCGGCAAGGACAGGAACAGCACCGCGGCAGCCATCAGGACCAGGCGCAGGATCACATTGCTCTCCATTCACTGCTTGCAACTGGCCTGCCAGTCTGCCGCACAGCCCCGGCTTTGCAAAGGCAGCATACGCAGATGTGAACAGGACGTGACACCAGGGGCGTCAGCGGGCAATGGAGGCGTAGAGCGCGATGGCTGCTGCGTTGGAAACATTGAGCGAGCCGAAGCCGCCCGCGGCATCGATTTTGACCAGCCCGTCAACGGTTTCCTTGGTCTTCTGACGCAGCCCTGGCCCCTCGGCGCCCAGCACCAGAGCCACCGGCAGGTGCTGCTTGCCCTCCAGCGCGGATTCGATGGTCTCATCCGCCTCGCCATCCAGCCCCAGCACGATGAATCCCATGCCCTGCAGTTCGGTGATGGTATCGGCAAGATTGCGCATCCGCAGATAGGGCTGACGCTCCAGCGCGCCGCTGGCGGTCTTGGCCAGCGCGCCGGTCTCCGGGGCTGAGTGGTGGCGGGTGCCAATAACCGCGCTGGCCCCCAGCACCTCGGCCGAGCGCAGGATAGCACCAACGTTATGCGGATCGGTCACCCGGTCCAGCAGCAGCACCCGCGGGGCTTCCCGGCCGATGCAGTTCTCGGCCAGTCCGCCCCAGTTCAGCGGCTTCACCTCCAGCGCCGCGCCCTGGTGCACCGACTGCGGGTCGATCGGCGGGTTGAACTTGCGCGGGTCGATAACCTCTGCCGCGATGCCGGACTCTTCGATTGCGTCTGCCAGTTTTGCCTGCGCGTTCATGGTCACCATCAGGCGCAGTTTTTCGCGCTTGGGATTGAGCAGCGCATCGCGCACCGCATGCAGCCCGAACAGCCACACGGTTTCCGCAGCGGCGGCCCGTTTGGCCTGCTCTTTTTCGACGACCCACTTGGGTTTCTTGGACATTTTGCTCTCCGGCAGAAAGAATTTGCGAGGCGCGCGAAAAACTTGCGTTTTTCCGGTTGACGCCCCTTTGGCCTGCTTGTAATCACGCCTCCACATCAGGTGCAACACGCAACTGACAGTGGGCGACAGGCCGCAAGGTGTGGCAGGGGACTGTAACTCCCTCGCGGAGACGCACGCCTGGTTCGATTCCAGGGTCGCCCACCATCTTCTCTCATTTAAACGACGGATGATGGTGGTTCAGCAGCAGGCTGGACAGGCCGCGTGCTGTGCGGCACAGCAAAAAGCCCGCGTGATCTAAGCGGGCTTTCCTTTTGATTTAAAACAGGAACCTGAAGGTCAGGCGGTTTCGGCGACGGCCTGCTGCGCCCATTCGACCAGCGCGTCCAGCTCCGGGCCTGCCGCGACGGCCATACCGTCGGCAAAGGCTTGGAACGGTTCCACGTTCATCTTGTTGACGCCGGAAATCACCGGAATGCCCAGGGCCAGTGCTTCACCAATGATGGGGCGCATGCCGCGCCCGTCGGCCTCGTGCTTGCCGAATTTGTTGACGATCATCAACTGCGGCGCCGGGTCGCCATGCAGCGTCGCAGAGACCCGCCCGACAGCCTGCTCCAGCGCCTCGGGGTTGAGGCGGCAGCCGCGGGCGCCCGCGCCCAGCGATTGCGAAATGCGGATGGTCTCGCCCTCGGGCAGCACCCGCACATCCATGTCGCACAACTCCTTGTCGTAGCATTCCACATTGGTCTGCACGATGCCGGCCAGGCGTAGGCCCTTGGCCTGCAGCCGTTCGGCCAGCTCACTCAGCAGGCGGTCGGTGGCGCCGCGCTCTTCGGTCATCACATAGGCCAGGTGCATTTCTTGGTCTCTCCAGTCTCATGTTATTTCATAGGTGGTCATGCGGCCGCCGGGGTCAAGCCCTACCAGGGCATTGGGCTGTAGCCGATGACGGGCGCGTGCAGGACCAGCAGCGCCAGGAACACGGCCGCTGCAAGCCCGGCCTCACCGGCCGAGGGCCGCAGGCCGGCGAGGTTCAGCCGCGCGGTGTTGCGGCTGAGGCGGCGCCATTCACCCTGCCCCATCTGGCGCTGCTTGCGCTTGTCGATCAGCGCCATGCCCATCCAGGCAAAGCCTGCAAAGAGGCCAAACAGGATCACATGCGCCAAGTCGCCATTGGCCAGCAGATGCGCTCCGGCCCAGAGCGCCATCGCCGCCAGCAGCGGGTGGCGGCTGACGGCCAGAACGCCCGGATCCTCAGGATCGAAGGCGCGCAAGCCCAGCCCGCCAAAGCCGAACGGATTCTGCCGCATCATCCCCGCCACCGCCAGCAGGCAGGCCAGCGGCATCACCAGAAGCGGCACCCAGCGGAAACCCTCCCAATAGGGCAGCACGCCCATGTAGGGCGCGCGGGCGGCTGCCACCGCCAGCCACGCCAGGATTGCCAGCGACAGCACACTGTAGGCGACGATATAGCCGCGCAGCCCCAGGCGGTTGACCAGCCAGGGCCGCACCGGCGGGCGCACGGGGATCGCGTGGCTGGCCAGGAACAGCATCAGCGCGGTGGTGAATTCAAGCCAGCCCATGGGGTCGCTCCGGATATTGATCAGTCTTGAGTGCAGCTATAGGCGGGCTGGCAGTATAAAACGTTGCCCCAGATCAAAAAAGGGCGCCGCTGGGGCGCCCTTCACTGCTGGAGTTGAGGACCGCTACAGACCCAGGGCCTTGCGCCGCTCCTCTGCAAACCCCTGCACCATGCGGTCGGCGATCAGGGCGAGGATCGCCATCGCCGCGCCGGCAGAGATGCCCAGCCCCACATCCGCCTGCCCCAGCGCCAGATAGATCGACTGGCCGAGGCCGGTGGTGCCGATCAGCGCAGCAATGACCAGCATCGCAAAGGCATAGAGGATGGTCTGGTTCAGCCCCAAAAGGATAGAAGGTGCCGCATAAGGCGCGCGGATATCCTTGAGCATCTGCCACTTTGTGGCGCCGGAAGCGGTTGCTGCCTCGATCATCTCTTCCGGCGTCGAGACCAGCCCGTGCCGGGTGTAGCGGATCATCGGCACGATGGCATAGGCGATGATCGCCAGGAAGGCGGAGAACTCGCCGATCTGGAACACCATCAGCACCGGGATCAGGAACACGAACAGCGGAATGGTCTGCAGCATGTCGCAGACCGGGCGCACCACCCGCCAGACGCCCGGCGAGACCGCCGAGGCCAAGCCGATGGCGCCGCCCATCACCGCGCAGGCGAACACCGCAGCGCCAGAAAGGTAGAGCGACAGCAGCGCCCGCTCCCACAGACCGGACAGCAGGATGGTGCCCAGCAGCACCACGGTGAGGATGGCCAGACCGCGGCCGCCAGCGACCCAGGCCAGCGCGCCTGCGCCCACCAGCACAAAGGGCCAGGGCAGCTGCGAAATGCCGGTTTCCAGCATCCCTGCCGCAATCAGCAGCATCACGCCCAGCGCCATCTGTCCACGCAATGCAAAGACCACGCCGGCAACAGCGCCCGCCGCAAACAGCGCCGCACTCATCGCCGGGGTCCAGGCAAAACCCCAGGTGAAGGGCAGAACCGCCTGGTCCAGCCCGATCCGCATTGGCAGCAGCACATAGAACAGCACGTTGTTCTTGAGCGCAGTCAGAAACTCCGCATTGGCGCTGGTGAAGGAAGACAGCCCCCGGTCGACGCTGTCCGCCACCGGGTTGAACAGGCCATAGGTTCCGGGCTGCTGAACGCTGCTCCAGAAAGCGGCGCTCACCGCCACGCCCAGTGCCAGAATGCCCCAGGCAACGCGCACATCGTGCTTGTCGCGGCGGTCCTGGGTCAGGGTGCCGCTCATCCGGTCGATCAGGATCGCAAAAATCACAATCACCAGGCCCGCCAGCAGGCTCTGCCCGAACTGGGCCTTGCGCATGGTCAAGAGGACCTCCCAGCCGATGTCGTCAAAGCCACCGATCACAGCGGCGATGATCACCATCGACAGCGCCGCCATCAGGCACTGGTTGACGCCCACCATGATCTGCTGCCCGGCGGAGGGGATCTCGCACTGGAACAGCTGCTGCAGGCGGGTGCCGCCGGCCATGATGGCGGCCTCCTTGATTTCGGGCTCCACCCGCTCGAGACCCAACAGCACGTTTCGCGCCATCGGCGGCGCCGCGTAGATCGCCGAGGCGATGAGGCCCACCACAGGACCAAAGCCGAACAGCACCAGCAAGGGTGTGAGATAGGCAAAGGTCGGCACCGTCTGCATGATGTCCAGCACCGCCTGCACCGGCTGGCGGATGCGGGGGTATTCATTGGCGAGGATGCCGATGCCGCCGCCGATGATCAGCGCCAAGGGCACCGAGACAGCAACCAGCGCCAGGGTGTTCATGCTTTCGGGCCAATAGCCCGACGCCAGCACAAAGCCGAGACCCACAACAGACATGAGAGCCATCCGCAGGCCGCCCAGCATCCAGGCCAGCGCCGTGGTGGCGCAGATTACCAGCGGCCAGGGCGTGTGGCTCAGCACGTAGTTGGCGGCTTCCATCGGGTAGAACATCAGTGCCGAGAAAGCGCGGGCTGTTGGTTTGATTAGCGCCAGGAACCACTCCATGGCAGCCCCGACCCAGTCGGTGGCGGGCAGCACCCAGGCGGCGGGGAATTTCACCAGCCACGGCAGGCTGCTTTCCAGTAGCAGGCACAGGGCACCCACCGCCGCCGCGATCAGCGCCGCAATCGAGCCTTTCGAGAGAGACGCCATCAGCCCTGCTCCACCTGCAGCGCGGCAGCGAGGTCTGCAGGGTTCACCACGCCGACCAGTTTGCCGTCATCCGTGCGGACGGGCACCGGCTCGTACAGCTCCATGCAGCGCGCCAGGGCCGCATCCAGCGTCATATCCTGGCGCAGGCCGGGATCGTCGGCGCCGTAGACATGGTGTTCGCCTTCCTGCATCACCGAAGACACACGCGCATGCTGCCCTTTGGCCACGTCCTTGGAAAACTCGCGCACATAGTCATCGACCGGGCGCAGCACGATATCGGCGGGGGTGCCGATCTGCACCACCTTGCCGTCGCGCATGATGGCGATGCGGTCGGCCAGCTTCAGCGCCTCGTTGATGTCATGGGTGATGAAGACGATGGTGGTCTTCAGCTTGGCCTGGATCTCCAGGAACTCATCCTGCAGCTGCCGCCGGATCAGCGGGTCCAGCGCCGAAAAGGGTTCATCCAGGAACCAGACCGAGCAATCGGCCACCAGCGAGCGGGCAATGCCGACGCGCTGGCGCTGGCCGCCTGAGAGTTCACGCGGGAAATTCTTTTCGCGCCCGCCGAGGCCAACCAGCTCGATCACCTCCTGCGCCTTGGCCAGCCGCTGCTTCTTCTTCACCCCCTGCACCCGCAGCGGGTAGGCGACATTTTCGGCCACGGTCATATGCGGGAACAGGCCGAAGTGCTGGAACACCATGCCCAGCTTCTTGCGGCGCAGCTCGATCAGCCGCTTGGGGCTGGCCTCGACGATGTTTTCGCCGTCGATGCGGATTTCGCCGCCGGTGGCATGCAGCAGGTGCGAGATGCAGCGGATCAGGGTGGACTTGCCGGAACCGGACAGCCCCATGATCACAAACAGCTCCCCCTCCTTCACATCAAAGGAGGCATCCTGAACCGCCGGGATCAGACCCTTGCCGCGCAGCTCCTGCGCAGCAGCTTCGGGTGCTTCGTGCCGCGACAGCGCCTCCTTCAAGGCGCTGTCTGCGTTGTTGCCAAACACCTGCCAGACATTCCGGCAGGTGATGGCAGGCGTCTCAGAGCCGCTCACAGTGTGCAGCTCAGTTGATGGCGGCGTCGACAACCGGGCGCCACTTGTCCTCGTTGGCGGTCATCCATTCGGCAACCACCTCTTCGACCTTGCCGCCGTCCACGTCAATCGCGCCCATCATCGGCTGCTGGTCTTCCACGGCCAGTGTATAGTTGGACAGGATCTCATAAGCGGCAGGCCAGGTTTCCGCGGTGCCGGACCAGGCGGCCTTGAAGATGCGCGAAGGCGAGAAGTCGCAGTCGTTCACCGCGTCCGGATTCGGGCCCCAGGCCGGATCGTTGAAGCAGGCATCCTCTCCCGGCGGCAGGTCGACGAATTTCACGTCATAAGCCGACATCGCCCAATGCGGCTGCCAGAAGGTGATCAACAGCGGCGTCTTGCGTTCGGTGGCTGCACGCAGCTCGACGATCAGCGCTGCCTCGGAACCTGCAGGCACGGCCTTGAACGGCAGCGCCAGGCCGGTCATGCGGTCGGCGCCCGGGGTGCCCCAGTCGGCCGGATAGTCAACCAGGCGGCCTTCGGGCAGGGTTTCGGCGGTGGCGAATTGCGCGGCGCAGTCCTTCAGCGCCTCCCAGGCCGGCAGGCCGGGGCAGATCTCGGCCACATGGGCCGGATAGGCGATGCCTTCGCGCGCGTTCAGCTCCAGATCGCCAAGCTCGACGACGGTGCCTTCCTCAACCTTCTTGGCGTATTCGTCGGACACGTTGGAAGACCAGATTTCCAGCGTCGCGTGGATGTCGCCATCGGCAATCGCCTGGAACTGGTTCATCATCCCGGCAGAGACATATTCCACATCATAGCCCGCGGCCTTCAGCATCTCGCCCGCGATATGGGTAGTCACATGCTGGCCGGTCCATTCGTTCACCGCCAGTTTGATCGGCTTGCTGGTGTCGCCGAGTTCGGCGGCGGAGGCGATGCCCGCAGCAACCGTCATCGTTGCAGCACCCAGTGCCAGCGCGTATCCCTTGAAGTTCATATCAATTCTCCCTGTCATTGTTGTTGCGCCGCCGGTTGTCCGGCTTGGCGCGCCTTTGGAACCCGGCGGCTCATGGCACCTGTCCGGCGTTTTGGCTTGTCTTCTTCTTGCCTGCAGGTGCCAGTGGCTCAAGTGTGGCCGGGGATAATGCAAGTATTGGAACATATTACGACACTTTGTCGAGCGATAGCGGCGTAAAAGGTGAAATTTTTTGATTGACGGTTCAAGTTTTTGTGCAAACACACAAGTTCCGGAATCACCTGCCCCTGCTCCGCAGGGCTTACCGCAGCTGCTTTCAGGGCCGCAACACGGATGCCCGGACAGCAAAACAGCGCCCCTGCATCGCGGGAGCGCTGTTTCGGAGTTTGGGGGGAATTGCGCGGGTCAGGACCGGGCTTTGCCGGTGGCCTCCTCGACAATAGGCATCCACTTGGCGCGGTTCACCGCCAGCCAGCCGCGTGCCGCCCCCTGCGGGGTCTCGCCGCGGACATCCACCAGTCCGATCAGCGGCTGCTGGTCCCAGATGCTCAGCTCGTAGTTCTTTAGGATCTCGTGTGCGGCAGGCCAGCGGTCCTTGAGCTCCGGCCAGCTCGCCTTGACCACGCCGCCGCGGTAGAAGTCGCAATCGCCGGTGGCCTTGGAGTTCGGCCCCCAGGAAGGATCGGAGTAGCAGGCAGGCTCCGGCTTGGGCAGGCGGACGAACTGCAGCGCGTAAGAGGACATCGCCCAATGCGGCGCCCAGAAGGTGGAGATCACCGGACGCTTCTCGCGGTAGGCGATCTGGAAGGCCTCGATCATCGCCGCCTCGGATTCGGCGGCGACCACGTCAAACGGCAGGTCCAGCGCCCGGATCCGGTCGGCCCCGGGCGATCCCCAGGATTCCGGGTAGGCCAGATAGATGCCGCGCTTGCCCTTGCCATCCTTTGAGAAGATGCCCGCGCAGTCGCGCAGCGCCTCCCAATTGGGCAGGCCTGGGCACATCTGCGCCACATAGGGCGGGAAGACCACCCCGTTGCGCGCGTCCAGCCCCATGTCCCCCAGGTTTTCGAGCCGTCCTTCATCCACGAGATCGAAGTATTCTTCCGGGTCGCTGCTGGTCCAGATCTCCACCATCGCATGGACATCGCCATTGGCGATTTCCTCATACAAGGCGCTCTGATCCGCCTCGACATATTCGACGGTATAGCCGGCCTCTTCCAGAATGCCGCCGGCGATATAGGTGGACAGGTGCTGGCCGGTCCAATTGTTCAGCGACAGCCGGATCGGAGTTCCCACATCCCCCATATCAGCTGCTTCGGCGGCCCCCGAAACCGCCAGCGCCGCAAAGGCCGCGGCAATCACATTCATTTTCATTGGCGTTACTCCCGTACTGCCAGTCGTCCCACGCGCTGCACTTCAGCGCAGCTCCGGGAACCGGCGTATCAGGCGGGAGTTGACAAAGATTAACGGGGGGCGGGAACGGCCGCGCCATCGAATAGAAAAAAACCTAAAACTTGCTTCAAGAACGCTTGCGCGTCAGCCTGTGCGCCGCGCCGCCAGCAGCACCGGATCATAGGTCAGCGGCAGCTTGCCGCCTCGGCCGAACCGCTCGCGGTAGGCGTCCTCGAAAGACCGCAGCTGCCTGCGGCTCCAGCCCTGCTGGGCGTTGCCGTTCACCCCGGTCCGGCGCAGGTGCCTCAGCAGATGCAATGCAGAGTCGAACTCCAGAACCACCGGGCGCTGCTCGATCTGCAGGATCTCCAAATCCTCCGGCAGGGCGGCGGGCCATTCATCCGCATCCAGATAGCTGGGCGCCGCGGCGTCGGACCCCAGCGCCGCCAATTCACGGAACTGGCTGCGGCCGAAACCCGAAAGCGCCAGCCAGCCGCCGGGCTTCAGATGGTTTGTCAGCCGGGCCATCAGCGCCGGCAGGCCGGGAATCCATTGCACGGTAGAGGCAGAGGCGATCAGGTCCAGCTGATGCGGCAGCGGCAGGCATTCGATCGGGCCGGCTGCAAACCGGGACTGCGCCGCGGCGGTGCTATCCAGCGTCCGCAGCACCTGTGCGGCCTCCGGCACCAGATCGTTCAGGATCAGGCTGTCCGCACCGAACCGCTGCAGCAGCTGACGGGTCAGGTGGCCGGTGCCGCAGCCGAACTCCAGGACGCTGCCGAAGTGCCGCGGCGCGCCCTGCGCCTGCAGCATCTGCGCCAGCTGGCTGGCAATTTCCGCCTGCACCGAGGCCGCGCCGTGATAGCTCTCCAGCCCGCGCCGGAAGCTCTGGCGCACACGGGTCTGATCCAGATGCGGCGGCTGGATGTCCTTCATCAGAACAGCTCCTCCCACTGTGCAAACCGGTCAAACGGCGCATGCGGCGCCTCCAGATGCGAAACGTTCTGCCCGGCCCAGGCGCGGGCCAGATTGGCAGGCGGGAATATCTTGTCGCCGGAACTGATCCAGACGCGGTCAAAGCGCATTTGCGGAGCATCCCCGCGGCGCTCCACCGCCAGAAGTTCTGCGCGCCGGGCCTCAACGTCCAGCGCCTCGGCCTCTTGCGGCGCGCCGAACACCCGGTCCAGGAACTGCTGGTAGCTGTCCAGGCTCAGGGTTTCCACGGTGCGGCGGAACACGGCTGGCGGAATGCCCGCGCCGCGGTTCACCGGCTTGAGGCTGCCGTTCACCGCCGCCTTGCGATGGAACGGATCAGGCCGCCCCTGCTGCCAATGAGAGTAAGAAGCCACACCGAAGGACCAGGCCAGCAGGCTGACCTGCTCGTAGCCGGACAGGTCCGGCAGGTCTGCATCCAGACCGGTGTAGCCGCTTGCAAACAGGATGTCCTGCAGGCCGTCCAGGTGCCAGAACACCTCCGGCCCCACAGCCCAGCCGCCGAAGACCACGATGGCCTCGGCTGCACTGTCCTGTTTCAGCCAGCGGAACTCCATGGCTTACAGCTCCCGCGCCAGCCGCAGCATGCCTGCGGTGATTTCGCTCAGCTGCTCCGGCGCGGTGATGAACGGGGGCATGGTATAGATGTTGCAGCCGAAGGGCCGCAGGAATACGCCCATTTCATGCGCCCGCGCATGCGCCTCGTCCGCCGAGACGCGGTGCTTCATCTCGATAACCCCGATGGCGCCCAGCACCCGCACATCCGCCACATTGGGCAGATCGCGGGCCGGGGCCAGTTCGGCCTGCATCTGTTCGCTGATGGCCGCCACAGTGCCGCGCCAGTCCTGCCCGGTAAGAAGGTCCAGCGAAGCCTTTGCGGCCGCGCAGGCCAGCGGGTTACCCATATAGGTCGGCCCGTGCATGAACAGGCCCGGGTTGCCGCCGCCGATACCCTCTGCCACCCGGTCGTTGGTCATGGTGCAGGCAAAGGAGATATGGCCGCCGGTCAGCCCCTTGCCGAGGCAAATGATATCCGGCTCGACAGTGCAGAAATTGGTGGCAAACAACTCGCCGGTGCGGCCGAAGCCGGTGGCGATCTCGTCGAAGATCAGGAGGATGCCCAGCTCGTCGCACATGGCACGGGCCTGGTTCAGATATTCCGGGTGATAGAAATACATGCCGCCGGTGCCCTGCACCACGGGTTCCAGAATGAAGGCGGCGATCTTTTGCGCGTTGGCTTCCAGAACCGCGCGCAGCTCACCCAAGCCGTTCCGGGCCGGATCGTCATTCCACTTTTCGTGGATGCGGATCGGCGGGCGGGAGACGAAATGCTGCACGCTCAGCGCGCCCTGGAACAGGTGGTGCATGCCGGTATCCGGGTCGCAGACGCTCATCGCCTTCCAGGTGTCGCCGTGATAGCCGGAGCGGATGGTGGCGAACTCCTTGCGGTCCGGCTGGCCGATGGCGTGCTGGTACTGCACCGCCATCTTCATCGCCACCTCGACCGAGACAGACCCGCTGTCGCAATAGAATATGCGGGTGAGGCTTTCGGGGGTGATCTCCAGCAGTTTGCGGCCCAGGTCGATGGCCGGATCATGGGTCAGCCCGCCGAACATCACATGCGGCAGGGTGTCGAGCTGGTCGTGAATCGCCTTGGTGATCGCCGGGTTCCTGTGGCCGTGCATCATGCACCACCAGGACGACATGGCGTCGATCAGCCGGGTGCCGTCCGCCAGCGTTATGTGCACGCCCTCGCTTTCCTTCACCACGAACGTCGGGCCGGGTTTGGCAACATTGGTGTAGGGATGCCAGAGGTGCTGCTGATCGAATTCCAGCTGGGAGAGGTCTGCGGCACTCATACCAAGGCCTCCTTGATCAGATCGACCCGGATGCTGGCTTGAAACGCCACGGCCAGCGCGTCAGAGGTCAGCTCACCAAGGACCGGCAGCCGTCCCAAGTGCGCCGCCTGGCCGAATTGGCAAATGGTTTCCTCCACCGCAGGCTCCGGATCGCCGATGAAGGCCACACCCACAACCGCGCAGCCCGCATCCCGCAGCGCCTTCAGCGACAGCAACGTGTGGTTGATCGTGCCCAGCTGGGTCCGCGCGCAGAGGATCACCGGCGCGCCCCAGCGGGCGAACAGGTCGAGGTACAGCACCTTGCGGTTCAGCGGCACCATCAGACCGCCTGCGCCTTCGGCGATGAGCGTACCGTCCACCTCAGGCAAAGACAGCGCGTCCGGGTCGATCTCCACGCCCTCGGCTTCCGCCGACAGATGCGGCGAGGCGGGCAGCTGCAGCAGATACCCCTCGGGCAGCGCCGGGCGGCCCGACAGGCGGGAGACGATCTGGCTGTCCGTCTCCTCTTCCAGCCCGGATTGCACCGGCTTCCAATAGGTGGCGCCCAGCGCCTGCACCAGGCCGGCCGAGAAGATGGTCTTGCCGATGCCGGTATCGGTTCCGGTCACGATCAGCGCGCTCATGGGGTTGTCTCCATTTCCCGGGCGAGGTCTTCGAACATCCGGGTGATGACCTCTGCCCCCGTATTCAACGTGATCGACAGCCGCAGCCGCGAGGTGCCGCGCGGCACTGTCGGCGGCCGGATGCCGCGGATGTCATAACCGCGGCCTTGCATCCGCGAAGCCAGCGCCATGGTGCGCTTGTCGTCGCCGATCACCACCGGCAGGATCTGGCTTTGGAACCCTTCCAGCCCGCACAGGCGTTGCGCCTCGCTTTGCGCATGGGTAATTCCCTGCCACGCCTGTTCGCGGCGGCCCGGGTTCTGTTGCAGTTCCTGCAAGGCCGCCCGCACCAGTGCCGCGTTCAAGGGCGACGGGGCGGTCGCAAAGATGAAGCCGCGCGCCTTGTTGATCAGCGTCTCGATCAGCACCCGCTGGCCGCAGATCAGCGCGCCGGAGGCGCCCAGCGCCTTGCCGCAGGTGTGCAGACTTAGGACATTCGGGCGGTGGGCAATTTCATGTGCCAGCCCGCGGCCCAGGTCGCCGAACACGCCCGTTGAGTGCGCCTCATCCACCACCAGCATGGCGCCGTCGGCATCGGCCAGCGCCATCAGCGCCTCCAGCGGGGCAAGGTCGCCGTCCATGGAATAGACCGCCTCAACCGCGATCCAGACCTGACCGGTGCCGCCTTCAGAGCGCCAGTCTTTCAGAATACGCGCGGCATCCTCCGCGTCGCTATGGGCAAAGCTGCGCGTCTCTGCCCGGCCCAGCCGCATCCCGTCATGGGCGCTGGCATGGACCAGCGCGTCGTAAAGCACCAGATCCCCCTGCTTAGGCAGGGTGGAAAAGATCGCCTGATTGGCATTGAAGCCGCCGCCCATGAACAGCGCCGTCTCGGTGCCGAAGAACGCGGCCGCCTCAGCCTCCAGCAGCTGATGCTCCGCGTCGTTGCCCCGCAACAGGCGCGAGCCGCCTGCCCCGACCGGCACCCCCCGCGCCAGCGCATCGGCAGCTGCGGCACGCAGCACATCGCTGCCCGCCAACCCGAGGTAATCATTGGAGGCAAAGTCATGCCCGTCCCGCGGCATCAGCTGCCGGTAGCGCCCGCGCGAGCGCAGCGCTTCCAGCGATTTCTCATGCCTTGGGAAGGCGCCTGCCATCAGCGGCTGCCGTCGCAGCCCGCAGCCATGGCGGTGATGCCCAGACGGTCGAACAGCTGCTGGTCCTTGTCCTCTTCGGGGTTGTCCGCGGTCAGCAGCGTGTCGCCCACAAAGATCGAGTTGGCCCCGGCAAAGAAGCACATCGCCTGCATCTCGTCCGACATGTCGGTGCGGCCTGCGGAGAGGCGCACGTGCGATTTCGGCATCAGGATGCGGGCCAGCGCAACGGAACGCACAAATTCGATCGGGTCCAGCTTCTCGACATTGGCAAGCGGCGTGTCGGCGATCGGGATCAGCATGTTCACCGGCACCGAGTCAGGGTGCACCTCCAGCGTGGCCAGCGCCAGCATCATGTCGATGCGGTCCAGCTGCTGCTCGCCCATGCCGACGATACCGCCGGAGCAGACCTTGATGCCCGCCTCGCGCACCCGGTTCAGGGTGTCGATGCGGTCGGCAAAAGTGCGGGTAGTGATGATCTCAGAATAGTAGCGCTCGGAGGTGTCGATGTTGTGGTTGTAGTAATCCAGACCGGCATCACGCAGGCGGAACACCTGCTCCTCGTCCAGCATGCCCAGGGTCATGCAGGTTTCCATGCCCAGATCCTTGACGCCCTGCACCATCGCTTCCAGCGCAGCCATGTCGCGGTCCTTGGGCGAGCGCCAGGCGGCCCCCATGCAATAGCGGGTCGCGCCGCCTTCCTTGGCTTTCTTGGCCTCGGCGATCACCCGCTGCACCTCGATCAGCTTGGAGGCCGAGAGTTGCGCGCCGTTGCGTGCCGACTGCGAGCAATAGGCGCAATCCTCGGCGCAGCCGCCGGTCTTGATGCTGAGGAGCTTGGATTTCTGCACCTGGTTCGGGTCAAAATACTGCCGGTGCACGGTGTGCGCCTGAAACAGCAAGTCCATGAAAGGCTTGTTATAAATCGCTTCCGCTTCCTCGCGGGTCCAGTCGGTGCGGATGGGTGCAGCGTCCAGCATGCTGTCTCCTGTTCTCTATACCTGTTGGCCATGCGCGGATGGCGTTTCCGGTTTTTATAGATAATTTTGCAGCCACCGATCAAGCATCAAAGCTGCGCTGCAGCGATTTGCCTCAAATACCCGCCCATAAGGCCAATATCAGACTGATATTAATGCCAAAAAATAATCTACAAAGATTCCGGTTGACGCAAACCCCGCACCTCCCCTAGCCCTATAGGCACGCAGGGGAGTCCCGCCCAAGGGACTGAGAGGCGTCATGGTGCGGGGCATCCCGGACCGGCGGCGCGACCCTTTGAACCTGACCCAGTTGATACTGGCGTAGGAAGCAAGAAACATGGCGCGGCGCCCCGGCGGCAACCCGTGTTTCGAACAGGCAGCATGCGTGCACCGGCCGTACACCGGCTGTACACCCCCCTGCCCGTTTTCCTCCGTCCCGGCTCAATTGGTGTTTTTGAACCGAAGGCCCGGAGGAACACCAGATGAACGTCCCCAACCCCAAAATCACCACGGGCGCATTGCCCGCCTCGCGCAAGATCTATGTCAGCGGCGAGGTCCACGAGGACATCCGCGTGCCGATGCGCGAGATATCAACTCACCCCACCGCGGGCGAGGCGCCGCTGCCGGTCTATGACAGCTCCGGCCCCTACACCGACCCGGATGTGCTGACCGACATCCGCCAGGGCCTGCCGCAGCTGCGCCGCCAGTGGATCGAGGCGCGCGGCGACGTTGAGAGCTACCAGGGCCGCGACGTGAAGCCCGAGGACAACGGCTTTGTCGAAGGCGACCGGCTGACGCCGGAGTTCCCGGTGAAACCCGCCCCGCTGCGTGGCAAGGATGGCAAGGCGCCGACCCAGCTGGCCTATGCCCGCGCAGGGCTAATCACCCCGGAGATGGAGTTCGTGGCGATCCGCGAAAACCAGCTGCGCGAGCTGTCGCCCTGCCACGGCAACCGCGACGGCAATGACTTCGGCGCCAATATCCCCGACTACGTGACGCCGGAATTCGTGCGCCAGGAAATCGCCGTCGGCCGCGCCATCATCCCGGCCAACATCAACCACCCGGAAATCGAGCCGATGATCATCGGCCGCAATTTCAAGGTGAAGATCAACGCCAATATGGGCACCTCTGCCGTCACCTCCTCGATGGAGGAAGAGGTCGACAAGCTGGTCTGGGCGATCCGCTGGGGCGCCGACACGGTGATGGACCTGTCCACCGGCCGCAACATCCACAACACCCGCGAATGGATCGTGCGAAACTCGCCGGTTCCGATCGGCACGGTGCCGATCTACCAGGCGCTGGAGAAGGTGAACGGCATCGCCGAGGACCTGACCTGGGAAGTGTTCCGCGACACGCTGATCGAGCAGGCGGAACAAGGCGTCGACTATTTCACCATCCATGCGGGCGTGCGCCTGCATATGGTGCCGATGACGGTGAACCGCGTGACGGGGATCGTCTCGCGCGGCGGCTCGATCATGGCGAAGTGGTGCCTGCATCACCACAAGGAAAGCTTCCTCTATGAGCACTTCGAGGAAATCTGCGACATCTGCCGCCAGTATGACGTCTCCTTCTCGCTTGGTGACGGGCTGCGCCCCGGCTCCATCGCCGATGCCAATGACGAGGCGCAATTTGCTGAATTGGAGACCCTGGGCGAGCTGACCAAAATCGCTTGGGCCAAGGACTGCCAGGTGATGATCGAAGGGCCGGGCCATGTCGCCATGCACAAGATCAAGGAGAACATGGACAAGCAGCTGGAGTGCTGCCACGAGGCGCCATTCTACACGCTGGGGCCGCTGACCACCGACATCGCGCCGGGCTATGACCACATCACCAGCGGCATCGGCGCGGCGATGATCGGCTGGTTCGGCTGCGCGATGCTGTGCTACGTGACACCCAAGGAGCACCTGGGCCTGCCCGACCGTGACGACGTGAAGACAGGCGTGATCACCTATAAGATCGCGGCCCATGCAGCCGACCTCGCCAAGGGTCTGCCCGGCGCCCAGCGCCGCGACGATGCCCTCAGCCGCGCCCGTTTCGAGTTCCGCTGGGAAGATCAGTTCAACCTGTCGCTGGACCCCGACACCGCGCGCGAGTTCCACGACCAGACACTGCCGAAACAGGCGCACAAGGTGGCGCATTTCTGCTCCATGTGCGGGCCGAAGTTCTGCTCCATGCGGATTTCGCACGACATCCGCTCGGAAGCGCAGAAAGAGGGTATGGAGGCGATGGCCGCCAAGTTCCGCGAGGGTGGCGAGCTGTATGTGCCTGCCGCCGAGGCTGCGGAGCCCGCGGAATGATCACCATCGCCGGTGCAGGCCTTGCCGGCCTCGCCTGCGCCTATGAACTGGCGCAGCGCGGGGCGGCGGTCACCGTCTATGAGCGGGGCGAGACCCTCGGGGACAGCAGCGTCGCGCGCTTTGCGGGCGGCATGCTGGCGCCCTGGTGCGAACGGGAAAGCGCCGAGGAGGAGGTGATCACCCTCGGCAGCCGCGCCTTCGACTGGTGGGCCAGGGTCACGACCGTCCACAGGCGCGGCACGCTGGTGGTGGCACCTGCCCGCGACCGGGCCGAGCTCACCCGTTTTGCCCGCCGCTCCAGCGGCCACCGGGGGGTGAACGGGGCGGAGATCGGCGAACTGGAGCCGGCACTGGCGGGGCGGTTTGCGCAGGGGCTGTTCTTCGGACAGGAGGCGCATCTGGACCCGCGCCGCGCGCTGCGGGACCTAAGCGCCAAGGTGCAGGAACTGGGGGTGGAGATCCGTTACGGCACCCCTGCGCCGGCCAGGGTCACGCTGGATTGCACCGGGATGTCCGCCCCCCTGCCCGGCTTGCGTCCGGTGCGGGGCGAGATGGCCATCCTGCACTGCCCTGAGCTGGAGATCCGCCGCACCCTGCGCCTGCTGCACCCGCGGATGCCGCTGTACCTGGTGCCCCGCGGTGATGGGTATTTCATGATCGGCGGCACCATGATCGAGAGCAGCTCGGACCGTGCGATCACCCTGCGGTCCTTGAGTGAACTGCTGAGTGCTGCCTTCGCCCTTCACCCGGGTTTTGCCGAGGCCAGTGTGGTGGAGACCGGTGCAGGCCTGCGCCCGGCCTTTGCCGACAACCTGCCGCGGCTCACTGAACAGGACGGCACACTTTACCTTAACGGGTTGTACCGCCACGGATTTCTGCTGGCGCCCGCGATGGCGCAGCAGGCCGCGGACCACCTGCTACCGGAGACATCAGATGAAGATCATCGTGAACGCCAAACCGCATGAGGTTTCGGCAAGTGACCTGCAATCTGCCCTGAGAGAACTCGGCTTTGCCTGTTCCTCTGTTGCGACCGCTCTGAACGGCACATTTATTGCCCGCGGCCAGCGGGCAGAAGTGCAACTGGCAGAGGGCGACCAGTTGGAAGTCCTGGCCCCGATGCAGGGAGGCTGAGATGCAATTCTACGGAACAGAGATCACCTCGCGGCTGCTTTTGGGCACGGCGCAATACCCGTCGCCTGCGGTGCTGGCGGAGGCGGTGAAGGCCAGCGGCACGGAGATCATCACCGTGTCCCTGCGCCGGGAGACCGCCGATGGGTCCGGCACGGCCTTTTGGCAGGAGTTGCGGAAGACCGGCTGCCGCATCCTGCCGAACACCGCGGGCTGCCATTCGGTGCAGGAAGCGGTGACAACCGCCCGTATGGCGCGGGAGCTGTTTGATACGCCCTGGATCAAGCTGGAGGTGATCGGCCATTCCGACACGCTGCAGCCGGATGTGTTCGGGCTGGTCGAGGCCGCGCGCATTTTGTGCGCCGAGGGTTTCCAGGTCTTTCCCTATACCACCGACGACCTGGTGGTGGGGGAGAAGCTCTTGGAGGCGGGCTGCGAGGTGCTGATGCCCTGGGGGGCGCCGATCGGCTCCGGCCAGGGATTGCGCAATCCCGATGCCCTGCGCGCGATGCGGGCGCATTTCCCGGGGGTGCCGCTGGTTGTCGATGCCGGGATCGGGCGGCCCTCGGACGCTGCGCAGGCGATGGAGCTGGGCATGGATGCGGTGTTGCTGAACACTGCCGTTGCCAAGGCCGGCGACCCTGCGGGGATGGCCCGCGCAATGACGCTGGCAGTTGAGGCTGGCCGGGCGGGATATGAGGCCGGCGTGATGGAGCGGCGCGATATGGCGGTGCCCTCGACCCCGGTTCTGGGCCTGGCGGAGTTTGCATGATGGAGCGGTTTTATCTGATCACAGGCCATGTCGGGCGGCTGGAGCTGCTGGTGCCCCACGGGGTTAAACTGGTGCAGCTGCGGATCAAGGACGAGCCGGAGGGTGAGGCGCGCCGCCAGATCGCCCGCGCCCGCGACTTCTGCGCGGTGCATAACTGCCAGCTGGTGGTGAATGACTACTGGCAGGCGGCCTTGGACCTCAATTGCAATTTCGTGCACCTGGGGCAGGAGGACATGGACAGCGCCGATTTTGCTGCGCTGCGCCGCAAGGGGGTGCGGTTCGGCCTGTCGACCCATGATGAGGCGGAGCTGGACCGCGCGCTGTCTCTCGGGCCGGAGTATGTGGCGCTGGGGCCGGTCTATCCGACGCTGCTGAAAAAGATGAAATGGGGGCCGCAGGGGCTGGAGCGGGTCACGCGCTGGAAGCAGATGGCGGGCGATGTGCCGCTGGTTGCGATCGGCGGGCTGACACCGGAGCGGCTTCCGGGGGTCTTTGCCGCAGGCGCCGACAGCGCGGCGGTGGTGACCGATATCCAGCTGGCGGAGGATCCCGAGGCCCGCACCCGTGAGTGGGTACAGGCCTGCCGGGTCAGGGAAGAGGCATGAGCCGCTATGCACGCCAGACGATCCTGCCGGAAGTGGGGGCGGAGGGCCAGGCGCGGCTGGCCCGCGCCCATGTGCTGGTAGTTGGCGCCGGGGGTCTCGGCTGCCCGGTGCTGCAATACCTGGGCGGCGCCGGCGTGGGCCGGATCACGGTGATGGATGGTGACGTGGTGGAGGAAAGCAACCTGCACCGGCAGGTGCTCTACTCCACCGCAGACATCGGTTTGCCCAAGGCGGAGGCCGCCCGGCAGCACCTGCTGGCGGCCAATCCGGGTCTACAGGTGACGGCACGGGTTCTGCGCCTAAATGCAGCCAACGCGGAGCGGATGGTGGCGGAAGCCGATCTGGTGGTGGATGCGGCAGACAGTTTTGCGGTATCCTATATCCTCTCGGATGAATGCCTGCGGCAGGGCAACGTGCTGATTTCCGCCTCGGCGCTGGGGCAGTCCGGCTATGCCGGCGGTTTCTGCGGCGGCGCGCCGTCGCTGCGTGCCGTTTTCCCGGACTTGCCCGCCCAGGCGGCGACCTGCGCAACCGCCGGAGTGATGGGGCCGGTGGTGGGCTTGGTCGGCGCCCTGCAGGCGCAACTGGCGCTGAAGGCGCTGCTGGATCATCAGCCCTCGCCGCTGGGGCAGCTGTTTGTTTTCCGGCTCGGAGAGCTGCAGATGAGTTCCTTCCGCTTTGACGAAGCGGAGGAGCCGGAAGATGCCCTGCCCTTCATCGCTGCCAGCCACATCACGGCTCAGGACACGGTGATCGAATTGCGCGGCGCCGCGGAGGCGCCGCAGCTGCCGGCGCCGCAGGCCCGGCGGGTTGCCCGCGCGGACCTGGCGGCGGCAGGGCTGCCGCGCGAGGGGCGGATCGTGCTGTGCTGCCGCAGCGGGCTGCGCGCCTGGGGGGCGGCGCAGGATCTGCGGCAGGCGGGCTATGGCAACCTGGCGTTGCTGGCGGCGGGAGATGGCTGGTGACGGTCATTCTGGCCATTGGCGGCACCGACAGCAGCGGCGGAGCGGGGCTGACGCGGGATACGGCGATGGCCGCGGACCTGGACATCACCCTGCGCCCGGTGGTGACTGCCGTCACCGTGCAGACAGATGAGGCGGTTCTGTCCGTCCACCCCTGCGCGCCCCAGGCTGTTGCGGATCAAGCGTCCGCTGCCCTGGCAACACCCCCGGCACCTGGGGCTGCGAAGATCGGCATGCTTGGCTCTGCCGCAGTCGCGGAGGCTGTGGCGGCCACCCTGCCCGCCGGCCTTCCCGTCGTGCTGGACCCGGTGCTGAAGGCAACCTCCGGCGGGACACTGATGGATGCGGACGGGTTTGGCGCCTTGCTGCGCCGTGCGGCCCTGGTCACGCCGAACCTGGCAGAGCTGGAGGTGCTGACCGGTATTGGCGGCCCGGTCGAGGCGCAAGCGGCTGCGCTGCTGGCACAAGGAGTGCAAGCCGTGCTGGTCAAGGGCGGGCACGGCACCGGCACCCGGAGCACCGACCTGCTGTTCACAGCGGATGGCGCGGTCACGCGCTTCTCCGCGCCGCGGCTGGCAGTCTCCAAACGCGGCACAGGATGCAGCCTGGCCACCGCCATCGCCTGCCAGCTGGCCAAGGGGGCTTCGCTGGCGGAGGCCTGCCGCGGCGCCAAGGACGCGGTGCACCGCTGGCTGCGCCGCTGATCGCGGCAAGGTCGCTGACGAGCGGTTTTCAGGCCGGTTTCAGGACGGAGTGAAGCGTTCAGTCTCCCTAGGGTCGCGGCAGCACCGCTGCCACGTGAACCGGGAGACCCGCCGCATGACCGATATCACTGCGCTCAGCGCCGAGGAGATGGCCGCCAAACTGCGCGCGCGTGAACTGAGCGCCCGTGAGGTGCTGGCAGCACACAAGACGCAGACCGAAGCGCAGGAAGGCACTGTGAACGCCTTTGTCACTCTGGACTGGGAGGCGGCTGAGGCACGCGCGGCAGAACTGGATGCGCTGGCGGCACGCGGTGAGTTTGCCGGCCCGCTGCACGGCCTGCCGGTTGCCATCAAGGATTGCTTTGAAACCAAGGGACTGCGCACCACCTGGGGGTCCAAGAGCTTTGAAGCCCATGTGCCGGATTATGACGCGCTGCATGTCGCCCGGCTGCGCGCAGCCGGTGCGGTGATAACCGGCAAGAGCAACACGCCGGAGTTCACCCTGTCCGGCCAGACAAGCAACCTGGTATCGGGGACCACCCGCAACCCGCTGGACCCGGAGAAATCCGTCGCTGGCAGCTCTGGCGGCGCGGCGGCTGTGCTGGCGGCAAACATGGCGGCGCTGGCCGATGGATCGGACCTGGGCGGCAGCACCCGCACGCCTGCCGCCTGGTGCGGGGTTGTGGGGATGCGCCCGACCTCCGGCCTGATCCCCTATGGCCCGAATCCGTCCCCGTTTGACGGGCTGTCGGTGCCGGGCCCTATGGCACGGAACGTGCGGGACCTGGTGCTGATGCTGGAGGTGATGCAGGGCAATGCGGCCTGCCAGCCGCTGGGGTACTGGCAGGAGCTGCCGCGGCTGGCGGACCTGGAAGAGGCCCCTGCCCGGCGCACAGGCCGGGCGGCGCTGTCACTGTCGCCGTTTGGTGCAAGCGTGGAGCCGTCGGTGCAAGCGGCGGTTGCCCCGGTTGAAAGGCTCTGCCGCGAGATGGGCTGGCAGGTGGCGGAAGACGCGCCGCCCCTGGAGCCGCTCATGGCGCATGGCGACATCATCCGGGGCCAATGCGCGCTGCAGCTGCGCGCGGCGCTGGCGCCGGACATGGCGCTGGCAGGCGAAAGCTACCGCACCGCCTGCGCCCAGGCCGAGGGGCGCGGCCTGGCGGAGCTGATCGCCTATCAGACTACCCGCGCCAGGGTCTGGGCTGATGTCTGCACCTTCTTTGAGCGCTATGACTTTGCCCTCTGGCCCACCGCGACGGGGATGCCGTTTTCCGCTGACCTGCGCGACGGGGAGATTACCGAGGACTGGCGCACGGTCACCCTGACGCCGCCGATGGAGCTGCCCTCAATCTCGATCCCCTTCGGCACCTCTGCGGACGGAATGCCGGCGGGGCTGCACATCACCGGGCCAAGAGGGTCGGACGCACGGCTGCTGCAATTTGCCCGCAGTATCGAGCGGGCAATCCAGGGCTGATCCGCCTCAGCGCATCCAGAAGCCTTCGGACTTGATCCTGTTGCGGATCGCCTGCTCGCGCCGGGGCAGGTTTTCGCGGTCAAACAGCGCCCGCACTTTCCCGCCGCGCCCCTGATAGACCATGCGCTTGATCGGCTCGCAGCCCTTCAGCACCTTCTTAATCCGGTTCGGCGCGGCGGCCTCTTGCAGCACCTCCACCACGCGGTCGCTTTCGCGCGCATAGAGCAGCGGGAACAGCCGGTAGTGGCAGCTGGTTTCGCCGTCCAGATAGCCTGCGGGAAGCGCATCGCGGCCGCCGCCGAAAGAGTGGATCA
The DNA here is from genome assembly GCF_040704725.1 of Leisingera sp. JC11. Classification (NCBI taxonomy): domain Bacteria; kingdom Pseudomonadati; phylum Pseudomonadota; class Alphaproteobacteria; order Rhodobacterales; family Roseobacteraceae; genus Leisingera; species Leisingera sp. JC11. Next base: position 117,484 of record NZ_JBFCVS010000008.1, read on the forward strand.
CCAGGGGCAGCACGATCTGATCCAGCCAGGGATCCAGGCTCTGGCCCGCCAGCTCAGGCGGCGGATCGTCCCTGACCGACTGCGCATAGACCAGGAACCGCTTGCCGAAGGCCCGCGGACAGGCGCCGTAGAAGAAGCCTGCATTGAAGTAGAGGTAGCGCTTCCAGAACTCATCCGGCTGGCTGAGGTCGAGGCTGGACGGGTAGTCGAGGCCGAAGCGGGTATAGAGCGACTGCCAGATGCCCGCATAGCCGGGCCCGTAGAGCGTCGGCTTGGGCCAGGTGCCCTCGACCCGCAGCGAGGCCGAAGGGCGGGAGAAATCAAACGGCACCTCTGCCAGCTCGCCGGTGATCAGCGTGTCGGTGTCGAAGAACACAAACGGCTCGCCCTCGGGCAGCGCCTGCAGCGCCTCGATCTTGTTGCCATAGGGGTATGCGGCGCCGAACACCTTGCTTTCAAATGGCAGGATCTCTGCGCCCAGATCGGCCAACGCCTGCAGGACGTCCTGATTGCGGATGCCGGGGTCCTTGTCCCACAGCGGGCCCGGCTGCGGCACCGCCACAAACAGGCGCCCGGCAAACCCCGGGGAACAGTGGCGCAACGAGGCGGCAAACAGCAGCGCCTCATACTGCAGGCGGCCCGCCTGGCCGACGATCATCACGTTGAAGGGGGCATTTGCCATTGTTTTCCCCGTTTTCCGTCTCTGCCAGGCGGTTAGGACTGCGCGTTAAGGCCGCAAAGAGAATTGCCTGCTAAGGTAGCTATAAGCCGGCAAGGTGCCGTGCAACAGGCCAATGGAATTTCGGGACGCCTTGTGACGCAAAGGGCGCCCGTGAGTGGAGAGAGATGATGTTTGATGTGATCCTGGCCATTATTGCCGCTTCCGCACAGCCTGGGACGGAGGGCCGCACTCAGGAAACTGCGGCTGCAGCGCCCGCTCCGGCAGCGGAGCAAACCGCCCTGGCAGCGGAACCGCAGGAGGCCACCGGCCGCTTCACCACCGCGCTGGAGGTCAAGCCGATCCTGGCCGCAACCCAGGCCAACTGGATCCATGTGCGCGAGTTCGACGGCCAGGACCTGCTTTACGTGACCCACCTGTGGTCCTGGCGCTGCGGGCTGGCGCAGGTCAGGCTGGGGGTGAACGGCGCGGCGCCGGAAATCTGGCCGCTGCCGGACTGCCACCTGGAGGAAGGCTTTCCCAACATGATCAAGGAAGAGGACGGCCTGCCCTACCGCAGCTACCCGCTGGGCTCGATCCAGCAGATCGCGGTCGAGGTGACCTATGACGACCTGACGACCGAAAACCTGACATTCGGCCGCAACGGCCAGCCGGTGCAATAGGCTGGAGCAGGCCTGCATTCTGCCGGGATAATCGGGGCTGCCGGGAAATGAGCGGCACCCCGGGCCTCCGCTGGATGGCATAGAGATCTTCTTCATAGATCCCGCTCAATTTCTCAACCAGTTGCGCGGTCCGGCCGGGGAAACCCAGCCCCTCCTCGAGAGCATTCTCAGGTGCGAGTTTTCGAGAAGGGCCGCACAGAGCCGGCACATTGGGACCTCTGTCATATCCGGACAGGCGCCCAGGTAGGCGCGCAGGCGCTCCAGCCCGGACCAGCGCAGCTACGGCGGGTCGCATCCGCGCAGCACTTCGTGCCTGGTGCCGCAGGCGGTTGTTGCAAACAGCGCCGGCAAAAAGGTGGCCGGGTTGCGCAGTGCCATGAAGATTTCAAGCTGTTCCGCTTCCGGATAGAGGCTGCGGCCCCGAAGCGCGGGCCGCGGCGAGCCTAAGAAATGCGGAATTGAGAACACCACCCGATACGGCAGCGGCGGCAAATGTCAGCTTTGCTGCAGCACCGGTTCAAGACCATCTCCAAGCCGGTGTATCGGGAAATGCCGGCGAATGGCTTGATCCACCTCATAAGGGATGTGCGCGGGCGCGGGCCGGGCCAGCAATTCCCTGGTGCGCGTCCGGGCGTGTTCAAGAAGGTCCTTGTCGGATGCCCCCGCCCATTCCTGGGGGGTGCGCCGGTCGGCCATTGCCGGGTAGAAATAGTCGCTTTCCATGCGGTTGATCGTCTGGTCATGGCCTAGGAAATGCCCCGGCCCGCCAATGCAGACATCCCGTATGGTTTCGAGGGACAGCGTGTCTTCGCTCACCTCGAAGCCCCGGGTCGCGCGCATGACCGACCCGATCAGGTCATTGTCCAGAACGAAACTTTCCAGCGATGCCCCCAGGAGCGAGCCGTACATGCCGGCCGCCTCATAGATCAGGTTCGCACCGGCCAGCGAGGCCAGCAATTCGGTGTAACCCTTTTCGTAGCCGGCCTGGAAATCGGGAAGTTTGCTGTCGGTCATCCCCGCGCTTACGGCGCAGGGGATATCATAGAACCGGGCTATCTGGGCGCAGGCCGCCATCAGCAAGCCCTGCTCGGCGCTGCCGCCGGACATGGCCCCGGTGCGCAGGTCGCTGACAAAGGGCAAGGCGCCGAAGGTGGCGGGGTGTCCCGGGTTCAGCAGGTTGACGTAGACGATACCGGCGAGCACCTCCGCGGTCTGCTGCGCCACGGCCCCTGCCAGCGGGGCGGGGCTGGTCGCGCCCGCTTGGCCCGCCGAAACCAGTTTGAGCGGGATGCCGTATCTGGCGGCGCATTCGATGACGCTAAGCGCTTCTTCGGCGAAGGTCAGCGGCGGGACGATGAAACAGGTGGAAACACACATCGGCGGGCGGGCACGCAAGGTATCCGGACCGCCGGTAACCATTGCCATCATCTGCACCGCCTCTTCCATCGCCCCGGCCGATCCGAAGGAGGTGCCGGTGGGCTTTGCGGTGCCTTTCATGCAGGCATAGGCGGTGTTGAGATCCATCTCACGCGGGTCGGTGATGTCCCGGGCCACAACGGTCCGCTGGAACATGTGGATATTGGGCAACTGGTCCGCGAGGCGCGCCATATCGTAGAGATCGCGCAGGGTGCTGTCGCGGATCTTGCCGGTTTCGCTGTCGATGATATGCACCGCCGCGCCGGATGTGCCGAAATGGGTGCGGCTGCCGGACGGGTCGATATCGAATTCCGGCTTCAGACCATGCAGTTTGAACCCCCGGCCTGCGGTTTTCAGAACCTCGCGCACCAGGGTTTCAGGCATCAGCAGGCGGCCATCTTCGGTCAAGGTGCCGCCCGCGGCGCAAACCGTGCCGATGCAGGATTGCGTGGCGCCTTTGACACCGATCTCTTCGAGGATGCGAATAGCTGTCTGGTCGATCATGCCGATTTCGGATCGGGACAAGGGCGCGAACCGGCCGCCTTCGATCCCGGGCCATATTGCCGGGGTCGGGCCGGATCCGGCACCGTCGCCGCGGATTTGCCGGCGCGCGGCGCGGCCGCCTGAGCGTTTGCGGTGGGTCATGCGGAAATCCTCCGGAAAAATGCGGCAATGTCCGGTGCATCCGGCCATTGGAGAAGGCTGGTGAAGGTGTTTTCGGGATGCCCCGTCAGAGCGGCGTATTTCGCGTCCAGCTGGTCCGGGGTCATGGGGTTTTGCGCAGCCCCGAGCGGGTAGCCGCAGGCGAATTGCAACACCTCTCCACCGCCGAGGCTGATCGTCAGCTGATCCGGCTGATGCGGATCATAATTCATTTCAGGCCTTTTGGCCGGCTCAGGCGCAACCGCCGTCAGGCTGATGAGCCGGGCAGTCTCCGGCTGTTCCCAGAATGCGCCGGCGCTGTCGTCAAGGGTCAGGTTCCCGGACACGAGCATTTGGGCAATGCAGGCAGGGACAGAGAACAGGGCTTCAGTCCGCGTGCGCGGGCGGTCAAAAGGTAGGATCGCCGCGTGAAAATCGGGCATGCCGGCGCGGATCGACGTTACCCCGGCAAGCCGCCCCGCAAGGGCGGGGCGCAACTCCAGCGCCGCCGTCATCAGCCGGTGTGTATATCCGCAGGACGGCCAGGGTTTGAGGACGAGCCCGTATTCGTCCAAGGCCCAGGGGGCGCCAAGCCTGTCCAATGCCTGCGAGAACCGCCGGGGATCAAAATCGGCCATGAGCCCCGCGAAGCCGCGTGCGTGGTCCAGGACATGCGGCTGACCCGTGACGCCTTGCGCGGCAAGCAGCGCGGCCTCCAGCCCGCCCCGTGCGGCCCACCCCGCCTGAAGGGGTTTGGCATTGGAGCCGAACTGCAGCGTGAAGCCGGCGGATTGGGACACCGCCAATGCGAGGGCATGTGCTGTCTGTTCCTTTGTCAAACGCAGCAATCGTGCTGCGGCGCCCGCAACACCAATGACGCCAAGAGTTGCCGTGGAGTGAAAGCCGCGCGCGTAGTGGTCCAAGGACACGGCCTCGCCAAGGCGCATGATGATCTCGGCCCCGACGGCATAGGCGGCAAACAGATCCGCACCGCCGGACCTGCGGATATGGCTGGCCGCCAGCAGGGCTGGCAGCAGGATCACCGTTGGGTGCGTGTTCCCCGGTTCCTCCCAGTCATCGAGGTCCCACGCATGGCCTGCGACGGCGTTGAGTTGCGCGGCCATCGGCGCGCTGAGCGTATCCCCGGTGCCGTAGAGAGGGACCGGGCCCGGACCGAATGCGGCCAGCGCCTGCGTCGCCCGGCGGGCAGCGCTGCTGCCGGCTCCGGCCAGAATGCAGCCGAAGCAATCCGCGACCGCCGGGGCAATCACCTGTTTCAGCCCGGCATCCGGCGCTGCCGAAACCGCAAAGGCCGCCAGCCGGGAAACCGGGGTCATGACACCTTGTCCCGCGCGGCGGGCGCCCTGTCCTGACCATGGGCGTGCATGCGCTTCTTGCGTTCACGGGTGATGCGGGTAGCGTCTTCACTGCCATCGTGGAACGAGCCGAAAATCACGTCCCATGGCATCTCGGCGGTGCCGTAGTTGCATTCGAAATAGCGGTGGTGCAACTGGTGGAAAAAGTCACCCGCGGTGAAACGGTTCCTGTTCTTCACGCTGATTTTTTCAAAGCCTGAATGCGACACGCACGGGTTGAGGCCGTTCACGTAGCAATGAAACAGGAAGTGGACCGGGTGCGAGGGCACGATGAAGTGAATGAGCAGCGTTGAGAAATACAGGACGGCTTCGACCGGGTGCATCGAAATGCCGGCCCAAGGGCCGATATTGATGTTCCGGTGATGCAGCGAGTGGGCCAGGCGGTACATCGGCGGCCAGTGCAGCAGGCGGTGCGCCCAGTAGAAGTGAAAGCTGGACCAGACCGGAATGATCACCAGCCAGGCGAGGAACCAGACGGGATTGGACGCCAGGGTGATCTGCGGCACCATCCCGTTCGCAGCCGCCCAGAAATAGCCGATCTCATACAGTGTCCAGCAGGTCAGGCTGGAGGCGATCGACCAGAACATGTTGTCGTGGACCTGATTGCGGAACGTGAAATGGCCGTTGTCCGCCGCTTGATCGCGGCCGTCGAATTTCAGATATTTTCCCTGGCCCTTGAGCGTGATGAACCACAGGTGGAGGCCGCCCGCGACGAGCATCAGCAACAGGAAATTACGCAGCCAGATTTGCACCATCCACGCGGGCGCAAGGCTCTGCATTTCCTCCCAGCCGGGCTGAAACCACTGGTAGACGGCCCAGGCAAGAAACAGCTCGACCGTGACGGAACTCAGCGCAAGCCAATAGGTTGAAAGCCACTTCAGCCAGGCCAGGGGCCTTGGCGGCCAGCTCAGGATCGGCGAGACCGGGATCGGCAGATCGGGATGGTGGTTCCAGGCGGCATTGCGCTTGCGTTCCATTATTCAAACCTCGCGAATTCAGGCAAAGGGATCAGGCAGGCTGGGATTGGTGGACAGCCAGACGGATTTCGTGTGGAGGAAGCACCGCATGCCGTCCCAGCCGTTCTCGCGCCCGTAGCCCGATTGCTTGCAGCCGCCGACGGGGGACTGGGTGGCGGCGTTGAAGTAGTTGTTGATGTAAACCGTGCCGGCCTCGATCCGGTCGGCCATGCGCATCGCCTTTGCCACATCGCGGGTCCAGATGCCGGCGGCGAGGCCGTAAACCGTGTCATTGGCAGTATGGATGACCTGGTCTTCGTCGTCCCAGGCCTCTGTACTGACCACCGGTCCAAAAACCTCGTTCTGGGCCAGATCGGCACTGTTGGGGACATCGGCAAAGATTGTCGGGCCAATGTAATATCCGGAGTCCCGGCAGGCGCTGCGGCCATCCAGAAGCAGCCTGTGGCCGGCTTTCTCTGCGGCCCCGATCCGTTTCAGGACATTTTCGTAATGCGGGCGGTTGGCCATCGGGCCGATCTGGGTGGAAGGATCCAGCGGATCACCCACGCGGGCTTTCTTGACGACTTCAACCAGCCGCTCCGTGAATTCACCGATGATGCCGCGATGCACCAGAAGCCGCGAGCCGGAGATGCAGCTTTGACCTCCCGGCGGGAAGATGCCCGCAGCGGCGCCGTTCACCGCAAGGTCCAGATCGGCGTCCGGCAGAACGATCTGGGGGGACTTTCCGCCAAGCTCCATCACCACCGGTTTTACCTGCCGGGCCGCGGCAACCGCTGCCGCGCGCCCGCCGACCGTGCCGCCGGTGAAACTGACCATGCGCACATCCGGGTGTTCGATCATCGGCGCAGCGGTGGTTGGGCCATAGCCCGTGACCACGTTCAGCACGCCCGGCGGCAGATCGGCTTCCAGCAGCACCTCCATCAGGTCCAGGGTGGAACAGCTTGAATGCTCCGACGGCTTGATCACCACCGTGTTCCCGGCCGCAAGACAGGGCGCCAGTTTCCAGAACAGGGTCCCGAGCGGCGAGTTCCACGGCAGCACCTGCGCCACCACGCCAAAGGGTTCCCATTTGACGTAGTTGTGGATGTCCGGGGCCTCGGCCGGGATCACGCGGCCTTCGAACTTGTCACACATGCCCGCGTAATAGTGGAAGCTGTCGACCAGCCATTGCCCCTCACGCAGCCCCGGCGTGATCATCGACGGCAGCTTGCCGTTGTCCTGGGTCTCGACCAATCCCAGCCGCTCGGCGTGTTTCGAGACCGCATCGCCCATGCGCCGCAGGCAGCGCCCGCGCTCCGCTGGCTGCATCCGCCCCCAGGGGCCGTCGTAGAAGGCGGATTTCGCCGCAGCCACCGCGCGGCCGACATCTGCGGACCGGCAATCGGGCACGCGCGCCCAGACCTGCCCGTTCGCGGGGTTTTCGCTGTCGATATAGCCGCCCTCCGCGGGGTCGTGCCACGCGTTGCCGGCGAAGTACTGAAAGTTTCGGATCGTCATTTGGCGGTCTCCATCGGGAATTCAGGGGGCCAAGGGCGCACGGCCAAGGATCATGTCGGCAGCTTTTTCCGCCATCATGACCACCGTGGCATAAAGGTTGCCAGTGATTTGCATAGGCATGGCCGACGCATCGCAAACCCGCAGCGCCTCGACCCCATGCACGCGCAACTGGCTGTCCAGCACGTCGCCCATGCGGGCCGTACAGGCCAGGTGATGGCCGGTATAGGCGGTTTCGCGAATGGCCTGGGTGACTTCGGCGTCGGACCGGGCGTCTTTCCACACGCCGGTCTCGCCGGTGACAAGCCGTACAATCGGGTTTTGGGCCATAACCTCCCGCATCACCGCAACCCCGCGTTTCAAAACGTCAATATCGTGGGGGTCGGCAAAGTAATTCGGGTCGATCACCGGATGGGCCCTTGGGTCCGCACTGGCCAGCCGCACCGTGCCTTCGGACCGAGGCCTTTCGAGGTTGATGTCAATCTGCACCCCCGGCAGGGCCATCTTGCGCCCGCGCACCAGCAGTTTGCGGCCGAGCCGTTGCAGCACCGGCACGCCCTCCCCGGCACCGTTTCCGAGGTTTTCCTCGACCACCATGGGGGTCATGAAGACCTCCAGCTCAGGCAGGGCCGGGTCGCCAAAGGCATGAAACAGCACCGTGGAAAAGAACGCCCCGCCCCCGGGGCCGCCGCCATTCCACAGCCAATGACCCATCAGCCTGGCCGCATGGTCCAGCCGCTGGTATCTGGCGTGGCTCAGATCCAGCCGGTCCGAGCCGTATTGCAGCGGCACATCAGGATGATCCGACAGATGGGCGCCCACAGACGGCAGATCGGCCACCACATTAATCCCATGCCCGGCCAGATGATCCGCGGGTCCGATCCCCGACAGCATCAGCAGCTGCGGCGTGCCGACAGCCCCCTGGCACAGGACCACTTCGCGCGCGGCACGGATCATCTCTCCGCTCAACGTTTGCACCCCCGCCGCCCTGCCCTTCTCGATCACGACCCGTGCGACCTGGGTGTGGGTGCGGATCGTCAGATTGCGCGGGGGGTTCTTCAGATAGGCAATCGCCGAGGATTGCCGCACGCCCTTTGACACGGTGCTGTCATTGCGCGCGACGCCGGTGCGGAGCGGCCCGTTGAAATCGTCGATCCTTTGGTGCCCCGCAGCCACGGCGGCGTCGAGGAATGCCTGCTCCATCTCCCCGAAATTCCGCGCCGGCTCGGTTTTCAGGGGCCCGTCCGCCCCGTGCCAGGCGTCGCGCCGGCCGCGTGCGCCTTCGGACCGGCGGAAATACGGCAGCACATCCGCATAAGACCACCCGTCGAGCCCCATCTGCTGCCAGGTGTCGTAGTCCGCCGCGACCCCGCGCATATAGATCATGCCATTGACTATGGAGGACCCGCCCAAGGCCTTGCCGCGCGGGAAATAGACCCGGCGCGCGTTCAGTCCCGGCTGCGGGACTGAAGTGTAGCCCCAGTCGAGCCTCGGATTGCCAAAGACAAACCCGTTTCCCGCGGGCATCCGGATGAACAGGCCGCGCCCCTTACCGCCGGCCTCAACGAGGCAGACCGAAACACCGGGGTCTTCGGCCAGCCGCGCCGCCAGCGCACAACCAGCGGACCCGCCGCCGGCGATGACGTAATCAAACGCGCTCACCCCGCTAGCCTTTCGAGGATCGCATCGGTCATTGCAGCACTTGTGGCTGCCCCGCCCAGATCGGGCGTCATGACCCCGGACTGCAGAACCTCACCGACCGCCTCTTCGACCTGCTTTCCGGCCGCAGGTAGCCCGAGGCTGTAGGTGAACATCATGCCGATGGACAGGATGGTGCCAATAGGATTGGCAATGCCCTGCCCCGCGATGTCAGGGGCGGATCCGGCGGTGCTTTCATAGAGTCCGAAGACCGGCTCGCCGTCCGGATTGGCTGACAGGCAGGCCGAGGGCAGCATGCCCAGGGATCCGGCGTAAACCGCGGTCAGATCGCTGAGGACATCGCCCAGCTGGTTGCAGCCGATCACCACGTCGAAATCATGCGGGCGCATCATCAGCTGATAGGCGCAGTTGTCCGCGAACATGTTCTCGAACGCCACATCCGGGTAGTGGCGGGCCACTTCGGTGACAACCTCGCGCCAGAGCTTGTAGCTTTCCATCACGTTGGACTTGTCGCAGCTGACCAGCCGTCCGCGCCGCTTGCGCGCCAGCTGGAAGCCGCCGTGGGCGAAACGGGCAACCTCGGCCTCGTCATAGGCTGTCAGGTCAAAGCCCTGCCGCAGTCCGTTCACGTCGCGCCGCCCGCGCTCAGTTGCGAACATCGCCCCGCCGCACATCTCGCGCAGGATCAGCACATCGGCCCTGTCCGCCAAACCCTTTCGGAAGGGCGTGCGGTTCAGAAGCGGCCCCCAGGCGCGGGCAGGCCGCAGGCCCAGATAAGTCTGCAAATGGTGGCGCAGATACATCAGCCCGTCCTGGCACTCAGCCCCGCCCGGCACCTGGATACCGTCCCACTGCGGGCCGCCAACGGCGCCGATCAGGACTGCGTCCGAAGCCCGCGCCCGGGCAAGCACATCGTGGGTGCAGAAGGTTCCGTAAGCCTCCCATGAGGCCCCGTGCAGCAGGCCATGCTCCACCGACAGGTCGATGCCGGAGCGCGCGGCCAGATGGCGGGCAACCCGCAGGCCCTGTTCCAGGATTTCAGGGCCAATCCCATCGCCGCCCAGGGCCAGAACCTGTTTCCGCACGGATCATTCCTTCTTCAAGGTTCAATTCAGCATTGCGCAGTTGAAAACGTGGAAAAAGGCGGAAATGGTGAATGCATATAGTTCGTCAAAGGAATGATGGTGTCGCGCCGGATCCCTCTCCATCAGATCAACGCCTTCGAGGCGGCGGCGCGCTGCCTGAGCTTCTCGCGCGCCGCACAAGAGCTGAACGTGCAGCAGCCCGCGGTCAGCCGGCACATCGCGGCGCTGGAGGCGGATTTGGGCGTGACCCTTTTCCTCCGAAGCAAACCGAGGCTGACACTGACAGAGGAAGGGAGAATTCTGGCCGGGGCGGTCGCCTCAGGCTTTGACGCAATCCGCGAGGGGCTTGAGACGCTGCGCGCCCGGAGCGGCGATGAAACCATCATCGTCAGCGCCAGCATCGGGTTTACCAGCCTCTACCTGCTACCCCGCCTGGCCGGGTTTCAGGCGACCTTTCCCGATATCAAGCTGCAGGTCATCACTAGGGATCAGAACGCGGATTTCGACCCCAGGAAATGCGATGCTGTCATCCTGTTCGGCGAAGACGGCCTGGCCGGGGCAGAGAGCCAGCTGATTTTCAAGGAAACGATGGTTGCCGTCTGCCATCCCGGTCTTTTGCGTGATGGAGCACCGATGGACCTGCCATCACTGGGTCGGCAAAAGCTGCTGCATTTGAACAGTTCAGACCATAGCAATGATTGGAACCGTTTCTTTCAGGAAACGGAGGTTGTCATCCCCAAACCGCCCGCCCATGACAGTTACCTCAGCTACATGGTCTACTTGCGGGCCATCCAGAACGGTCTGGGTGTCGGCATTGGCTGGCGCCACATACTGGATGAGTTCCTGGCGAACGGAACGCTTGCGCTTGCATGCGAGCATGAATGCAAAACCAATCGCGGGTATTACTGCTCCATGACCCGAGCGGGTGCCCGGAAGGCTGGAACAACGTACTTCCTCGATTGGATCGGACGGCTCGAGTGATCATATCCAGCGCCATGCCGCGGGCGCCTTGCCTGGCAGTCCTGCCTGTCTGGTGGATGCTTACAGTGAACCGGACGGCGAGGCTCTCCTGGAGGAGTTCAGCGGATTCTGTACCCTGTCACCTTGTCCTTTCGCCTAACCGGCAGGGCAGCGGCGGATTTTCTACGCGTCGGGCGGCAGCCCCGGTGCGCGCAATACGCCGCGATTACGGGAGTTCTTCACGGAACCTCCCGTCGCGGACACGCTGCAGGGTTCCTGACTCCTCCTGCGCATCGTTGGTGTCGAGCGCTTCCAGCCTTAGACCTTCATGCTCAAAAACCGGGGAGCCCGCCGCGGCCATGCCTCTGAGCCGCGCGGCCAAGGCGTGTTTCTTGCGGACCTGATGCGGTTGAAAGGAGTCGAACTGGCGGGGTGTGATGCCTGCGCCGGCGGTCAGGCTCCCGGCTTCGCACGCGGCGCGGAAGAGCTGCTCGCCGGCTGCTGTCCGTGTGATTACCCCGTTGAAGCCCTCGTCGTCGCCATCGGGGCTGGCATCCGGCCATATGTCCGCGGCTGCTACATCCGCGGCTTCCCCCAAGGCATCGGGGCAGAGCTTGCAGCGGGTCTGGATACGCCAGCCGCCTTCGTCAGCCCACATCTCACCATAAGTTTTCTGGAAGGCGCGGCCGTCGCGCGTTTCGATCCGTGTCGGCCCGGGATTGCCGTGGCCCCGGTAGCGGAACAGTGCGACGTCTGCCTCGGACAGGCCGTATTCGTCGAGCACGGCTTGCGACTTGCCCAGGTCCGATGCGCCGCCGCAGACCATGACCAGAACGGCCACGAGGTTCCGGGCCAGCCGCTGATCGGATTTAGAAAGTTCGCGCAACGCGCCGGCATCGCAGGGTTTTGCAATAACCGCAAAAGGTTCGTCGCGCTCAAGCGCCGCTTGCAGCCCGGCCAGCGTGTCGCTCGGCCCGTAGCGTGATCCTGCGCGCTCCAAGAGCTGGCCGGGAGTGTCGCTGAGGCACCAGACGGAGCGCATCGGTGCCTGCGGGTCGGCCGCGCAATGCAGGATGAAGCGTGCCTCGCCGGACCGAAGCAGGTGCGCGGCGAGCGCGGTCAGGACACCGCCTGTCGCAGCCCGGAACCGGGTATCCGGCTCGCCGGCCCAGGCCTCCTGCATCCGGTGGTAGCCGCCCCAGACAGAATCCTCGAGCGGGGCAGCTTCGCCGTTGGGGCGGGCAACCGCCCCCGGGCAGGCCTGCAATATCGCGGCATCGGACCCCGGGCCGATCCGGGAAGGGCGCAGGCGGCCTTGCGGCGTGTAGGCCATCTTCCATTGCAAAGGCGCCAGCGCCTCGCACAGCCCGCAACCGATGCACAGCCCGGCTTCCACAACGTCTTTCACGGAGGTTGGTGACGGCAATTCCCTGGTCCTTCCGTTTTAGGAGGGGGCGTTCCCGGGCCGGATCCGGTGCCCGTGCAAGTGATCATAATGCGGTTTCATGCGGCGGTGCACCCGGCGGACCCGTTCCGGCACGTCCTGCAGATCGACATATTTGCGCTGCTGAGGCGTAAGCCCGGTGGATTTGGCCAAGTTCGCATGAAAGGATCCGCCGTCCCACCAGCTGTGGGCCGATGGGTCGCCGCCGGCCTCCCAGCTCAGCGCCTCCCCGATGAAGGGGATGCCGACCGCATCGCAGAAGGCCCGAGTCATCTCCGCAGGATTTTCAAGCAGGTCGTCGCTGTCGACAACCGGCGGCGGCGTGCCGTTCAGCGCAGTCAGCAAGTCGAACAGTGCGCGCTGTTCGGGAAAGCCCACTTCCAGCTCGTCAAAGTCGGGCCACTTGTGGTGCATCGATGTGATTGTCTTGGCGGGGTCGCGGATCAGGAAGGCATGGGTGAAATGCGACAGGAACTCCGGGTTCCACATGTGATTGATGTAATGCGGAAAGTCCTTGATGAAGACCGGCCCGTTTTGGGCCCGTTCCCGGATACCGCCCCAGACGCTTTCCAGGGTCAGGCCGGGCGTTGTCTTTTCGCCCTCCCTGAAGCGCGGCCAGAGCGGATCCTCGCCCTGGTACCAGGCCTCACCGAAAGGCTCGTGCAGGCAATCCAGATCACCGCGCTGCCGCATCATCCATTCAAACGCGGTGGAGGTGGAGCGGGGGATGGCCCAAAGGGCAACAATCTTATGCATGATCAGTCCTTCAAAGATGAAAGCAGGCTGCCGAGAGGGGTTTCCGGCGCAATGCCGAGAGTTTTGAAAATCCGCCAGTAAAGCGCGATGTCATGGCCGATGACCGGCTTGCCCAGACGCTCCTCCAGCGCGGCGGCATAATGGACCGGGCGCTGCGCAATCCCGTCTGATGGGCGGCGGTAATTGCTCATTCCGTTGATCAGGTAAGCATCGGCGTCGGGAGCTTGCTCTGCGGTATACTCAAAGGACTTCCAGATCAGCTCTTCGTCGAAGCACCAGATGCAGTCATCGACCTCCTGCTGAGAAGCAAACCAGCCCTGATCATAAAAGTTTCCGGCCCAGACCACGTCGAACCCGGCTTCTTTCAGGAAACTGACAGTGCCCTTGTACCAGCTGTCGGGGTGATAACAGGCGTTCAGCGCGACTTTCTCGATGTTGCTTTCGCGCAGCGCTTCGACCATCGCATAGCCGGCCATGTGGAACGGAGTCTCGTATTTGTCGCTCAGCATCTCGCAATGCCGGCGGATCCCTTCGACCCCCAGGCCGGAGGCATGCACCCAGTTCGATCCCACCTGCGCGCAGACATCGGCCCCGTTGTTCGCCATGCATTCCAGAAAATCCTCAAGCATGCCGAAGTTCTTTTTCCGCTGGTCCAGCCGGTGCGCGTAGTCGGGCACATGCAGCATCCAGCCGTGGGCGCCGACACTGCGCGGCGCCATGCGGAGAAAGTCGGAAGGGGCTGCATCGAAGTCATGCGGCGGGCAGGTAAAGCCCACCTGGTGCAGAAAGAGCTTCACCTTGGGATCTGCCCATTTACGTGGTTTTTCGTAGTCGTCCATGCTGCAATCCGCCAGTCGATTAGGGGTGTCTTTCGCACAGGAGCTTCCTTGGGATCCCCGCGGATTTCCATTGCTTTTGCGTCCATGGCGACATATCGAAACTGATATGCCGGAACGGAAATACACCCTCCCCTCCTTCAACGCGCTGGCTGCATTCGAAGCGGCGGCCCGCCTTCAAGGGTTTGCCCGCGCGGCGGAGGAGCTGAACACGTCGCAGCCCGCCATAAGCCGCCATATCCGCAACCTGGAAATCCGCTTCGGCACCCTGCTTTTTGACCGGGGAAGCTCGCCCATCCGCCTGACAAGAAAGGGGCAGCAGTTCTATGCTGGGATGGTGCAGGGCCTCGACATGCTGCAGGATTCGGTCCGCGGCCTGGCACGGGGCGGGAACCTGGTCACCCTGGTCTGTTCGCATTCGGTTTCACATCTTTTGCTGATGCCACGCCATGGCCAGTTACGCAAAGCTCTGGGCGCGGAGGTGGAACTGCGGCTGCTGACCGCTGAATACAACCTCACCCGGTCGGCAGTAGATACTGGAGCTGATATCGTGTTCGAGTACTCTTCACTCCCGCCGGTGGAAGAGCATGTTGTGGTTTGCGACGAGGAAATCAAACCGGTCGGCACGCCTGACCTGATCGAGCAGGCACAGGGAGCGCTTGAAGGTTCCTATGCCCCGCCGCCGCTGCTGGAACTGAGCAAGGATAATTTCGGCTGGATGACCTGGCGGGACTGGCAACGGGCGCATCCTGACTTTTCTGGCTGGCAGGTCAGAGAGGAATTCGACAGCTATGTCTATCTGCTGGAGGCCGCTGCGGCCGGCGCCGGCCTGGGACTGGGCTGGCGCAGCTTTGCCGATTCCTACCTGACAAGGGGTTCCCTGGTTGAAATGCCTGTGGACTGGCATTCAAGAAACACCCGGCTCTATGCAAAGCTCACCCGGTTCGGCCGGGGCAACCCGGCGGCTCAACGCTGCCTCGCGCTGCTTGAATACATGACCGCTGGCACAGGCCCGCAGAAGTGAAGGGAAACATTGCTGCGGGCGGCACCAGGCCTCTTGCATCGAGCCAGGATCACCTTGGAAAAACGGATGCTGCGAAAGCTTCGACGCCGGGCTCTGCTACGACTTGATCAAAGGTGAGATATTCTACAGCCTGCGCGAGGCTTTAGTCCCAATGGACCAATGGAGAAGCCAGCGGCCGCGATTACGGCTTGCCCGGTGTAGAGCTTGCAGAACACTACCCGCGCCTATGTCTTCAAAGTGATGTCTGAAAGACCCGGTTGGTCGAGTTCGCAACAGGAGGCTACGGGCGGCCTCCTTAGGAGTAAGAGAGGTTCAAGCAATGCAATAAATGTGTTCGAAAATACGGTTGAACCAGTGCTCTCATCTACCGGAAAATAATCTCTTGAGATGCTTGGAGATAGGTGCTACTCGCAGGTTCAGGAACGGTCAGGCCCTTGTAGCTCA
Organism: Leisingera sp. JC11; assembly: GCF_040704725.1. Classification (NCBI taxonomy): domain Bacteria; kingdom Pseudomonadati; phylum Pseudomonadota; class Alphaproteobacteria; order Rhodobacterales; family Roseobacteraceae; genus Leisingera; species Leisingera sp. JC11. Next base: position 132,938 of record NZ_JBFCVS010000008.1, read on the forward strand.
GCTGGTAGAGCACCTGATTTGTAATCAGGGGGTCGGGGGTTCGAGACCCTCCGGGGGCACCATTCCTCTCATTCATGCCTGCGTTCCGGTAAGATAAGAGTTCGTGTCCGCACGGGGTCACCATATTTCTCGAGACAGCTTTGAGTTTCAGCGGGTTTGCAATCGGCTGCATCTGAACTGCGGACGCACCTGACTTTACATCCGGGCCGAACTGCTGCGAACATCAAGGTGCCGCCCCTTTCAGAAGCCAGAGCATAGCGTGCGCAGGCTTGCCGCGAAGGTAAGCCCAAGGGGAATTTCCTGAAAGACCGCGACTTCGATCACACGGCCACAGCACAAGAAAAAGTGCTCCTCCACCTCCTGTACGGACAATCCCGGCGCGGCATACTTACCGCACAGGCCAAAGGGGAAACCCGCCCGCGGAAGGAGAGCTTCGGCTAAACTCCAATTTATGCTACAGAATTCAATTTGAAGCCCGATCCGGGCTAGTGAGCAGAGCTTGCCTTTCAAATAATTTCTTGAAATTTTCGCAAAATGGTAATATGATGATGCTGCCATGCAACAGTGAGTGGTCGATTTATCCTAACAAGGTAAACCCGTGGACGTGATGTATTCATCCGCGGTCATGGAACGTGAGGAATAGCGATTTGCTATTCTTCTCATTTGCTAGTGGGGCAAAATAGGGGGTTTTAAACTAGGGGGGATCAAATGATTGTTCGGCCGGAATTGCGCTGCGGCAACCAAAGCGGCGTAAATGCTTGTTCTGCACCCAAAAGCCTGCTTTCCTCTCGCGGAGAGCGCGCGGCCATCCGCAAGGAAGCCGCCGCCGGGCGCTTGGACAGTTCTCCGAAGGCAGATCTGAAATTCCAGCTTGCAAAGACCAAAACCGGCCTGTGGCAGGTGCTGGATGCCAAATTCGCCTGTGGAGGGGTGTTTCAGGACCGCGTGTCCGCCACGCGGTTTATCCGCCAGGAACTTGCCGGCTGCAGGGCGCCCCTTGTTTACGTGCTCATTGGCTCCTCGGAATAATCGGGCAATCCGCACGAGCACCGTAAACGGTCCGCCACGCAACTTCAAATACAGTTAAATACCCCGCCCGGGCCTGCGCCTGGGGCGTGCTGCGTTAGATATGGAGAATACCATGGAACACGTGCAGCAATTCGGTTCTGAAAACGTTCTGTTTTCCGAAGCCGGAATCTTTGCGAGATATGAATCCAACGTGCAATCCTATGCCAGATCAATGCCTGCAATTTTTGCAAAAGCTGTCGGCTGCGAAATCTGGAGCGAGAAGGGAGACCGCTATCTCGATTTTCTTTCCGGCGCAGGGTCGCTGAATTACGGGCACAATAACCCCGTTCTGAAAAATGCCCTGACCGAGTATGTGAATGCCGATGGCATCGCTCACAGCCTTGATCTGCACACAGAGGCCAAGGCGCAGTTCCTGGCTGAACTTGCCGACACCATCCTGCGCCCCCGAGGTCTGGACTATGTTGCGCAGTTCACCGGACCAACCGGCACAAACGCAGTGGAAGCGGCGTTGAAACTTGCCAGGAAAGTGACTGGCCGGGCCAATGTGGTGCACTTCACCAACAGTTTTCACGGCGTGTCGCTTGGCTCGCTTTCGATGACCGGCAATCAAACCCTGCGCAAAGCTGCCGGCGTGCCCTTGAACGGCGCAATTTGCATGCCGTTCGACGGCTATCTCGGAGCTGACGTGGATACGGTCGCCGTTCTGGAGAAAATGCTGTGCGACAGCTCCAGCGGCATCGACCTGCCGGCAGCCGTGCTCGTCGAGACCGTGCAGGGTGAAGGCGGGCTCAACCCCGCAAGCTGGGCGTGGCTGCAAAGGCTTGAGGCTCTGTGCAACCGCCTGGAGATCCTGCTCATCGTCGATGACATTCAAGCCGGCTGCGGACGCACCGGAACGTTCTTCAGCTTTGAACCGGCGGGCATTGTTCCTGATATCGTCACCCTTTCGAAGTCACTCTCCGGCTATGGGCTGCCGCTTGCGCTGGTCCTGTTCAAGCGGGAACTGGATTATTGGCAGCCCGGTGAGCACAACGGGACTTTCCGCGGCAACAACCACGCTTTCGTGACAGCCGCGGCAACGCTGCGCCACTACTGGCGGACCAAGGATTTCTCCCGTGAAGTCACGGAGAAAGCAGAATACCTTGAAGGGCGCCTTCAGGGCATAACAGCCCGGTTCCCCGAGCATCTGGAACGAGTCAAAGGGCGCGGGCTGATGCGTGGGATCAGCTTCGCGAGCGCAAACACGGCCGGCGATGTTCGCGACCGTTGCTTCGCCCTTGGACTGATTTGCGAGCGTTGCGGCCCGGATGACGAGGTCGTCAAATGCATGTCGCCTCTGACGATCACCAGAGGTGAATTGGCCGAAGGGCTGGACATTCTGGAGCGTGCAACAGCGGACATTCTGGGTGCGCCAGGCAGATCCGGCCGGAAAATCCGCATCGCGACGTCCTGACCCGGCAACTGTGCATCAGCTTTCCTTAGCGCTGGTCGAGGCCCTCAGGGAGTGCTGTGCAGGGGAATTCCGGCCCGGAAGCATCCGAATTGAGGACATCGGGCCGGAAAGGTTGGGAAGGGGGGGCTAAATATTCCTTCCCAACCGGACTGCGCAAAACACCACGAACCTGCAGCCGCATTCATCCGCGCAAACCAAGCCAGGGCAAAGGATAGCACAGAGCACAGCACCATCACGCAACGGCGCATGAACAGCCTGTGCTGTACAGCGTTTCGCTTATTGGAGCTTAAAAGTGCTTACGTGTCATTCAGCAGTCAACTCTGTCCGCTGGCAGCCCGGTGAGCGGCTGCACCACCTGTTTGAAACACGCTGCGATGAATTCGACGCGCTTGGCGACAGCGATCACCTTGCCGTCATTTCAAAGGACGCAACACTGACGTTCCGGGATCTGGACAACCGTGCCAATCAGCTGGCGCGGTACCTTCTGTCAAACGGGCTGGGGCCAGGCGACCGGATTGGGCTGATGTTCGACAAATCCGCAGCCTCCTATACAGCCCTTCTGGCGGTGCAGAAAATCCATGCCGCCTATGTGCCGCTGGATGAAGGCTTCCCATCTGAGCGCATCGCTTTCATCCTGGAAGACGCCGGCGTCGACGCGGTGCTATCGCTGGAACGTTATGCTGGCTGCTTCAGCGGGATTGATGTCCCGGCATTTTTTTTGGACTTTGCCGCGCCGCAAATCGAAGCATGCGACACTGCCCGCCTGAACCCTGATGAGCTGAGCGGCAGAGGCGACGAGATTGCCTATCTCATCTACACTTCGGGCACGACCGGGAAGCCCAAGGGCGTTGTGATCGAACAGGCAAGTATCTGCAATTTTGTGCGGGTTGCGGCCGAGACCTATGGCTACCGGCCCGACGACCGGGTCTATCAGGGCATGACGATTGCCTTCGACTTTTCGGTCGAGGAGCTATGGGTGCCGCTATTGGCCGGCGCGGCACTTGTTCCTACCAAGCCGGGAGTAAGCCTGGTCGGAGAGGAACTTGCGGATTTTCTGCGACGGCGTCAGGTCACTGCGATGTGCTGTGTGCCGACTTTGCTGGCCACGGTGGAAGAGGAGTTGCCAGATCTGCGACTGCTTCTTGTTTCGGGTGAGGCCTGTCCTGAAGGGCTGATCTCACGATGGCACCGGGATGGCCGCACGATTCTGAACGCTTACGGCCCAACAGAAGCGACCGTCACCTGCACCATCACCGAACTGCTTCCCGGCAAGCCGGTAACCATTGGCGGCCCGCTGCCAAGCTATTCGATCGCGATCCTCGACCCGGAGGAAGACAAAGAGCTGGCCGATGGAGAACTGGGGGAAATTGCCGTTGCAGGCGTGGGGCTGGCTGCCGGTTACCTCAACCGTCCGAACCTGACGGCCAGGAAGTTCGTTCCCGATTGCTTGAACGGCCCCGACAACCCCTCCCGCCGACTTTACCGCACGGGTGATCTGGGGCGCATCAACGAAGACGGCGAAATCGAATTCCACGGGCGGATCGACACCCAGGTCAAGATCCGGGGCTACCGCATCGAACTGACGGAAATCGAGTCGGTGCTGCTGGAGTTTCCGGAAATTTCCCAAGCAGTTGTCGACACCTGGGAAGCGGAACCGGGCACGCGTGAGCTGGTCGCCTATTACGCGCTCAACAATGAGCTTGAAGCACTGGACAAGGAGGCCGTGGCACGGAAGCTTAAGGCGCAGCTGCCGCCCTATATGATCCCATCATATCTGGAAGAGCTGCAGAACATTCCCATGACCGTCAACAACAAGGCGGACCGGAAGAAGCTGCCTCCGCCGGCCGGACCGCGTTTCACAATCAGCAGCGAGAACACCGTCGCCCCCCGCGACGACGTCGAGGAATTGCTCGCTGAGCAGCTGCGCCCGATCCTGAATGCCGGAAAGATATCGATTGATGATCACTTCTTTGATGATCTTGGCGCTCATTCGCTGCTGATGGCGCGGTATTGCGCGGCGCTGCGCAAATGCGCCGGTCTGCCAAGCATTTCCATGCGCGATATCTACCTCAATCCGACGATCCGGAAGCTGCGCGAACGTGCCAAGGCCGCGGCGCCCGCGCCGCAGGTCCGCATGCCGCCGCAGACGCCCAAGCCCGAACACATCGCAAGCGACCGCGCGTACCTTCTGTGCGGCGCCGCGCAATTCGCCTGGATGATTGCCTATGGCCTGTTTGGTTTCTGGCTGTTTGTCAAAACCGTGGAATTTGCACTGTCAGGCAGCCCCAGCGCCGTAACGGCTGGCACGCGCATGACACTTGTCGGCTTCGGTCTGCTTGTGGTGTTCAGCCTGGTTCCGATTGCAGCTAAATGGGCATTGATCGGCCGCTGGAAGCCTAGCCGGATTCCGATTTGGAGCGCGGGGTACTTCCGTTTCTGGCTGGTCAAAGGCCTGATACGCAGCGCGCCCCCCGCCCTGCTTGCCGGAACCCCGGTTTACAATGTCTATCTGCGCGCGCTTGGCGCCAAAGTCGGGCGCGGCACAGTCATACATTCCGGGACGCCGGTCTGCACCGACCTTATTTCGATCGGCGAAAACACCATCCTGCGCCGTGAAGCGGTTGCGCTTGGCTATCAGGCCGAGGCCGGCTTCATCGAAATCGGGCCGGTCACGATCGGCGACAATGTGTTCATCGGCGAAGCCTGCATTCTTGAGATCGGTTCATCAATGGAAGATGGAACCCAGCTTGGCCACGCGTCTAACCTGGAAAGGGATCAAGTTGCACTTTCCGGCAGGCGCTATCACGGCACCCCTGCTGTCGAAACAGAGGATAACTATTGCCGGATCGAACCCCGCCACTGCAGCGAACTGCGCCGGTGGTCCTATACGCTTGGCTGGATGGTTTTCGGCTTCTTGATGCTTTGGCTCGTTTCCAGCGCCTTGGGAACGGTCATCCTGGGCGGCTATGTGGATGAATTCGCAGCGATCACTGACCTGCGGGAGATGGCAATCCTCGCCGTGCAAGTCACACTTATCCTCTATCTCGTGGCCTTCCCTGCAGGGCTGCTGTTCATCGGCATCATGCCGCGCATTGCACATAAGTTCGTGGAGCCCGGCCGGGTCTACACGCTTTACGGCTTTCACTTCTTCATGCACGGCCTTGTTGCCGGCTGGTCGAATTCCCGCTTCTATAACCTGATTTTCGGCGACAGCTCGGCGATCGTCTACTACCTGCAGTATGTCGGCTACAATCTGAACAAGGTGATACAGACCGGGTCCAACTTCGGAGTCAACCAACGCCACACCAACCCGTTCCTCTGCGACATTGGCACCGGGACAATGGTTTCCGACGGGTTGTCGATGATCAACACTGAGTATTCGGCATCCTCTTTCCGGGTGCTGCCGGTCAAGATCGGCGCAAGAAATTACCTGGGCAACAACATCCACTACCCCGCCGGCGGCCGCACCGGTGAAAACTGCCTCATCGGCACAAAGGCGATGATACCTGTCGATGGGCCGATCCGCGAGAATACGGGGATTCTAGGCTCCCCGCCCTTTGAAATCCCCCGTGCCGTGCAGCGCGACACCGCGATGGCAAGCAAGCTTGAAGCAGCTGCCCGCGCCGGCCGGCTGAAGGAGAAAAACATCCACAATCTGAATACGGCGCTGATCTACCAGGCTGCCCTGCTGGTTCTCATCTGCATCATGCTTTTTGCTGTACAAATTGCCTGGCAGGGCTATCTGGCAATCGGATTTCCTGCCTGGGCTGCTCTGGCGATCTTCATGAGCTTCTTCACCATCGGCTATTTTGTCTTTTGTGAACGGGCCAGCCTCTCCTTCGGCAGGCTGAAACCCCGCCAGGCAATCGTGCTTGACGATTACTTCTGGTCGCACGAACGGCATTGGAAAATGACCGACCACCCTGTCATCAACCTGTTCGCGGGAACACCGATGCGCGGGGTCATCGGCCGTCTGCTGGGCATGCGGATCGGCCGCAAGATGTTTGACGACGGCGCCCAGTTTGTTGAGCGTACCCTGATCAGCATCGGTGACAATGCGACATTCAACTACCGGGCGACGCTACAGTGCCATTCCCTGGAGGAAGGCGTGTTCAAGTCGGATTACATCTCAGTGGGCAGCGGCGCCACGGTGGGGGTTGGCGGATTTGTCCATTACGGGGCCAGCGTCGGCGAGAAGGCGGTTCTAGGGGCCAATGCCTTCCTGATGAAAGGCGAGGAAGTCGGTGCTGGGGATGCATGGTACGGCAATCCGGCCTGCGCGCCGCCGCACGCCGCAAGTGAAAGCATGCGCCACTTAGGCCAACCTGCGGCAGAGATGCGGATAAACGCTTGCCAGCAGCCCATTTGCGCCGAATGATTCCTCCAAGCAGTGCTTGCCTGCCGTATTGCGGACGCCGGTCTTGTACGTCATGTTCAACCGGCAGGAACCGCTCTGCTTGGAGCAGTCTCTTGTGCACGGATCGGGCAGGAATCCAGGAGGACCGCAAGGAAATGAAATCCATTGTTGTTACATGCGCGGTATTTGCCGCGGCGCATGCGGTGCCGGTGGCCGGCTGGGCGGAGGAAGACAGCAGAGCCCTCCTGGAACTGGCTGAAAAGGCGGAAGACGAAGGGTATGATCCCGACAGGCCCATTCTTGCCGAGCTGACCTTGGAATACCTTCACAACAACAGTGATGATCCAGATGAACAGGAAGACGACTATACCGCGACGCTGGATGTTGTGTATTACTTCAACGAGAATGTCTCGCTGGCGGGCTCTTTGCTTGGCGCATCCGTTAGGGGTGAGGGAACCTTCCCGAACGACTATGACTTCTATTTTGAAGAACTGTACCTGAACGCTGAGTTTGACCGGTTCGGGTTCTTCGGCGGCAAGTTCAATCCGGTGTTCGGAATTGGATTTGACGATGTTGCGGGCGAACTCTACGGCGCCGGCTACCACGACGGCTATGAACTGACTGAACGGCTCGGCGCAGGCGTCACCTATGCATTCGAGGATGCCCTGGGTGGCGAACACACCTTGGGCGCCAGCGCCTTTCAGCTGGATACCAGTTTCCTCGCCAAAAGTTTCCTGCGCGGTGAACGGCTGGCCTCCCGAGAGGACGGCGGGCTGAGCAACACTGGCGGCCTGAATTCCTACACCGTCTGGCTTGAGGGGGATGACGCCTTCGGCATCGAAGATTCACGCTACAACATCACCTACCGTTCGCAGGAGGGCGGCCTGCCAGGAGAGGAAACGGAAACCGGTTTTGCAGCCGGTGCCAGCAAGCTGATTGAACTTGGCAACGGCAACGGTCTGGAGCTGTACGCCGAACTGGTCAGCCTGGACAACTCGCAAGACGACGGTGTTTCCTTTGATCAGGACACTTTGATGGCAAATGCCGCCTATTATTTTGGCGAGGATTGGGTTGCCACACTGGGTGGTGGTGTCCAGGACGTCAGCAACAGCAGCGACATAGATGAAATAGCCAATGGCAGCAATCGCTTCGCAACCGCGTCGGTGGGCAAGACCTTTTACGACAGTTTCTATGTCGAACTCGCCTACAAGCGCGACCGAACAAACGGCACTTACACAAACTCTGCCGGTATCTTTCTGTCCTACAGCGTTGAATTCTAAATACCGGGCGTCTGAGCAGGCCTTACCGGCCTGCTCCCCCTGCCTTTTCAACCGGTTTCCCTCGCTGCTTCCTGTTTAGCCGCATCCTTCAGTTCCTGTGCCGAGGCCGCGCGCCAGTAGCCCCAGCCCATGATCACGGCCCCGGCAAAGGTATTGCCAAGGGTGACAAAGGTCAGGTTATGGGCTGCGCCGGAAAATGTGATGCTGTCCGGGTGATCCGACATCAGCGCCACCGAGAACACCGTCATATTGGCAATGCTGTGCTCGAAACCGGCCGCGATGAAGGCGTAAAGGCACCAGAAGATGATGATGCATTTGGCCACGTCGTCCCTGGCGCGTGCCGAGCACCACAGGGCCAGGCACACCAGCCAGTTGCACAGCACCGCCTTGGCGAAGAGCTGCAACGCAGGGCTCTGCATCTTCTTGGCCGCAACCTTGTACAGCAGCGCGTCCTCGCCCGCGCCCAGGATCAGCCCGCCGCCACCCGCGGTGAACAGGGCCGCCAGCAGCAACGCCCCGGCCAGGTTACCGCCCCAGCTGGCCGCCCAGCAGCGCAACAGGTCGCCCGGTCCGGTCCGGCCGGTCAGCAGCCCGTGGGTCATATACATGGTGTGGCCAGTGAACAGTTCGGCACCGGCGAACACCACCAGCATCAGCGCAATGCCGAAACTGGCGCCCATGACAATCGGGCGGAAGGCTCCTTCGACACCCTGCCCCACTGAAAAGATCAAGAGTATCCCGGCCCCGACAAAGGCGCCCGCCTTCAGCGCCAGGATCAGGAAAGCCAGCGGGTCCGTGCGCAAGTGGCGGCATTTCTGCTGCGCCAGTCGCGCGAAGCTCAGCACGGTTTCGGCATAGGTCATATCACATCACACTCCGCATCTGTTGCAGCCCGCCGTGCCGAACGGCCCGCGGCGCGGATGCCCGAACAGAACCGGGATGGCCCAAAGGCAGGCCAGCGCCGCCGCTAGGTAAAGAAAGGCGAACCCCAGCTCCTGCTGGGCGGACACCAGGTAGAAATTGCAGATCCGCACAGGGGCATGGGTGTAAAGGAACCCCAGCACCCCCAGCATCGACAGCCCGTTGGCCTTGAGAAAGCCGCGCAGGACGGGACCCAGCCAGGGCCAGCTCAGCCGCAGCGGCACGCCAAGCAGCAGCGGCAGGCTCAGGTATTTCGCCAGCTCCCCCGCAGGCGTTAGTGCCCAGTCCACGTTGCGCGGCAGCATCCAGAACAGAAAAACGGTCAACGCCGTGAGCAATAGCGGACCCGCCCAATCACGCCGACTGTGCAAATCCCAGCCCAGAAGAACACCCGCCAGAACCAGCAGCGGCATCTGCACCAGCACATGCTGGATCGGGCTGCCCGCCGCCGCACCTTGGAGGGCAACGGCCTCAGCCGTGGCCAGCAGGGCCAGGGCGATCATCTTCATGGCTGTACCCCCCGGAGATGGGCAAGCACCGCCTCCACAGCGTCCGTGTCGAAGACCGCTGAAAACCGGCCGTCGCTGCTGATCATGTGGATCGCCGCATTATGCTGAAACCCGCCCCACTCATCCGGGATGACGGTCACGCCGAACAGGTCCAGAAGCCCCGGCAGGTCGCGCTGGTCCGGCCGGGCAACAGTCCACATCCTGCTGTCTGCCTGATGAGCATCGCCATAGATCGACATCTGTTCCGGCGTGTCCCGCTCCGGGTCAAAGCTAACGGACAGCAGCCGGGCCGTTACCCCATGCGCCTGCAGCCGGTCGCGGATCTCGGCAAAATCTGCCGCCGCGATCTGACAGATGTCGCCGCAAACGGTGTAGATGAACTCGACCAGCACAACCTCGCCCGCTTGCGGCAGCAGCGGCACCTGCCGGCTGGTCATATCCTCCAGCAGCACTTCGGGCACTTTGCGGGGTGACTGCACCACATCCAGCCGCCTCGCCGCCTCACTGGTAAAGGCCTGGGCCCCGTCTGTGGCCTGCCAGAGGATCCCGCCGCCGGCAATGGCGGCGAGAACCGGGGGGAGAACACGGGCAAGCATCAGCTCTCGCTCCGCCCGAGCCGCGCCACGAAGCGCAGCACAAAGACCAGAGTGCCCAACACCACCAGCACGCTGAATGCGGTGCCGATACGGTCATGGGTCAGCCATTCCTCGTAATGCACTGCCCAGCGCCGCGGGATCGAAGCGGCGCCGGAGACCAGGAACACCGTCACGAAACCGGCAGCCCCCGCCAGGTAGATGGCAAATCCCGCCCGGTCCATGCCGTTCATCCGGGCGATCGTCTTGCCGCGCACCAGCCAGGCCATGAAGCCGAAGGCCATCGCCACCTCGCCCAGCAGCAGATAGGTGTGGAAATGCCCCGGCACCCACATGGTGTTGTGCATCACCTTGTTGACACTGATCATCCCGTCGATGGATGCCGGAATAGCCCCCACCGACCAGCCCGCAACCGACAGCACCAAGAGCGCCGAGGCCAGATCCCAAGTCATTTTGGAGCCGCGCACATAGAGGAAGGTCGAAAAGGCGGTGACTGCGATCAGGGGAATGCCGCTGAAGTAGGAGACCAGCTGCCCCACCACCAGCATCCAGGGCGGCATCACCACGTCCTGCAGCAGGTGGTGCCAATAGACCGCCATCACAAAGATCAGCACTGCGTTCCAGGCAATCGCAAACAGCCGGTTCGATTTCCAGGGCTTGCCGGTGTATTCCGGCAGGATCTCGTAAACAGCCGTCACCGCCATGTAGATCGAGGCGTTGATAAAGACATGGCCGAAAAAATAGATCAGGTTCTTGGCCAGGAGCGCATCCACCTCGAACCCCGGCGCCAGCAGATGCACCAGGCTCGCAACCAGCACCGCCGCGCCAAGGATAATCCCTATCGAGTTGAAGATGGTGACCGCCGCAGCGGCAACGATCGCAGGCGGCGGGGGATCATTATCCTCGCGTCCCAAGATCAGCTTCCAGCCAAGCGCCCGCGCCAGGCTGCCGTAACGCGCATGAATACGGCGGCCCAGCTCCAGGTAATAGAGCAGAAAACCCACCCCGATAGCGGTATAACCCAGCATGAAGGCCGCGGCTGCGCCCGCCTCCCAGGCGCCGCCAGAGAGTGCAGGCAGAGGGAAAAGGAAGGTCCAGGCACCGCCGTAACCGCCAATGAAGATGGCACCAAGGATCAGCACCACCCCCAGCAGAAACAGTCCCAGGAAGGCCCAGTAAATGCCGCCGGCCAGCTCCAGATAACGGCCGCAAAAGTACCACATGATCGCCGCGCCCGACAGCGCCGCGGTGCCCACCATGCCCGCGCCATGCGCGGTCAGCAGCTGATAGAACAGCGCCGGGTCCAGCTCGATCCACTGGCCCTGGGCGGCGCGCATGACGAGGCCGAAGACCATCATCAGCGCAAACACCGCGCCGGACAGGATCATCGTCAGCTTGACCGCCCCGGCCTGGGGGCCGGCTGCTGCCGGTTCGGATGCGAATGTTTCAGATGCAGTGCTCATTTACTCCTCCGCCGCGATAACTTCGAATTCGTTGACCATGTCGTGATGTGCCACGCCGCAGAACTCCATGCACAGGAGCTGGTAGCTGCCCGGCTCCTCGAACGTGTAGGTGATCCGCGTGGTGTAACCCGGGATCACCTGCACCTGGGTCAGCAGCGTGAGGTTGCTGTCGTAGATGCCCATCCCGTGGGTCACGTCCTCGGTGGTGACATTGAAATTGACCGGCTTGCCCGCCGGGATTTCCGTGGTGTCGATGTCCCACCACCACTGGCCTCCGCTGACATTCACCTGCAGCGCGTCGCCAGTGCTGGCCAGCGCATGCGGCCACTCCCGCAGCGAGGCAACGGAGACGATCACACCCGCAATCGTCATCGCCCAGATCAGCCCGGTGCGTTTTGCGTTGGCGCCCGGGCCCGGCGCCGGGCCGCGCGCAGCCCGCGCCGCCAGAACAAAGACCGCTGACAGCGCCGCCATCAGGGTAAGCGAGATTAATAGAACAACTGGCTGCATGAGCTGCCTCCATTTAATAAGCATTCTGAATGCCTATTATTGGAGGGCACGGATACATGTCAACAAAATACGTCTTTTCAATGCATATTAATTGTGGGATGAACGCTTATGCAGATCACCAAGTTTTCAGATTACGCCCTGCGCATCCTGATCCACCTCGCCACCCACGAGGACGGGCTGATGACCACCCGCGAAATTGCCGGGATGCAGCAGCTGCCGTTCAACCACCTGGCCAAGATTTCCCAGTGGCTGGCCCACGAGGGCTATGTGGAATCGGTCCGCGGCCGCAACGGCGGCATGCGCCTGGCCCTGCCGCCCGAGGCGATCTCCATCGGCGCGCTGCTGCGGAAGTCCGAACACGGCACGCCGCTGGTGGAATGTATGAAGGAGGACGGCGGCTGCTGCGTGATGACACCGGCCTGCGGGCTGTTGCCGATCCTGAGCGAGGCGCAGGAGGCCTTCTTTGCCGCGCTGGACAGCCGAACGCTGAAGGACGTGCTGGAAAGAAACCGCGGCATGAAGAACCTGATCCGGGCGCTGGAGGCGGAGCAGGCCTTGAAATAGCTGCGGCCGCTTGCCTGGCCCCGGCTGTTTCAGCCGCTCCTCACTTGGCGGCGCCGGAAACCGTGCCCTCCAGCACTTGCCCGTCCCAGGCTTCAAACGCCACCGACAGATGCCAGGCCTTGAACCCGGCGTAGCCTGCCAGCAGCGCCAGTATCAGCAGGTACATCGCTCTGCGGAAGCGCGGGTTTTCATCAGACGGTTTTTTCTCAGTCCGCGGCATCACTGCCATTCCACAGCACGTAAAGTGTAAGCATCCGGATTTGGGCATCGCTCAACCGGCCCTCCCAGGCAGGCATGACGCCCATCCGACCATAGTAGACGCTGCGGTAGACGTCGTCCCGGCTGCCGCCATAGATCCACTGGCCATCACCCAGATCTGGCGCGCCGTTTTCATAGCCGCCGCGCCCATCGTCGCCATGGCAGGTGGCGCAGTTGTCCTCAAACACCACCCTGCCTGCTTCGGCCAACTCCGCGTTATGCTCCTGTCCGGACAGCGACAGCACAAATTCCACTGCCTCCTTGACCTGCACCTTGTCCAGCATCCCGTCGGCGCCAAAAGCCAGCATCTGGGCGCTGCGGGTGTCGTCATGGGCCGCATTGATGCCATAGCGGATGCTGTACTCGACTTCCTCCGGGCTGCCGGACCACAGCCAATGCCCATCCGTCAGATTGGGAAACCCGGTCTGGCCCGTCAGCTCCGCCGTGTGGCAGGCGGCGCAGTTGTCGGCATATAGTTTGCTGATCGCCTGGCCATAGCGCGCCTCAAGCGCCGTGTCCGCAGCCAGCGCCGCAATGTCCGCGGACTGGAACGGCGCAAAGGCCTGCGCCCGCTCCGCCTCGGCTTGATCCACCGCAGCTGCCACGTCCGCCCGCGTGGAATAGCCCAGCAGCCCCTTGGCATAGCCGGTGACTAGCGGAAATGAGGGGTACAGCAGCCAGAACAGCACCGACACCGCAATGCTGATCCACAGCGCCCACCGGGAGGCCCAAGGCACGGGCGTGTCCATTTCCTTGATCCCGTCCCACTCGTGGCCGGTCAGCTCAGTGCCCGAAACCGGGTCCTTTTCCCTCACTGCCATGGCTGATCCTCCCGCCCGTCCAGCGGGGATTGCGCCGCATCGTCGTAGATCCGCCGCCGCGACGGCCAATAGGTCCAAAGCACTGCCGCCAAGAACACTACCAGCAGGTAAATCGCCCCCCAGGTCTTGGAGAACACAAGTACGGCATCATGGGTCATCGGTTGCTCTCCTCCGGGTCCAGCGTATCCAGGTCCGCAAGCGTTCCCAGCATCTGCAGATAGGCGACCAGCGCATCCATTTCCGTCAGCCGCTCGGGCTGGCCGTCAAAGTCGCGCACCTGCACCTTTGCGCCATAGCTCTCTTGCAGCTCGCTTTCGTAGTTCTGCTCGAAATCCGCCTGCCAGACCGCATCCTTCTCTGCGTTTTCGATCTGGGCTTCGGTATAGGGCACCCCGGCGCGGCTCAGCGCCTTCAACGCTGCGGACAGATGGCCGGTCGCCAGCCGAGTATCCGACAGAAAGGCATAGCCAGGCATCACCGAGCCCGCCACCAGCTCCCGCGGAGCCTCCAGATGGGCCACGTGCCAGGCATCCGAATACTTGCCGCCGATCCGCGCGAGATCCGGACCCGTGCGCTTAGAGCCCCATTGGAACGGGTGGTCATACATGCTTTCGGCCGCGAGGCTGTAGTGGCCGTAGCGTTCCACGTCCGAGCGCAGAGTGCGGATCATCTGGCTGTGGCAGGCGTAACACCCCTCCCGCACGTAGATGTCGCGCCCGGCCAGCTCCAGCGGCGTATAGGGGCGCATCCCCTCGACCTCCTCCACCGTGTTCTCGATGGTGAACAGCGGCGCGATCTCGACAATGCCGCCGATCGAGGCCACCAGCAGGATTGCCAGGGCAAACCCGATGGAATTCCGTTCAAGCTTCTGATGCTGTGTGCTCATGGCTGATCACTCCGCAGGCTGCCGGGGGATTGGCCCCGCTTGCCGGGTTTGGGTCTTTCGCGGCCCGCTCACCGTCATCCAGATGTTGTAGGCGCCGATGCAGCCACCAATCAGGTAGAGCAGTCCGCCAACCGCGCGCGCGGCATAGTAGGGATGCATTTCCACCACGCTGTCGAGGAAGGAGTAGAGGAACGCGCCATCGGCATCATAGGTCTGCCACATCAGCGATTGGGTGATGCCGCTGTTCCACATTGCGCCGACGTAGATCAGCGTCCCGGACAGGGCGAGCCAGAAGTGCCAGGCCTCCAGCTTCAGGGAATAGACACCATCGCGTTTCCACACCCAAGGCACCAGCTTGTACATCGCCCCGAAGGTGATAAAGGCAACCCAGCCCAAGGCACCTGCATGGACATGGCCCACTGTCCAGTCGGTGTAGTGGCTCAACGAGTTGACCGGGCGGATCGCCATGAACGATCCCTCAAACGTCGCCAGCCCGTAGAACAGCACCGCCACCATCATGAACCGCACAGCCGGGTCGGTGCGCACTTTGTCCCAGGCGCCATTGATGGTCAGGATGCCGTTGAAGACCGAAGCCCAGCTCGGCACCAGCAGGATGATCGACATAGTCATGCCCAGGTACTGCACCCAGTCCGGCAGAGCCGTGTAATGCAGGTGGTGCGAGCCGGCCCAGAGATAGAGGAAGGTAATCCCCCAGAAGCCGACGATCGACATCCGGTAGGAATAGACTGGCCGGTTCACCGCTTTGGGTAAGAAGTAATAGAGCATGCCGAGGAAGCCGGCGGTCAGCAGGAAGCCAACCGCATTGTGGCCGTACCACCACTGCGTCATTGCGTCCTGGGTGCCCGCAAAAAGCGAATAGCTCTTGGGATAGGCGATGGAGACCGGAACCGACAGGTTGTTCACCGTGTGCAGCATCGCAATCACCACGATGAAGGCCAGGTAATACCAATTGGCGACATAGATATGCGGCTCCGCCCGCCGCGCCAGGGTCTTGAGATACAGCGCCAGATAGCCGACCCAGACCACCAATAGCAGCAGGTCTGCATACCATTCGGGTTCCGCGTATTCCTTGGACTGGGTGATGCCCAGCGGATAGCCCGACGCCGCCAGCACCAGGAACAGGTTGTAGCCCCAGAACACCAGCCAGGGCAGCGTCTCGCTCGCCAGCCGCGCCCTTGAGGTCCGCTGCACCACATAAAACGAGGTGGCAATCAGCGCGTTGCCGCCAAAGCCGAAGATCACGCCGGAGGTATGCACCGGCCGCAGCCGTCCGAAGTTGGACCAGGACATATCGCCGTTCAGCGCCGGGAAAGCCAGCTGCCAGGCAAGGACGTCGCCCACGGCAAAGCCGATGATGGCCCAGATCAGCGCTGCGACCACGCCAAAGCGGATCACCCTGTCGTTATAGGCTTGCGGCACCTCTGCCGGGGTTTCCCCCATCCGGTTCAGCATCCATAGGATGCCCCATCCAGCCGCCAGAGCGATCAGCCAGCCATGCAGCACATAAGGCACCGGCACACCCCAGCCCAGGATGGCCAGACCGCCCAGCAGCACCAGGCACAGGGCGCACAGGATTGCGGAATCTTCCAGGGGAACTCTACGAAGCATCGGGGGCCTCCTGCCGGAAGAAGCGGACTTCGAATTCCACCTGGCCGGGCGCATCCACCGAATGCACCTCCTGCGGCGCAAAAACGGCAGCCTCGCCAGCCTTTATCAACAGGTCCGCTTTGCCTTCACGGCGTAACAGCAACCGCCCGCTTTGAACCGCCAGCTGCCCCCAAACCCCCGCCTTGGTGCTGTGGTGCGTGCGCAGCTTTTCCGGCAGGGTTTGCTCGTTGAAACGCGAGGTAGCGTAATGCACCGCGCCTTCAGGAAGGGCCTCATTCATCTTGCTTCTCCATGAAACAGATCTGCGTAAGCGTGCCAGGTCGCGTAGCCCAGCAGCGGAAAGATCACCGCCAGCCCCAGCAGGCCGGTCAGCACCCCCAGCCCGGTCAGCAGGGTGATCGCCGCCCCCCACCAGACCGACAGCCGGAAGTTATGGGTGGCAGCGTTGAAGCTCAGCCCCATAGCGGAGAAGCCATCGATCCGGCGCTCCACCAGCATCGGCAAAGAGAAGGCCGAGACCGCAAACCCCAGCGCCGCAAACAGCCCGCCGGTCAAAGACCCGGTAATAAGCAGCATCCAGCCCGCCGGCGTGCTGATCATCAGCACCAGCGTCTCAATGAAGCCGGCAAAGGGCCTGAGGCCATAGACGATGGCGAACAGCACCGTCGCTGCCCGGATCCAGGTCAGGGCAAAGACCATCAGGATTGCGCCCACCAGCGCGATCTGGCCTTTTGAGGCGACCTCGCGCCGTCCGCGGGCCACCGTGTACAAGCCGACCGTGGCAACCGGCCCAACAAGCACCCCGCCCGCCAGCAGCGGCAGCAGCATCCAGCCGGTGCCTGTGGCGGTCAGCAGCCAGGCTGCCAGCCAGCCCAAGAGCACCAGCGCGCCGCCGTAACACAGCGAATATCCGGGATTGCGGCGCAGGTCGGCCCAGCCCGCCGCCAGCCAGCGCCGCACAACACGGGCGGGCGGCTCCGAGATGATCCGGGCCTTTGAGTAAAGTGGATCCGGCATGTCAGCTATCCCCCGCACCTGCGGCCTGTACCGTGAGCATAGCACATTCGGCCCCCTGCCTTTGCCATCCGGGTCACGTCAGCACCGGCGGTGCATCCGTTTCGCGCCGGAAGTTCTCCAGCCCGTACGACAGCCCCTTGCCGATCCGGTCCGCCAAAGCGGCAAAGGCCCGGGCAGTTTCCGGCCTCAGCTCCTGCTCCGCGGTTTCGCGGAACAAGGCCAGCCAGACCGGGAAGTGCTCCGGCCTGATCTCCGGATTGGCCAGGTGGATCTGCATCGGATTGCCGTCATAGCCTGGCTCCCGCAGGATCGCCCCGCGCCAGAAGGCTGCGATCTTTGCCTCATGCGCAGGCCAGTCACCGATGGCCGGATTGAACACCGGCCCCAGCACCGCATCCGCACGGACCCGGGCATAGAAACAACTGACAAGCTGAGCGATTTCTTCAGCTGTCACTTCGAACAGCCAAGTCTGCTTGTGCGGCGAATCCTTCATGGCACTACTCCATTCATGCATGCAGCATTCATGTATCATTAAATAGGCATTGTAAAGTCGTATTTAAAAATCAAAGGAAGCATGGAAAGTGCCGTGCCACTGACCAAGCAGCTGCAAATGCTCGACGGCTTCTTCGGGTCATCAGCAGCATTGCCAAAAATGCGCCCCCAAATTTCCCAAACAGATTTCCCCGGTTATGCTCCCGGCTTCAGTGGCGGCTAACGCGCCACTATTGAGTGCCGCCTGATCGCAACACCCCGAATTGTTCATGCGGGCTTCCACAGTGCTCCCAGCGCCAGTGAGGTAAAAAGAAAGCCCCGCGGTGAGTAAGGATTGTTTTTGCACCGCATTTTGTTGCGGAGGCAGACAACCGACGCGTCCTAGCTGCACTAGTTGCAACCGCGTAAACAACTGCCGAAGCGTGCATATCGATAGTCTATACCAGCCGTCTTAGGAAAAACGCCGACCGTCATCGCACTTAGGCTCCCTCACCGTTTACCGGGAAAATCGCACTGCCACAGGTTATGCCTTCCAGGCATTGCTCAATTTGGATGCTGGTTTCACTTGGGTGCCAATTTCATGTTTGCCGCACCTGCCGAGAGCTTCAGGAAGACGTTTGCTTCCGGTACTGGCTGGGCGTAGCCCCCTCTTGCTGCCGGAAGGCGCGTTCAAAGGCGGAAACCTCTGAATATCCCAGCCAATCAGATATCTCATGCAGCTGGGTCGCCGGGGCCAGCAGCATGCGCTTGGCTATCTCCATCCGGCAGGCTGACAGCAGGCGGGAAAACTTCTGCCCCTCATCCTCCAGCCGCCGCCGCAAGGTGCGCCGGGACATGCCCAGCGCAGCCGCGATGGCGGTCTGCTCAAAGCTTTCGCGGCCGATCCGCGCCAGCAGCTCGCGGCGCACCCGCACAGTGACCGGTGCGGCTCGCTCGCTTTGCCGTGCCGAATTGATGATCCGCTGTGACGCTTCTTTGAACGCCCGGTTTTGGCCCACAGAAAGCGGCAGGTCCAGCAGGCTGGCGTGAAACACCAGCGTGTTTGAGGGTGCTGCATATTGCACCGGACAGCGCGGCCCTGCTGTGCTGCGGCTTTGCAGAGCGCTTGATTCGTGCTCCAGCGACAGCAGTTCCGGGCGCCAGTCCGGCCCTGCAGCAGACCGTATCAGGTTATGAAACACAGCCAGCGTCAGCTCCGCATCCTGTCGCCGGGGCCAAATGCGGGTGTCGAGGATCTGGTAGGTCAGTGCAGCCCTGCCCTCCTCCACCGTCAGCCGCAACTCAGAGTCGCTTTGCACAATTGGGAATGCATTGCGGAACAGCGACAAGGCCGCGCCGAGTGTTGGTGCCTGGCTTATGAAATCTCCAACCTCACCAAGGTTTTGCAGATCGAAGACCGAGCCAACCCGCCAGCCGAAATCAGGCAGCTTCAGGATGTCCGAGGCGTGTTCGCAGAAGTCCACGAACTTCTTCAGACCGATCTCGCCGTTCAGGTCCGCAGGTGCGATCCCGGCGCTGCGGAATACCGGGCCGGCATCGCCGCTCAAGAACTCGACGGCCCGCAGCGGGTCGTTCAAGGTAGAGGCGGAAATCCGGGGTTGGTAGGTGTGTGGCATCGCGCAGTTCCTCAGGATTGCGCCAGAATACCGCAAAAATCCGCCATTCGAGAAAAATTGCCGCAACAGGGGCCCGAGCGGCCGATTCTGTCCGGAAATGTCGGGTTGTTGTCCGGATGTGTCCGCCACAAGGGGCGGCCCGGCGGGGCACTTTGGCTAAATGGCACCTCAAACAGGCACCTTTGATATTGCGATTGCAGGCGGCGGCCCTGCCGGATCGGTGGCAGCGGTTCTGCTGGCGCGGGCCGGGTTCCGCGTGGCGCTGGCCACCCTGCCGCCGTGCGCTGCCCGGTATGAGGGTATGTCCGAGCGCGTTGCCGCGATCCTGGCGCGGCAACGGCTGCCGCTGGCCGGGATCGGCCCGGCGGTGCAGCGCCATGTCAGCTGGGGCGCGTTCCAGGGCGGGCAGAACAGCGAGCATCTGGCCGATCGGAACGCCTTTGACACCGGGCTGCTGGAAGCGGCGCAGGCCGAAGGCGTCAGCGTTGTTCATGCGGCAGTGTCTAGCGTGCGGTCGGAGGCCGGTGAAATCCGGCTGGCCGATGGCACGTGCCTGTCTGCCCGGCTGCTGTTCGAGGCCCGCGGCCGCCGTGCGCCGCGCCAATCCACGGAAATGCAGCGGACTGAACTGGCGGGGCCAGACACGATCTCCGTTGCCGGATTTGTACCCCCGCAGGCGGGAGATAGGACCACGCCTCGGATCGAGGCGCGGCCCGATGGCTGGGTCTGGTCGGTGCCTGTGGAGCGGGACCGTTTGTGGCTGCAGGCGGTGGGTGCTGCGGCTTCGCTGGGCCAGACAGGCGGCAAGACGGCTGTGGCGGCGTTGTGGGAGACGGTTCTGGGAGAAACCCCGCTGCCCCGCCGCCCCGTTGTTCATGCGATTGCGCCGCGGCTGGCGGCGCCGGATCTGGATCCGCGCTGCCCGCGGCTGGGCGATGCGGCGGTGGCGCTGGATCCCCTGTCGGGGCACGGGATGTTCTGGGCGCTGTCCTCGGCGCTGATGGCGGTGCCCATCGCGCGGGCGCTCTTGTCCGGGGAGGCGGAACTGGCCCGCGAGTTCTACCGCAACCGGGTGGCGGAGACGTTTTGGCGGCAGGCCCGGGTGGGCCGGGATTTCTACCGCGAGGCGGGGTTTCAGGCACCGTTCTGGCAACAGCGCATGGCCTGGCCGGACGAGGCCCCGGCGCATGACACGGACATCCGCCCTCACACCGCTATGCGGGTGGTGGTGCAGGACGGGCACTTGGCGCGGCGCGAGGTGCTGATCACCCGGGACGCCCCGGGCGGCGCGGCTTTTGCCGCCGGGCAGGAGATCGTGCCGCTGCTGCGCTGCCTGAACGGGCAGCCGCTGCCGGACGCGGCCCGCTTTCACAGCGCGGTTCTGCCTGAGGCCCCGCCGCAGGCGGCGCGGGCGATCCACCAATGGCTTTTGTCACAAGGGTTTACCGAGGGGGCGCAGATCCCCTGGGACACTGCAAACAGGGAGACTGATCCATGCAACTACGACCCCGCGGCCTGACGGCTGCACTTCTGATATCAGCGGCGGGCGCGGTGCCGACAATGGCCAGCGAGGAGCTGCTGAAGAACACCTGCTCCAGCTGCCACACGGCGGAGGACAGCGGGCTGAGCCGGATCAGCGGCCAGCGCAAGACGCCCGAAGGCTGGATGATGACCATCGTCCGGATGCAGCAGGCGCACGGGCTGGAGATCGACGCAGAGGACCGCCGTGCCATCGTGCAGCATCTAGCGGACACGCAAGGTTTGGCGCCGTCGGAGGCCGCTCCCTTCCGCTATGCGCTGGAGAAAGTTCCGAACGCACAGGAAAGCTTTGACGAGCCCTTCGCCTCGATGTGCTCGCGCTGCCATACCGGCGCGCGAGGGCTGCTGCAGAACCGCACCGCGGAGGAATGGGAGCTGCACATGGATTTCCATGTCGGCCATTTCCCGACCATCGAATACCAGGCGCTTGGCCGCGATCGCGAGTGGTACAAGATCGCCCGGACCGAGATTGCAGGCTACCTGGCCGAACAGAACCCGCTGGAGACTGCTGCCTGGACCGACTGGCAGGCGGCTGAGAAGCAGCCGGTGGCGGGCGATTGGGTGGTGATGACCGATCTGCCCGGCATCGGTGAGGCCTACGGCAAGCTGACAGTCACGGGCGATGCCTCGCCCTATCAGGTCAGCGGCGAGTTTGTGACGGCGGACGGCACTGCGTATCCGGCGTCGGGGCAGATGAACCTGTACACAGGGTATGAATGGCGCGCCAATCTGGACATTGGCGGCACCGCATACCGCCAGGTGCTGGCGTTGTCAGAGGACGGCAACAGCCTGCAGGGCCGCCAGTTCGACCGCAGCAACGACGCCCTGGGCGCGCCGCTTAGCGGCGTGCGGCAGGGGGCCGGCAGCGTCATCCTGGGCACGGTTCCCTCTGCCGTTCCCGCAGGCGAAGCGCAGGTGCAGGTGGTTGGCACCGGGCTGGACGGGCTGGACAGCTCCAGCGGCGAGGCGGCCGCGAACACCTTTGGCGCAGCGCTGTCGCTGGCGGCTGAGGGCAATGGTGTTGTCACCTTCAGCGCGGGTGGGGCCGAGGGGCAGATCGCCCATTACACCTCTGTCGACAGCCTGAAGGTGGAGCCGGAGTTCACCATCGCCCGGGTTGGCGGCGGCAGCAAGGAAGGCCCGGCAGCGGTGCCTGCCTATTTCAACGCGGTTGGCATGTGGAACGGTCCCGATGGCAAGGCGGGCACCGAGGATGACGTGCGCATCGGCCGGGTTGAGGCGCAATGGTCCGTGGCCAATGCACACGAGCACGCAGCGCATATGAAGGACACCGAGTTTGCGGGCGACATGCAGGCCAACGGTATCTTTATGCCCGCCATTGCCGGCCCCAATCCCGACCGCCCCTTCAGCGCCAACAATGCGGGCGAGCTGAAAGTGCAGGCCGAAGCGATGGGCCAGCAGGCCGAGGCGATGCTGATTGTCACCGTGCAGCGCTTCATCGACCCGCCGATCCGCTGAGACAGGGGAGAGAGATCATGAAAGACTTTCACTATCAGCCGGCCAATGCGCACCGGGTTGAGATCGAGGGGCGCGAGGTTCTGTTCCATGTCCCCACCACCTCAATCTTCGAGATGGACGGGGTGGACCGGGATATCCTCGACTATGCCGCGCAGGAGCAGGCGTTTTCGATGGACGAGTTCGAGGCGCGGTTTGCAGCTGAAGACGCGGCGGCGCGGCTCGACGGGCTGGTGCGGTTGGATATCGTCAATGACGGACGCCCGCTGCAGCCGGAACGGCCGCCGATCGAGATCGAGACCTTCCCGCTGACCACCATCGTTCTGAACGTTAACACCGGCTGCAACCTAGCCTGTACCTACTGCTACAAGGAGGATCTGGCGGTGCCGTCCAAGGGTCAGAAGATGGCCTTTGAGACCGCCAGGAAATCGGCGGAGATGCTGCTGGCCGAAAACCCGGACCGGGACAGCTACAACATCGTGTTTTTCGGCGGCGAGCCGCTGTCGAATCTGCCGCTGATCCGCCAGGTGGTGGATTGGGCCAAGCCGCATTTTGCGGCGCTAGGCAAGGAAGTGAATTTCAGCCTCACCACAAATGCGACGCTGCTGACCGAGCCGCTGATCGACTGGCTGGACGCGCACCGGTTCGGGCTGACAGTCTCAATCGACGGCCCCAAAGCGCAGCACGACCTGAACCGCAAAACGGTGGGCGGCAAGGGCACTTATGATACGGTGGCGGCCAAGGCACGGCTGCTGCTGTCGCGCTACACATCCAAACCGGTAGGCGCCCGTGTCACCCTGACCGCCGGCATCACCAATATCGTCGAGATCTGGGACCATCTGAAGAACGATATCGGTTTTGCCGAAGTGGGTTTCTCACCGGTCACTTCAGGCGAGATGGATGCCTTCAACCTCAACGGGGCTGAGCTGCTGGAGGTGTTCGAGGGGATGAAATCCCTTGGCAGGCTCTATGTCGAGGCGGCGCTGGAGGGCCGCAACATCGGCTTTTCCAACATGCATCAGATGATGAACGACCTCTACGAGGGGCGCTCCAAGGCGCTGCCTTGCGGGGCCGGGGTGGGGATGCTGGCGGTCAATCATGACGGCGCGCTGAACCTGTGCCACCGGTTTACCGGATCGGAAATGGACCAGTTCGGCAGCGTCGATGAGGGGATCAAGCGCAAGGAACTGTCGGGGTTCATCAAGGCACGCTCCGACCGCACCGAGAAAGGCTGCGCCACCTGCCGGATCCGCAACCTGTGCGCGGGCGGCTGTTATCACGAGAGCTATGCCCATTTCAGCGACCCGATGATGCCTACCTATCATTACTGCGACCTGATGCGCGACTGGATCGACTTTGGCGTCGCCGCCTATGCCCGGCTGATCGCCCAGGCACCGCAGTTCTTTCACCACCATGTTGCGCCGAGGAGGGCGTTTGGAAAATGAAACCGCTCAATCAGAAAGCCGAACGCGTTCAGCAGGCTGCGGCCGAAGGCCAGATGGAAGAGGTCCGCGCGATGCAGACCGTGACCGCAGGCTGCGCCACCACGTTCGATCCCGGCTGGGAGGTCGACCCCTTTGGCGGCCTCGCCGCCCTGTGCCAGCCGATGGAGGCGGACCTTTACGGCTGCTCCGACCCCTGCTGGTGGCCCGCGCAGGTGCCCGACATCATGGTCAACCACAAGAACTGGGACGAGGGCGCGCCCAATGCCGCCAAGGACTGGCGGGCGCTTGGCGCCACCTACCCCACCGACGCCGAAACCTGAGGAGACCCGCATCATGAAATCCGCGCTTTTTGCTGCTGCTGCGTTTTGCGCTTCAGCCTTGCCGCTGGCCGCTGGCGACCTTCTGGTGACGGTGGCCCGGCCCTCCAACCTCTACGTTTTTGATGCCACCGACCGCTCGGTCAAGGCCGACTGCGACTTGGGGGCGAATGTGACGCCCGGCGTCATTGCCATGTCGCCGGACAACCGCATTGCCTATGTGCTGCTGAACCATTGGCAGGACGTGGTCGGGGTTGATATCGAGACCTGCGAAAAGGTGTTCCATGCCGCCCAGTCCGAGGGTGACGTGACCCGCCGCTCGCTGGCGTCGCTGGCGGTGTCCAAGGACGGCAGCCAGATCTACACGGTGCGCAATCCGGTGCGCAAGAAGACCGACCGCTATGAGGTGATGCAGCCGGAGTTTGCCGTTTATGACGCTGGCGCCGGGCTGGAGGCCAAGCCTGCCGGGGTGTTCGAGGCACCGCGCCGCTCCACCCTGATGGCAAGCGACCGCAACGGCAATGTCTATGTCGCAGGGCACGAAATCTACCGGGTGGATCCCTCCAACGGCGAAACCGAGGTGGCGATTGCCAATGCCAGCTGGGACCGCCCCACCTACAGCCCGCCGGACGTGCTGGCGTTCTGGCCGACTGGCAGCCAGAACGACGAGATGCTGCTGATGTACACGGCGGCGGTGTTCACCGATGAAACCCAGCAGGAGCTGGCGGATTTTGTCTGGGGGTATCAGTCGGTTGACCTCACCACCGGGGAGACCGAGATCGCCGATTTCGCCTCCTTCGAGGTGCTGATGTTCTCCGCCGTGCGCAGCGCGACGGATCCCAAACACCTCTATGGCGTCTATACTCAGCTGTCCAAGCACGACCTGGAGACCAAGGAACTGGTCAAGCGGGTGGACCTGCCGCACACCTACTACGTCATCAACGTCTCCAGCGACGGGCGTGAGATCTATGTCGCGGGCACAAATGACGACATCGGTGTCTATGACAGCGAGACGCTGGAACGCGTGGGCGAGATCCGAATGCCTTCCGGCGGGGACATGTCGGTCTCCACCTTGCACGTCGTGCCGCAGGGATGAACGGGCCTGCGGCCAAACTCTCCTCCCAGCCGGGCGGCGGTGCTGCCGCCCGGGCCTGGGCGCGCCTGCCATCGCGTGCAGGTGCGGCGCTTTTCACGCCCGCCACTGCGGGGTGGCTGCTGCCCATGCTGCGCCCGCACCGGCGGCGGCTGGGGGTGCTCTTGCTGATCAGCTTTGCTGCCGCCGGGCTAGGCCTGCTGCCACCCTACATCAGCAAGCTGGTGATCGACCGCGGGCTGATGGCAGGGGATACGGCGCAGCTGGTGATCTGGTCGCTGGCGCTGTTTGGGATCGGCCTTGTGGCCACCGGCACCGGCGCGCTGAGCAGCATCCTGCACATGCGCGCCTCGGTCCGGATGCTGGCGCGGATGCGGCAGAGGCTGCTGTCGCGGCTGGCCGCCAAACCGGCGGGCTGGTTTGCCAGCCAGCGCGCGGGTGAGCTGCTGGCGCGGATTGATGGCGACGCGGCGGAGGTGCAGAAGTTTGCCTTCAACGCGGTGCTGGGCGGCTCCTCGGCGCTGATCCGGCTGATTGGCGGCTCGGCGATGCTGATGGTGCTGGACTGGCGGCTGGGCCTGCTGACGGCGCTGCTGGCGCCTGCGGAGCTGGCCTTTCTGATCTGGGCGCGGCCCCGGACCGAGCGCCACGCGGCGGCGGTGCGCGAGATGCAGGGGCGGTACTCCGCAGGGCTGTCGGAGACCCTGTTCGGCCTGCCCGCGCTTCAGGCCGCCCGCGGAACGGCATGGGCGCAGCGGCGCAGCCTGCGCGACCATGCCGGGCTGAGCCAGCGGCTGGTTGCGCAGAACCTCTGGGGCGAGTTCACCCGTGCTTTGCCCGTGCTGCTGTCGGCACTGACCCGGTCGGCGATCTTTCTGATCGGCGGACTGATGGTGATCCGCGGCGAGTGGCCGCTGGGCTCGCTGATCGCGTTTGCGGCCTACATGGGCTTCATGACCGGGCCGATGCAGTCGCTGCTGGGCTTGTGGCACGCGCAGGCGCGGGTCAAGGTTGCGGCGGCGCGGCTGGATGCGGTGATGCAGGTGGATGGCCCTGCGCGGGCGACCGGTTTTGCGCCTGCCGGGTATGCGTTGCGGCTGGAGGGCGTGTCTGTCTCCCGCGGGGCGGCGCCGCCGTTGGGGCCGCTGACCCTGAAGATCCCTGAGGGCAGCAAGGTGGCGCTGAGAGGGGCGAGCGGCGCGGGCAAAACCTCCTTGCTGGCGGTTCTGTGCGGGCGGGCGCAGCCCTTGGCAGGGCGTGTCACTTTGGGTGGCGCGGATCTGAGCCTGCTGGGCGGGGCTGGTTTGCCGGAGCGGATGGCCTATGCCGGGCAGCGGCCGTTTACCTTGCGGGCCAGCCTGCGGGAGAACCTGTTCCAGAGCCGCGCCTTCTGGGCTGATCCTGAGAAGGAAGCGCAGGTCTGGGCGCTGCTGGAGCTGTTTGGCCTGGCGGAGCGGTTCCGCGGGGCGGAGGGGCTGGACACTATACTGGGCGAGAGCGGGCTGTCCCTGTCAGGCGGCGAGCGGCAGCGGCTGTGCCTGTTGCGGGCGCTGTTGACGCCATTTGACATCCTGATCCTGGATGAGGCGCTGTCTGAGGTGGATCCGGCCACTGCGGCCCGAATCCTTGCCCATATCGACACGGCTTTCCCCGATGCCACCCGCATCCTGACCGCCCACGGCGGCGCGGCGGCGGGCGGGGGTTTCGACATCAAAATCGACCTAACGGAGGTCAACCCATGACCCGCGCACCGCTAATAGCGCTGATTGACGGGCCGCTGGCAGCGGACACCCCCGGCCTCGCCGCGCGAACAGATATCTGCGGGATACATCCGAGTGCCGCCGAAAGCCCGGCGGCGCTGCATGCTAGCCACATGGCGGCCGCTATCCGTGCCAATGCGCCGGAGGCGCAAGTCCTTGGGCTCAGCATCTTTCCGGGCCGCTTGTCCACCTCGCTCGCCATCGTGGCGGAGGCACTGCGCCAGGCAGCGGAGTCGGAGGCGGGGATCGTTCACTGCTCCTTCGGCCATGCGGAGGCCAGCCCGCTGCTGGCGGAGGCCGTGGCGGAAGTTGTGGCGGCGGGGAAGCTGCTGGTGGCTTCGGCCCCGGCACGCGGCGCGCCGGTTTTTCCGGCGGGGTGCGCAGGGGTTCTTTCGGTGCAGGGTGATGCCCGCTGCAGCGCTGGCCAGTGGTCGTTATTGAATCTGCCCACGGTGCGCTTCGGCGCCTGCCCGGGCAGTCCCGGCGCGCCGGTGCGGGGCGCCAGCTTGGCGGCGGCGTATTTCAGTGGGCTGCTGGCCCGGGCCTGCACGGGTGGCGGGGTTGAGGCGATGCTGCAAACCCCGTCCTTCACTGGCCGGGAACGTGTCGGGGCGGAAGGCCCGCAGGCTGCATGAACGGCTTTGACCATTGGAACAGCGCCCTGCGTGCCAGCTGCGGCCATTATTATGCGGCTCCCGACCGGACCGCCCGGGATTGGGCCGGAACCTTCAACATGCGCCAGCGCAGCGGCGTCGATGTGGCCGAGGTCCGCTGCCTGCCCGCCCGCATCGAGCGCACCCGCAAGGGCATCCTTCGCGACGATCAGGAGCATTTCTTTCTGCTGCGCCAAATGGAGGGCGAAACCGGCATCCTGCACGCGGGCCGCGAGACACTGCTGAGGCCCGGGGAGTTTCTGCTGCTCGATTCCACCCGCGCGGCGGAGCTGAGCATCAGTGGCGGGCCTGCCGCCTTTCTGTCGGCGCATCTGCCGCGGGCGCTGGTGCTGGAGCGGCGCCGGGAGATACCCGCGGCAGGCTGCAAGATCACCCCGGCGCATCCGCTGCACGCCAGCCTGTGCGGGCTGCTGGATGCGGATGGCACGGATGACGCCGCAGGCTATATCTATGACCTGGTGCCACTGGCCTTTGCCGGGGCCGGAGCGCACCCGGGAGCCGGTTGCCTTGGCAGCCGCAAGTACAGGTTCCGGCTGGTGCGCGAGACGCTGGATCTGCTGAGCACCGATCCAGGGCTGACAGTGGATACGCTGGCCGCGCGCACCGGGCTGTCGCGCCGCCAGTTGCAGCGCGAGTTTCAGGAAAACGGCACGACCTTCACCGACTGCCTGACCCGCACGCGGCTGGCCGCGGTGGCGGACAAGCTGCGCCATGCGGCGCGGCAGGGCGCCCGCGTGCAGATTGCCCAGGTCGCCTATGGCGCAGGGTTTGGCGACATCTCCCATTTCAACCGCAGCTTCCGCCAACGGTTCGGCTGCTCGCCGCGCGGTTTCTTGAGCACCTGCAACCACAACGGATTATTGGCGCAGGACGCAAACTCATTGGCGCCTGCCCCCAAGACCGCGCCGCCGGGCCGTGCTTGTCTTTTTCAATCAAACCCGGCTGACGGATAAACAGGGAGAACAGCAATGGACTATGGCATGCTGATCAACGGCGAACAGGTTTCGGCGGAGCGCATGATTGAGGTGATCAACCCGGCAACAGAGGAGGTGTTTGCCCGCGTGCCACATGCCTCCGAGGCGCAGATGAACGAAGCGGTAGCCGCAGCCAAATCCGCGCAGAAGGCCTGGGCGGACACCCCGATGGCCGAACGGCGAGCCAAGGTCGAGGCGCTGGCCGCCACCATTGGCGAGGAGGCGGATGAGCTGGCGCGGCTGATCACACTGGAGCAAGGCAAGCCGCTGCCCGAGGCGCAGGGCGAGGTTGCCTGGTCGCAAGGATACCTCGCGCATACCGCGACGCTGGAACTGCCGGACCGGGTGATCCAGGACGACGCCGAATTCCGCATCGAGACCCGGCACAAGCCCCTGGGTGTGGTGGCGGGCATCATCGCCTGGAATTTCCCGCTGCTCTTGTGCTGCTGGAAGATCGGGCCTGCGCTGATGGCGGGCAATGCCATTGTGCTGAAGCCCGCGCCCACCACCCCGGTTGCGGCGCTGAAGCTGGGGGAAATCTGCGCCCGGATCTTCCCGGCGGGTCTCGTGAACATCATCACCGATGCCAATGGCCTTGGTCCCAAGCTGACGGCGCATCCGGATGTGGCCAAGATCGGCTTTACCGGCTCGTCCGAGACCGGCAAGCGGATCATGGCGAGTGCGGCGGACACCATGAAGCGGGTGACGCTGGAGATGGGCGGCAACGACCCGGCGATCGTGCTGCCGGATGTGGACGTTAAGGCCGCTGCGGAAAAGGTCTACGGCGGGGCGTTCCTGAATGCCGGGCAGGTCTGCCTGGCGGTAAAGCGCGCCTATGTGCACAGTGATATCTATGAGGCGTTCTGCGGCGAGCTTGCCGCCCTTGCCGAACAGGCGGTGGTTGACGACGGCATGAAGCAAGGGACGACTATTGGCCCGATCCAGAACAAGGCGCAGTTCGAGAAAATAAAGGGGTTCCTGAAGGACGCTCGCGCCTGCGGGCAGATCATTGCCGGGGGCAGCGCCAAGGATGGTCCGGGCTATTTCGTGCCCCCCACCATCGTGCGCGACGTGACCGACGGGCAGAAGATCGTCGACGAGGAGCAGTTTGGCCCGGTGCTGCCGGTGATCCGCTTTGACGACATTGAAGACGTGATCGCCCGCGCCAATGCCTCCGACTACGGGCTGGGCGGGTCAGTGCATTCCGCCGATACCGCCAGGGCGACCGAGATCGCAGGGCGCATCGAATCCGGCACCATCTGGGTGAACCAGCAGCTGAACATAGGCCCGCATATCCCGATGGCCGGCTTCAAGGGCTCTGGCCTCGGCGTAGAGCAATCGGTCGAGGGGCTGGCGGAATACACCCAGATGCAGGTGATCAACGTCGCCCGCGGCTGATCCCCCCTGCACCCCCGCCGGGTTGCTGCCGCGGCAGCCCGGTCCTGGTGGGCCGAGTGATCTGGTCCCCTGCATCACCATCCCTGCGCTGCAGTAAGCCCTGCGCTGCAGTAAGCGATGGGTCAGCAATATCGCCGAGCGCCTGATGGGCTTTGCCGGAATCACGTCAATCCGCCCTTGGCTGTGCCAGTTGTCAACATGGCCCAAGAACATTTCAAGGATTGGAGTAAGGGCCTTTAACTGGCCCCCAACTCTACCGCTGCTCACAGCGGAGATGCAAAGGGCATGCCGCCACTTCGAATTTTACGCAGCCAGCTGCCATAACTTGAGGGCGCCCTAACACTCAATCTGTCAGAGATGATACTTCCACCGTCACCTTTGGCGGGTAGCCGGCATCTGCAAGCAGATTACTGCCGCCTTTCGCCAGAAAGCATTCCGGAATAAAAACAGTCTTATCGTCAAAAGCGGTGTTGATTTTCAGCGGTGCGGTAAAGCTCGCCCCCTTGCGCGAGATCCGTGCTGACAGCGCACCTGCGGCCTGATCATGGCCTTCTCCCGGATTCAACTCCACATAAGGTCCGCCGCTAAGCGAGGACAGACACTCCGAACGGGTTGACAGTTGGCCCGAGTGGAACAGGCCGTCGCCAGTAACAAGATAGCGTTCCTGTCCCAGGTTAACTTCGTCGGCAGGTAAGGGCGGCAAGGCAGGTGCCCGTACCGCCTCCGCAGAAATTTCAGGTGCCCCGTCCGCCGTGAACATCCCAAATCCCGGCACCTCCGCTGCAATCGCGGCCTGAACCGGTTCTACCGCAACCGGTTGCAGATCCTCACCCATGGCTTGGGCAATCTGACTGAACACCTGCCGCGGCACCGGTCCGGCATAGCCAGCGGTCTTGACCGCCTGCACCTGCTGCACCCGCCCTTCGTTGCTGGTGAAGGTACCGTCTTCCTCGCCATATGGCGGGGCGGGCAACAGCACGTCCGCCAGTTCCGCCGTGGCGTTCATATACGGCCCATGCACAACCAGGCAGCCGGTCCGCCACCCGCCCCGGTTCCCTGGTCCGCCGTCCGGCCAATTGCGGGCCGGATCCGCGCCCAGGACATACAGCAGCCCCGGTGCCTCATCCGCTGAGGCCGCGGCGCCCCCGCCAAGCCGCCAGCCCGGCAGTACACCCGTCAAGCAGCCCATATCCCACAGGCCCAGCTGATTGGGCCGGTCGAACAGGAACTGCAGCTGCACTGCCTTACCCTGGCCTGCGTAGTGGGCAACCGCATAGGCTATCCATTGAAGGGTTTCGGCAGCTGCGGCGGTGCGCAGGAATTCACACCCAACCAGCAGGGCAATACTTTCCGCGTCTGCCAAAACCGGTTCTGCGGCGGCTGCAAACCCGGCCATGGTGCGGTCCTCCATCTCCTGCCCGCCTGCCGTCAGCAGAGCCAGAAGTTGCGCCTCCCGGCCCGGCAGCAGACGCAGCTGAGCGGCCGCTATTCCGTCCAGGCCGCAAGGTCTGGAAGATGCCACCAGCAGCCGCCTGCCGGCGTCCGCCATCGCGGCGCGGATCAGATAGCCGCTAACCGGATTTTCATCGGTCACATTCGATCCCAGCACGAAAATGCAGTCCGCTTTCAGAAGGCTCTCCAACGGCCTGCGGGCCGCAAGCCCCCCCGCGGTCTGCGCCAGAGCCTCAATTGCCCCTTCAGCCTGCAAACCGCTGAAGCGGCTGCTGGAGCGAATATCCGGGGAGCTGAAGACCTGCCGCACCAGCCGCTGAAACATGAACGCAGTCTCATTGGTCTGCCGCGGAGAAATCTGACCTTGGATGCGGCCGCCCTGCTCCCGGGCTTCGCAGGCCTTTGCGGCGATGAGGCCGATTGCTTCGGCCCAGCTGGCCGACGCCAGGCTGCCGTTCTTTCTGATCATCGGCTCAAGGATACGGGTACCGCCGCCGATGGCGTCAAAACCGAACCGGCCCTTGGCACACAGCAGTTCGCCATTTATCCCGGTATCAAAGCGGCTTTTCACTCGTTTGAATTCACCGTCGCGTGTCTCCACCGTCATGCTGCAGCCGGTGCCGCACATGCTGCAGATTGTTTCGGTCTTCTGCATGTCCCACGGGCGCGCCTTGTAGCGGTAGGGGATGCTCATCAGCGCGCCCACCGGGCAGACCTCGATGCAGTTGCCGCAATGACTGCAGTCCTTCAGACTGTTGCCGGTGCCGGTGATTTCCGAATCCAGCCCGCGCTCGGCGGTGCCTAAGGCCACGTCACCGACGATTTCCTCGCACATGCGCACGCAGCGCTGGCACTGGATGCAGCGGTTAGCGTTGAAGACGATCACCTGATTAAGCTCAATGTCCCGCTCGCGGAACACCCGTTTCGGGTCGCGCAAGCGCGAGCTGCCGCGGCCGTATTCGAACACCGTATCCTGCAATTCGCATTCGCCGCCCTTGTCGCAGACCGGGCAGTCCAACGGGTGATTTGCGAGCAGGATCTCCAGCATGTCCCCGCGAGTCTCCACAACCCGGTCCGAGTGGCTGTGAACCACCATGCCTTCAGCCACGGCGGTGGCGCAGGAGGGCTCCAGCTTGCCGCGGCCCTCAATCTCAACCAGGCACATCCGGCAAGAGGCGGAGATCGACAGGCGTTCCTGATAGCAGAAGGTGGGGATTTCTACCGAAGCAGATCGCGCGGCCTGCAGGATTGTGGTGCCCGGCTCAACCTGCAGTTCGCGGCCATCCAGAGTGAACGTCACCATAGCCGCATCTCCTGCACCGGCTGTGCCTGCGCCGGGATCAGCGCCTCGAACTCATGCCGGAAATGCTTGAGCGCCGCTCCCAAGGACCAGGCAGCACCATCGCCAAGCGCGCAAAAGGATTTGCCAAAAATGCTGCCGCAAAGCATTTCAAGCTGCTCCACATCGCCGGGCGAGCCCTCGCCGACCTCAATCCGGCGCAGGATCTTGGCGGCCCAAGTCAACCCTTCACGGCAGGGGGTGCATTTTCCGCAGCTTTCATGACTGAAAAACTCTGTAATGCGCCGCGCCACGCGCGGGATTGACGCACTCTCATCCAGGCCGATCACCCCGGCAGACCCCAGCATACTGCCTGCCTCCGCCAAGGAGCTGAAGTCCATCTTCACATCGAAACCGTTCTCCGGGAACATTGGCGCAGACACGCCGCCCGGGATCGCTGCCTTGAAGCGGCCGCTGAGCGCGCCGCCGCCATAGACCTCCAGCATCTCGCCCAGAGGCAACCCCATCGGCGCTTCATAGACGCCGGGTTTCTTCACATGGCCGCTGAAGCAGAATAGCTTGGGCCCCGGCCCGTCTTTAGGCCCCATCGAGGTGAACCACTCCACCCCGCGGCGGAACAGATGCGGCAGGCAGGCCAGCGTTTCCACGTTATTGACCACCGTCGGGCACTCGTAGAGGCCCGCTACCGCCGGGAACGGTGGCTTCAGTTTCGGCTGACCGCGCTTGCCCTCGATCGATTCCAAGAGCGCGGTTTCCTCACCGCAGATGTAGGCGCCGGCCCCCTTATGGATGTGAATGTCCAGATCAAAGCCGCTGCCAAGGATATCCTTGCCGAGATAACCCTTGGCATAGGCTTCGGCGATGGCTTGTTCGCATCGCCGGATCGAGAGCCCGTATTCGCCGCGAATGTATAGATAGGCAGTGTTGGCCCCGATGGCATAAGCGGCGATGATTATGCCCTCTATCAGCTGGTGCGGGTCACGTTCCATCAGGATCCGGTCTTTGAAGGTGCCTGGCTCACCCTCGTCCGCGTTGCAGCACAGGTAATGCGGCTTGCCGCTGTCCTTGGGCACAAAGCTCCATTTCAGGCCGGTGGGAAACCCCGCCCCGCCGCGTCCACGCAGGCTGGAGGATTTCACGGCCTCGACCACCTGATCCGGCGCATAACCGCGCAGCACAATCCGCAGGCCCTCGTAACCGCCAGTGGTTTCATAGACGGCCACCTCCGGCGCCTCCGGGTTCTGAATGCTACGAAGAAGGACCAGGTCGCTCATGCCGCGCCCTCCTCTGCCGACGGCTCCTGCGCTTCCCGTTTGAGGGCCGCCAGCAGGGCCTCCAATTTGGCCGGAGTGATGTCTTCGATGTAGTCCTCGTTGACCATCAGCACCGGCGCCTTGTCACAGGCGCCCAGGCATTCCACGCCGCTCAGGCTGAACAGCCCGTCGGCGGTGGTGCCGCCATCCTGCACCGCCAGATGGCGCTGCAGCTCTAGCAGCATCTCCTCCGCCCCACGCAGCATGCAGGAGATGTTGGTGCAAAGGCGCAGGTGATAGCGCCCTGGCTCCGCCCGGTTGAACAGCGTGTAGAAACTCGCCACTTCAAACACCCAGATTTCCGGGACATCCAGCAACTCAGCAATGGCCTGATAGGTTGTGCCATCGACGCTCCCGAATTTCGTTTGGGCGAGCTCAAGCGCGGGCATGATCGCGCTGCGGTTTGCGGGATAGCGCGCCGCGGCTTCCTGCACTTGGGCAGCGAGCGCGGTTTTGATCCCGGCAACGGTGCGGTCATCGCTCATTTGTCGACCTCCCCCATCACCGGATCCAGGCTGCCGAGCATGGCAATCACATCAGCCAGGTATTTCACGTTGGTGGTGCGTTCGGTCAGGGCCTGCAGGTTGACAAAAGAAGGCGAGCGCACCTTCAGCCGGAAGGGTTTTTCGCTGCCGTCGGAGATCAGGTAATAACCCAGTTCGCCTTTCGGCGCCTCGATCGCGGCGTAGACCTCGCCCTTCGGGACTTTGAAGCCATAGGCGGCCAATTCGAAGTGATGGATATGGGTTTCCATCGAATGGGCCAGCAGATCCTTGTCGACCGGAAAGGCGATTTTCGGATCATCAACCAGGAAATCGCCCTTAGGCATCTGCTTAACGCATTGCCGGATCATCCGCAGGCTTTCGCGCATCTCGTCCAACCGGCATTTCCAGCGGTCGTAACAATCGCCGTCCTTGCGGGTGATCACGTTGAACTCCAGCCGGTCGTAAATTTCATAAGGCGCATCGCGGCGCAGGTCCCAATCCACGCCGGAGGCGCGCAGGTTGGGTCCGGTCAGGCCGAGGGCAATGGCATCCCCGGCGGCGATATTGCCAATGTTCTCCACCCGGGCGAGGAAAATCCGGTTGTTCTTCAGCAGGGTTTCATAATCTGAAATCCGGTCCGCGAAGATGTCACAGAACTCCAGGATCCGCGCCTCACAGCCCTCCGGCAGGTCCTCGCGGACGCCGCCGACGCGGACAAAAGACGTGTGCATCCGAACCCCGCTGATCATCTCCATCAGGTCCAGCACCATTTCCCGGTCGCGCATTGTGTACAGAAGCGAGGTCATCGCGCCGACATCCATCGGCAGCGCGCCGGTGATCAGCAGATGGCCGGAAATGCGCGCGAGTTCAGCCATGATCACCCGGATATACTGGGCGCGGATGGGCGCCTCGATCCCCAGCAGCGCCTCCACCGCCAGCGCATAGCCAAGGTTGTTCGACGGCGGGCAGAGGTAGTCCAGCCGGTCAGTCAGCGGGAAAATCTGGGTGTAGGTGAAGCTTTCGAACAGCTTTTCCGTGCCCCGGTGCAAGAGGCCGATATGCGGTTCGATCCGCTCGACAATCTCGCCGTCCATCTGCAGCAGCAGCCGCAGCACGCCGTGGGTGCTGGGGTGCTGCGGGCCAAGGTTCATCAAGACCTCACGGGCATAGCCGCTGCCTGTTTTGGTTTCCTGCAGGGTGGTGACTTCGGTCATGCCCCGCCTCCGACGTCACGCCGGGTTGCCCCCAGTGGGTTGTAGTTGTCCTTGTACCCGCGCAGCGGAAAATCCCGCCGCATCGGGAAACCGTCGAATTCGTCCCACATGTAAAGCCTCCGCAGGTCGGGGTGCCCGTCAAAGGTGATGCCGTACATGTCGTAGGCTTCCCGCTCATGCCAGTTCGCGGTGGTCCAGACCGGAGTGATGGTCGGAGCTGCTGGCGGGTCGAAAAGGCGGCATTTCAGCCGCAGGCGCCAATGGTTGGGAATGGACACCAGGTGATAGACCAGCATGAAGCGCGGGGTCTCGGGGTGGAAATCCAAGCCGCAGATATCGGAGAGAAAATTGAACTGCAGCTCTGCATCGTCCCGCAGGAACAGACACAGCTCCACCAGGTCGTCGGGCGGCACGAACAGGCACGGCATGTCGGTGGCGGTTTCATCCAGCTCCACTTTGCCGCCGAACCGCTCCAGCACCTTTGCCAGGGGAACCTCTGCGGCCATCATCACGCCCCTTCCGGAGACGGCAGCGTTTCCGGCTCTTCCGCGCGTAGCACCCGCGTTCCGGTGATCTTGTCCTGCAGCTGCAGGAAGCCGTGCAGCAGCGCCTCCGGGCGCGGCGGGCACCCGGCCACGTGAATGTCCACCGGAATGATGCAGTCGACACCCTGCACCACCGCATAGGTGTTGTAGACCCCGCCCGAGATGGCGCAGGTGCCCATGGCGATGACATAGCGCGGCTCGGCCATCTGATCGTACAAGCGGCGGACAATCGGCGCCATTTTCCGGGTCACCGTACCGGCCACGATCATCACGTCGGACTGCCGCGGCGAGGGCCGGAACACCACTCCGAAACGGTCCAGATCATAGCGCGAGCAGCCTGCCGAGATCATTTCTATCGCGCAGCAAGCAATGCCAAAGGTCTGGGGCCAAAGCGACGACTTGCGGCTCCAGTTGATGATGTTGTCCGAGGTCGTGAAGAACACACTGTCTTGGAAACGGTTGGTCAGGACACCCATTCCAGAGCTCCTTTTATCCAGGCATAGGCAAAGCCGACCAGCAGCAGCATTATGAACACGAACATCTCGATATAGCCGAACAGTCCAAGGTCGGTGAGGACCACTGCCCAGGGGAACAGGAACATGGTCTCGACGTCGAACACGACAAAGAGAATTGCGATCACGAAATACTGAACTTTGAACAGCCCCCCTGACGCCTCGCCGACATGATCAACGCCGCATTCGTAGGGGCGGTTCTTTTCCGGGTAAGGATTGGCCGGCCGGATCAGCCGCGACAGAGTCAGGATGAAGACCGAAAGTGCGACCACCACGGCAACCATCAGAAACACAGGAAGAAAATCGATAGGCATTGCTGTTTTTCCTTGTGGTTTGACCCTGTCCTCTCCTCCTCTGGCCTAGTGAGCGCGCGGCACCCGTTCAGCTGTGCCATTCATGCAACAATAGTACACCAAAGGGCCTTATCAACCAAGGCCAGCCGCCGCGGCCGCCTGCGCCGCGCCCAGGAACCAGGCCGGAAGGACACCGGTCAGAAGGGTGCCGGCAAGGGCTATCAGCAGCACCAGTTGCATCGCCGGGGATATCCGGATTTTCGCCGGTTCCTCAGCCTCCTGCATGTACATGAGCATGATGATGCGCAGGTAGAACCATGCCGCCACTGCGCTGAACAGCACCGCTATCACCGCCAGCTCCGCATTGCCCGCCTCGATCAGCGCCATCAGCACATAGAATTTGGCAAAAAAGCCACCCGTAGGCGGAATGCCTGCCAACGAAAACAGAAACACCAGCGCCATCGCCGCCAGCCCGGCATGGCTGCGCGCCAGCCCGGCAAAGGCTGAGATCGGCTCCCCCAGTTCCGCGCCCTTGTTCAGCAGAATGACGACCGCAAACAGTCCTAGCGTCATGAAGGTGTAAATCAGAAGATACAGCATCACGCTGGTCAGGCCGCCGGTGCCGCCGGCAATCAGCCCCAGCATCAGGAACCCCGCGTGCGCAACCGCGGAGTAGGCCAGCATCCGCTTTATGTTGTCTTGCACCAGCGCGGCAAGGCTGCCGGTGGCCATGGTCAGCACCGCAACTACCGCCACGCTGGATCGCCAGACCGGATCGAGCACTACCAGATCCAGCATCAGAATGCGCAGCACCACGGCAAAAGCCGCCGCCTTGCCCACCGCCGCCATGAAACCGGTGATGGGCGACGGCGCGCCTTCGTAGATGTCCGGCACCCACATGTGGAACGGCACAGCGCCGATCTTGAACAAAAGCCCGATTACCAGGAACAGGGTCGCCAGCACCAGCAGCGGGCTGGACGTTCCTCCGGGCGCAAGCGCCGCCTGCAGGGCCTGCAGCTGAGTGGCGCCAGCGAGGCCATAGAACAGCGACAGGCCGAACAGCAAAAGCCCCGAAGAAAAGGCGCCCAGGATGACGTATTTCAGAGCTGCCTCATTGGACCGGCCATGTGTCTTCAGGAACCCCACCAGCACGTAGACAGACAGCGCTTGCAGCTCCAGCCCGACATAGATGATCACCAGGTCGGTGCCCGACACCATGATCATCGCGCCCGCCAGCGCACACAGCAGCAGGGCATAATATTCGCCCTTCACCGCCTTTTCCGTGGCCAGATACCCGCCAGACATCAGAACCGTGAGCGCCGTTCCCAGATAGAGAACCATCTTGAAATACGTGGAAAACGGATCGACCGCAAACATGCCGGAGTAAACCGTCTGAGGCGTGCCGACCAGCCCAAAGCTCATGCCTGCCGCCAGGCCGATCATCAGCAGGCTCAGCCCGGCCAGCAGCCTGCGGTTCGGGCGTGGCAGCAGCGACAGCATCAACACGGTGCAGGCCGCCAGAATTATGATGATCTCAGGGCCGGAAGCCAGCACTGAGGCGGTGACCGATGTCATCTCCATGCCGCCCTCCTCATTGCACCGCCCCTGCTGGTGCAAGCTGGGTCATCAGATGGTCCAATGACGGCTCCAGGATGGTGAGGAAAGGCTTTGGATAAAGGCCAAACC
The DNA here is from genome assembly GCF_040704725.1 of Leisingera sp. JC11. Taxonomy (NCBI): domain Bacteria; kingdom Pseudomonadati; phylum Pseudomonadota; class Alphaproteobacteria; order Rhodobacterales; family Roseobacteraceae; genus Leisingera; species Leisingera sp. JC11. Next base: position 171,812 of record NZ_JBFCVS010000008.1, read on the forward strand.
AGAAAACGAACAGCAAGAGCGGCGCTGCGCAGGCCAACTCGCGGCGGCACATGTCCTGCATCACCGATCCTTCCGGCACTTTGACCGGGCCTAGCAGAAACTGCCGGTACAGCCCCAGCAAATAGGCCGCGCCGATCAGCGCCCCCAGAACACCGGCCGTCCCGGCCCAGCCGCTGACCCCAAAGGTGCCCGCCAGCACCAGGATCTCGCCGATGAACCCATTGGTGCCGGGCACCGCCATCGAGGCCAGCAGGAAGGCGGCAAACAGAACCCCGAACAGCGGCACCGCCTTGATCATGCCGCCATAGGCGGCGATCTCGCGAGAATGGGTCCGCTCGTAGATCAGCCCGACAAACAGGAACAGCGCGCCGGTGGTGATGCCGTGATTGAACATCTGGATCACCGCGCCCGACATGCCGTTCACCTCGAAGGTGAACAGCCCGAGCGTGACAAACCCCATATGGCTGACGCTGGAATAAGCGATCAGCTTCTTGATGTCGCTCTGCGCCAGCGCCAGGAGCCCGCCGTAAACAATCGCAGCCGCCGACAGGGTAATCATCAGCGGCGCCAGGTATTGCGAGGCATCCGGCAGCATCGGCAGCGAGAAGCGCAGGAAGCCGTAGGCGCCCATTTTCAGCAGCACGCCGGCCAGGATGATGCTGCCTGCCGTTGGCGCCTGCACATGGGCATCCGGCAGCCAGGTATGCACAGGCACCATCGGGACCTTGACCGCGAAGGCGACCAGGAAGGCCAGGAACACCCAGACCTGCAACCGAAACGGATACTCCACCGCCATCAGCGCCAGCATGTCAAAGGTCCGCCCGCCGGCAAAATAAAGCGCCAGCAGGCCGACCAGGAACAACAGGCTGCCCGCCAGCGTGTAGAGAAAGAACTTGAGCGCCGCATAAACCCGGCTGCCGCCGCCCCAGATGCCGATGATCAAATACATCGGCACCAGCATCACCTCCCACAGCACATAGAACAGCACCAGATCGAGGGCGCAGAAGACGCCGACCATCATCGCCTGAATGGCCAGGAGGCAGGTCATGAATTCCTTGACTCGCTCGGCAATCGCACGCCAGGAGGCCAGCACGCAGATCCAGCCCAGCAGCGTGGTCAGCAGCACGAACCAAACGCTGATGCCGTCGATGCCAAGCCGGTAGCCCATGTTCAGCGCGGGCACCCAGATACGGGTCTCGCGGAACTGCATCTCCGCCGAGGCCGGATCAAAGACGGCCAGGATCCAGACCGCCAGCAGGAAATCTGCGAGCAACACCAGAAGGGTGAACCAGCGCACGGCATCCCTGCTGCGCAGGAACGGCACCGCAACTGCCCCCGCTGCGGGCAGCAGGATCAGGATGCTGAGTACAGGCAGGCCGCTCATCGCGCACCTATCCCGGCGATCAGCGGCAGCCCGAGCACCGCAATCAGCCCGGCAATGATCCAGAAGGCGTAATGCGACACCACGCCGGTCTGCATCCTGCGCAGCACCAGCCCGCCCTGGCGGGCGGTTTCAGCCACGCCATTGACCAGCGCGTCCACCACCCGGATGTCCGCCATCAGGCTCAGCCGCGACAGCCGGTGCATCAGCCGCAGCCCGGCACCGTCGCCCAGGGTGATCAGCATCTGCTCCCAGATCTGCACCGGCCCCTTGGCCAGCCGCATGAACAGAGCTGCCCCACGCCGATAAACCCAGTCGGTGTCCAGGCTGATGGTGTCCTCCGGATCCAGATGTTTCAGCAGCAGCACAAAGGCCAGGAGGGTGAACATCAGGATCCCCAGGCTCTCGGTCACATGCACGCCCGTGTAGGGCTGGTAGTCCACCGGATAGGGCAGCAAGGCATAAAGCATCTGCGGAAAAACCCCGATGCCAATGCAGAAGGCTGCGGCGATACCCATCGCCAGCAGCATGTTCAGCGGCGGCTCCGGCGGCCGCAGCCCGCTGTCTTTTCCGAAGAACATGTAATAGGGCAGCTTCAGCCCGGTGTGCAGGAAAGTGCCGGAGGAGGCCACGGTCAGCAGCAGCGCCGCGGCGGCCCGGTGATCCCCCGCCGCCGCGGAGACCACCATGGATTTGCTGACAAACCCGCTGAACAGGGGGAAGGCCGAGATGGCAAAAGCGCCGATCATGTACAAAACGACGGTCAGCGGCATCGTCCGGTACAGCCCGCCCAGCTCGGTCAGCTTGCGCCGCCCGGCCATCATGATCACGGCTCCGGCCCCCATGAACAAAAGCCCCTTGTAAAGGATGTGGGCAAAGGCATGGCTGGCGGCCCCGTTCAGCGCCATCTCGGTGCCGATCCCGACGCCGGCCACCATGTAGCCCACCTGGCTGACGATGTGATAGGCCAAGAGGCGGCGGCAGTCGTTCTCCAGCACCGCAAACACCACACCATAAAGCGCCATGGCAACACCAAGGCCCACCAGGATCTCCGCTCCCGGGTAGTTGCGGATCAGCACGTAAACCGCGGTTTTGGTGGTGAAGGCGCTGAGGAACACCGCGCCGGTCACGGTGGCTTCTGGGTAGGCATCGGTCAGCCAGGCATTGAGCGGCGGCACGGCCGCATTGATCAGGAAGGAGATCAGGATCAGCCAGTAGGCCAAGCCCCCCTGCCCTGCGTCCAACGGCCCCACCAGCCAGGACCCGGTCTGCAGTCCGTGCAAGACAATGCCGCCGAACAGAAGCACCCCGCCCGCCACATGAACCAGCAGATAGCGGAACCCCGCCGCCACCGCTTTGGCATTGCGGGAGGCAAAGATCAGATATGCGGAGGCAAATGCCATCACCTCCCAGCCGATCAGCAGCGTCAGCCAGTCGCCGGCAAAGACCACCCCAAAGGCGCTGCCCGCATATAGAAAGGCCGCCACACGCTGGCCGGTGCCCTCGGTATGCCAGGCATAAAGGTTGCCGATCACCGACATGATGGCAAAGACCCAGGCAAAGACCAGCGACAGCCTGTCCGCCTGGAACATCACTAACTCAACTCCGGCGAAAGCGATTTCGCCGGACGTGCTTGGCACCATCTGTGAGACGCTGTAAAGGACCAGTAGCGGCACGAGCAGCGACAGCAACTTTTGCCCGGCACCGCGTGTGAGCGGCGGCAGAAGTGCGCCCAGAAGCATCAGCAACGCGGGGTGCATCCACTCAGTCATAGTAGTCCTCGCCCTGCATGATGCGGCCTTTGTGGCCGATGAACTTGCTGACGAAGATGATGGCTACGCAGCTGGCAAAGCCGAACACAGCGCCCCAGCCGGGGATTGCGTCCCAAAAGTGTTCCGTGTGGTGGCGTGGCACCAGCAGATCAATGATCAGGATCAGCGCCAGCGCCGCCGCCAGAAGCCGCCAGCGCAGTTTCCGGTAACGCGCCTCGCCAAAAAAATTCACCAGGCGCCCGATCATCACAGTCCCGCCCCGCGCATTACAAGCTGTGCCAGAGAAACAAAAAAGCCCGGGTTCAGACCAAGTGCCAGCGACAGCGCCGCGGTGATCATTAACGGTACCGCCACCATCGGACTCTCGCGCACTTCCTGCATTGCCACCAGACCCGGGGCGCCGGGCTTTTCGGGCTCAAAAAACGCAGTGTAGGTGACGGGCAAGAAATAGGCGGCGTTCAACAGCGCACTGAAAAGGAGGACCACCAGGAAAACCACCTCCTGGCCCCCGGCGGATCCCAGAACCAGATACCATTTGCTGACAAACCCACCGGAGGGCGGAATACCGATCATGCTCAGGGACCCTATGAAAAACGCTGCCATGGTCCAGGGCAGCCGCCGCCCGATGCCTGCCAGATCGCTGATCTTGCGCCGGTGCGAGGCGCAGTAGATCGACCCGGCACAGAAGAACAGCGTGATCTTGGAAAACGCATGGGCGGCGATATGGGTGATGCCGCCAATTGCTGCCATCGGCGTCAGCAGCACCGCCCCCAAGATGATATAGGAAAGCTGGCTCACCGTGGAATACGCCAGCCGCGCCTTCAGGTCGTCGCGGGTCAGCGCATAGATGGAGGCCATCACAATGGTGAAGGAGACCAGATAGGCGGTGGCGATGCCCAACCCCAGGCTGCCCATCAGTTCCACGCCCATCACGTGGAAGATCACCCGCAGCATGCAGAACACACCCATTTTCACAACCGCCACCGCATGCAGCAGAGCGCTGACCGGGGTGGGGGCAACCATTGCTGCGGGCAACCAGGCATGAAACGGCATCACTGCCGCCTTGGCGAAGCCAGCGAGGTAGCAAAGATAGACAACGCTCAGCAGCCAGCCTTCCGCCCCGGAAGCGGCCAGCAGCCCCCGCGGCATGAAATCCAATGATCCGGCCAGTTGATAGGTCAGCGCCAGCGCCGCCAGCAGAAACGACTTCGAGGCGCCGATCAGATACACCACATATCGGCGGCTGCCGGCCCAGCTCTCCTCGTCCTCCTTGTGATAGACCAGCGGGTAAGTGACCAGGCTCAGCACTTCGTAGAAGATGACCAGCGTGAACAGGTTGGCAGCAAAGGCGCCGCCCACTGCCGCCGACAGAGAGACAGCAAAGGCGGCAAAGAACCGGGTCTGCGCGTGCTCGTTAAGGCTGCGCATATAACCGATCGAATAGAGCGCTGCGAAAATCCATAGCAGGCTGGACACGGTGGCGAACACCATCCCCAGTGCGTCCGCTCTGAAGGCAAAATCCACCCCCGGCAGGATTTCAAACAGGCTGAGCTCCAGCGTGCCGCCTGCCAGCACCAGCGGCGCCAACGAAATCACGATCAGGAACTTCAACACTGCTGCGGCCACCGATATCGCATCCCGCAGGTTGGGACGCTGGTGCAGCCACAGGATCAGCGCTGCCGCCGCCAGGCTAACGGCAATGGCCAGAACCGGCCGGATGGACAGAAGAAACTCCACCGCGTCACCCCTTCAAGACCGTTAGCTCATCCACTTCCAGCGAGTGGTTGTTGCGCAGCAAGGCGACCAGAATGCCAAGCGCGACCGCAACCTCCGCTGCGGTGATCGCAATGATGAAGATGGCGATGATCTGCCCGCGCAGGTCCTGCAACACATGCCCAAAGGCAACCAGGTTGATGGTAACGCTGTTCAGCATGAGCTCCAGCGACATCAGCACAATCAGAACATTGCGGCGCAGCAGAACGCCCGCGGCGCCGATCACAAACAGAACCGCAGCCAGGATCAGATACCACGCCGCCGGGATCATCGGGCCGCCCCGCGCGGGGCCTTGCGCTGGGCCGCCTTTTTGTCGGCCTCGTCGCTGCGCGCCAGAACCACTGCCCCGATCAGGGCGACCAGCAGGATCACAGACGCCACCTCAAAAGGCAGCAGGTACTCCTGAAATAGCAGCAGGCTGAGATCCGCTACAGGCGGCTGTTCGGAGACTGGCTGCCCCGGCCCCATGACTGCGTGCAGCCGGGCGCTTTGCAGCAGCAGGAAAATCAGCTCACCAGCCAGGATCACCAGCACGATCAGGCCGGGCAGCGGCGTCTTGGGCAGGAAACGGGCCTGCGCCTCCTTGCGCACGTCCAGCATCATGATGACGAACAGGAACAGCACCATGACAGCACCGACGTAGACGAATATCTGGATCACCGCGAGAAAGGGCGCCCCCAGCAGCACGTACAGCGCCGCAATCTGAACCAGGCAGGCCACCAGCGCCAGTGCGCTGTGGATCGGGTTCCGGGCAATGACCACAAGCAGCCCCGCCCCCACCGCAACCGCCGAGAGCAGCAGAAAAAATGCCTGTTCCATCAATGCCCTCCCTGAATACTATCTCCCATTCTTAACTTACTTCCGGCCCGCCGCCGCTGCTGTCACACGCTGTAGCCGGTGCCGTCGATGTATTTCAGAAGCTCTTCTTCCTCCCGCATGATCTCATCCAGGCGGTGCTTCACCACATCACCAATGCTGATGACCCCTTGCAGGCTCTCCTCGTCATAGACCAGCATGTGCCGGTTTCTCTTTTCCGTCATGACAGCCATGAGCCTGATGAGATTGTCGTCCGGCGAGCAGGTGAGGATGTCTGTGGTCATCACATCGCGCACGGCGGATTTCCGGCCCGCTCCCTCCGGGTCAGACAGGGCAATGCAGATATCGCGCTCCGATATCCCGCCAACCACCTTGCCGGCTGCATCCCGGACTACCGCAAATCCAACCTTGTTTGCGTTAAACAATTGCAGAGCCGCCAAAACACTGTCGTCCGGCGCAACTGAATAGGTTTCATATCCCTTCTGCCCCAACACCGCTTTGACATACATTTTCTTACCCCTCTATCTGTGCCGCCCCTTGCCTTTCTCCCGGGCCGCGCCGCATTCAAATCCGTTTCACTTTCCCTTCCGTATGTGCCGCCACCAGTCGTGGCTTTCAGCACCGGCTGCCGCAGTGGCCACCGACCGCCGCTTGCCGCCCGGCTCCAGCCGGGCTGGCCGCAACTGGCCACCGTCCTCAGCCTTGCGCGGCGCAGCCACCAGATCCTCCAGATGCACCACAAGCTTGGGCCGGTGATCGCAGGCGACCTCATATTCTTGACCTAGTTTGATTGCGTCCGCCGGACAGGCATCTTCGCACAGCCCGCAATAGAGGCAGCGCGCCAGGTTGATATCAAACACCTTCGGGCGCCGGTCGCCCTTTTCGTTTTCATAGGGAATGACGGTGATGCAATCGCATGGGCAAATTTGCGAGCAAAGCTCGCAGGCGACACAGTTCACATCGCCTTCGTCATTGGTTTTGATGAAGTGGTGGCCGCGGTGGCGTTCGTAGGGCACCCATTTCTCATGGTCGGGATAGCGGTGCGTCACCGTCTTGGAGAACATGTAGCGCAGTGTCAGCCGCAGCCCCGCCAGCAGGTCGAGGAAGAAGACCCTGCCGATCCAGCCCGCCTTTTTGACTGATGTTCTTGCCATAAAGTCTTACCCCCGGATCATAGCATCAGTATCCCGCTGACCAGGATATTGAGCAGGGACAGCGGCAGCAGCACTTTCCAGCCGATTGTCATCAGCTGGTCATAGCGGTAGCGCGGGAAGGTGAAGCGGAACCACATGAACACCCAGACGAAAAAGCCGATCTTCAGCAGGAACCAGACGGTGTCCGGCAGGAAGAACGGGCTGCCCTGCCAGCCGCCGAAGAAAAGCAGCACGTTCAGCGCCGCAAGCATCACCACCACCAGGTATTCCGCCAGCATGAACAGCGAAAACCGGATGCCGCTGTATTCAGTGTGGTACCCCGCCCCCAGATCGCCTTCGGCCTCGGGCAGGTCAAAGGGAATGCGCTGCGCCTCCGCCAGCCCTGCGATGAAGAACACAAAAAAACCCACCGGCTGCACAACCACGTTCCATAGGCCCTCCTGCGCCGCAACGATCCGGCTCAAGTTCATCGAATTGGCCAGCATCACCACCCCGATCACCGAGAACCCCATCGGGATTTCGTAAGAGATCATCTGCGCAATTGACCGCAGGCTGCCCAGCACCGCATATTTGCTGTTCGATGCCCAACCCGCCAGGATTGTGCCGAATACGCCGATCCCGGACACCGCCAGGATGAACAGCAGGCCAACGTTCATGTCGGACAGCATCAGCGTGACCTCGGTCCCGAAGACCTGAACCGGCTCCCCGAACGGGATTGCGGTAAACACCAGGAACGGCGGCACCAGCGCCACAACCGGCGCCATCGCAAACAGCCGCCGGTCGGCCTCCGCCGGGATATGGTCTTCCTTGGTCAGCAGTTTGAGAGCATCTGCCAACGGCTGCAGCAGGCCATGCCAGCCCACGCGCATCGGCCCAGGGCGCTGTTGAATATGGGCAGCAATCTTCCGTTCCATCCAGGTCAGCGGCAGCGGAAGCAGCAGCAAAACGCCCACGACGATGGCCATTTTGACAAGCATCGGCAAAAGCGCCAGAACATACTCCATGCTGCCGAACCTCCGATCCGGGCCGCGTCATTTCCGAAAGATTGTTCGCTGTCAGAGAGTTGCGCCAGCCCTTCCTTACGGGCCCCGCCGACTAGTGATATTGCCGCAAAGCATTGCGAACAAACTCAATTAATCTGTCCGTATACTATCAGTTCTGCGTAAATTTTGCAAAATGCGCAAATGGGCCGCTATGCGTGCTGGGGGCGCACTGAACCACTCAAGTGAGGCTGATCAGTGCGACCGGGACATATGACGGCAATGCGTAGCTGCGATGGCCGGGATACGGAGCCGTTTGCCAAAGCGACCAAGTCGTGGACGAAATCCCCTGCCCAGATCTCATTCAGCCGATGGCCTCCTGGCCCCCCTCCGAAGCTTTGCATTTACCCGGTGCTTGGGGCGCTTGTTCCGGAGCTGCAGATTAAACTGAGCCACTTGGGGCTCGAGAAAACGGAAAACTCTGCCATTACCTGCCTGATGACAGAGCTCTTTGAAGGTTCAAAGGCACAAAACCAGTGAGACCGAAGAAGCCCAGACTGTTCCGGGCCAGGCCCACTCGGAATGAATACGGCTTGTGCTGTTAGCAAGGCGCAAGGGCAGACTCTGCCCCAATCAGCTTTCCATGCAACATTTGCTTGCATAGCAAATACTGTTCCCTCCAAAACTCGGCTATCTCGCGATCTAAGCCGAATTGGTTATTGACCGTGTGATTGACGTCGCGCGCGTTAAACAGGGCGGGCGAAGTTGGCCGCCCCTAGACACAGGCTCTCTCAGTTAATCTGTGACAACAAACCACTGGTCACGACTAGATTCCGCATGCCGTGGGCGTGAACTTCGCCGAATGGACTGTCTTCGAGCCACGCATCCACTGTGCCGATATTCAGTTTCTCGACCTCCGGACGCACGCTCCAAGTGACCTGGAAGGGCGGGCCATTCTCGTTGTAGCCCGGTCCGGTGGTCGATCCATCATAAACGACCGGTGTACCCAGATCGGGCGGCAGGTTCAGGACTTGGTTGAGGCTGTAGATTTCTTCGATACTGGCCATCACGCTGAAGTTCGCACCGCCCTCGGCAGGCGCATCGATGTCGCGCGGCAGCTGCGGGACGAACCCCATACCTTCGGTTGCGACAGCAAGGGCCGCGTGCTGCTTGGCAATGACTTCGTCTGAGACGGTTCGCGAGGGCGCCCTGACTTTCAGCGATGTGCAGATCATTAATATTTTGAAGTAACACCAAGATCGGCGAAGGAGCATCCAATTATTCGCAAAAGCGATGAGAAGGCCTGTTCAGCAACACTGACGGCAAGTGGAAGCCCTTGCTACCACTTGCGCATTGGCCTCAGAAGTAGCCCTGCGCATCGTCCAAGCAGGTGCGAGTAATTGCTGTCACAGACGTCGAGGGAAATGGCCGTTCGTTGACTGGACGGTGCTCATCTTAACACGTCGTCCTAAGCTAAAACCTATCACAGAGTGCAAGTCAGGCAGGCAGCAGAAACCGGTCTCTATAGGAAACTCAACGCTCCGTACCATTGGATTTGGTAAGGCTTACGCCATTGTCCAGCAGCGCTCTGCGCACGGCTATTGCAATCGCAAGGGCAGCCGGGGTGTCGCCATGAAGACAGATGGTGTCGATGCGGGTTTCGATGCGCTTGCCGCTGGCGGTAATGATGGCGCCTTCGCGCACCATCTCCACCATCCGCCGCCCGGCCTCTGCCGGATCATGGATCACCGCGCCGGGCAGGCTGCGGTCCACCAGCGTCGCGTCGTCGTTATAGGCGCGGTCGGCAAAGATCTCGCACGCGGTCTTGCAGCCCAGCTCCTGCGCCGCCTGCTGTTGCGCGGTGCCCGCCAGCACCATCACGATGATCTCCGGGTCCACCGACAGCGCCGCCTGATAGCAGGCCCGCGCCATCGCCAGATCTTCCGAGGCCATATTGGCCAGCGCCCCGTGCAGCTTCAGATGCCGCACCGCGCCGCCCGCCGCCCGCGCCATCGCCTGCGCCGCGCCCAGCTGGTAGCGCACCATGTTGCCCAGCGTTTCATGCGGCACCGACATCCGGCGGCGGCCAAAGCCCTGCAGGTCGGGAAAACCCGGATGCGCGCCGATGCCCACATCCCTGGCCACCGCGTGTTTCATCGTCGCGGCCATCACATCCGGATCGCCCGCGTGATATCCGCAGGCGATATTGGCCGAGGTCACGACATCCAGCAGCCCAGCATCATCGCCCAGGGACCAGGCGCCAAAGCTTTCGCCCATGTCGGCATTCAGATCGACTATTCGGGTCATGTCATCTCCTCACAAGACATCTTCTTCACCGGCAATCACGCCGCTGATCAGCTGATAGGACAGCAGGTTGGACATGCTGCGCGGATCCCGGATCAAAGGAAAGCACTGGCTGCGCAGCCCCTCGCGCCGCTCCGCCTCGGCCCGCTCCAGCTCCACCGCCTCCTCCAGCGGGATGAAACGAAAGTGCAGTTCCGCCCCCGCCGCCGCCTGCGCCAAGAGCGGCAGGTCGCAAGGAACCACCGTGCCGATCCGCGGGTAGCCGCCGGTGGTCTGGTTTTCCGCCAGCAGCACATAGGGGGTGCCGTCGCCGGTCACCTGGATATCGCCGGGCACGATCACCTCCGACACCACCGTGCGCGCGCCGTCGGGCCGGAAGCCCTCGCCATCGCTCTCCATCGGGACGCCCATCCGGTTGCCGCGGGCGCCGCGGCGGAAAGCTGTCTGCTCGAACCTTGTCAGCTCAGCCTGCGGGAACAGTGCCGTCTGCAGGCTCGCCACAACCCGCACGGTGCCGCCCTCGAACCGGTTCTCGGGTGCCAGCCCCAGTCCGGTGGTGCGGCCGCTGTCAGGACCGGTTTCCAGCACGTCGCCTTCGGCCAGCAGCGTGCCGATACCCGCCGCCAGATGCGCCGAGCGCGCGCCCAGATGCTCCGGCGTTTGAAAACCGCCGCCCACATGAAGATAGCCATAGCTGCCGCTCTGCGCCGCGCCGATCACCAGCCGCGCGCCCGCGGGCAGCAGGTGGCTGGCGTTCCAGGCCACGGCGCCGCCTTCGATGCTCGCCCGCATCGGCGCGCCGGTCAGCGCGATCCGCAGATCGCTGTCCGCCTGGAACTCGCCGCCCATGCCGACCATCTCAACCACCGCCAGCTCCCCGCCCTGCCCCAGCAGCGCCGCGCCCTCGGCCAGCGCCAGCCGGTCGGCAGCGCCGCCGCGCGACACCCCGTATTCCAGCCAACCTGGGCGGCCGTCGTCCTGAATCGTCACCCCTGGCCCTGCGCGCAGAACAGTCAACGTGCCGGTCATGACAGCTCCTCCGCCCTGGCGCCGCCCAGCGGATCGCGCCGCAAGCCTTGCAGCTCCTCCGGCGTCACCGGGGTGAATTGCACTTCATCGCCGGGGCGCAGCAGGAACGGCTCCTCCGCATCCGGGCGGAACAGCCGCACCGCGGTCTGGCCCGCGTGCATCCAGCCCGTCGGCGTTGCCACCGAAAACAGCACCAGCTGCCGGATCGCCACCGCCAGCGCGCCTTCGGGAATGCGGGTGGTCAGCTGGGTCTGGCGCGGAATGTCCCAGACCTCCGGCAGCTCGCCCAGATAGGGCTGGCCGGGGGCAAAGCCGATGGTCTGCACCCGCACCCGCGCCGCCGATAGCGAGGCCACCGCCTCTGCCTCGGTCATGCCCGCGGCCTCTGCCGCCTGCGGCAGCTGCGGCGCCAGCTCGGTGCCGAACACCGCCGGGATCCGCCACAGGCGGCGCTGGCCGGGCAGCTCGGCCGCGTACCAGTCGCGCTGCGCCAGCAGCGCCCCCAGCTGCGCCCGCAGCGCCGCATGGTCCAGATGCCGCAAATCAAACCGCACATAGGCCGAGACCAGCGAGGTGGACACCTCCTCAACCCCGTCCCAGCTTTCCTCCGCCAGCGCTGCGCGGAACGCCAGGGCGGCGCGGTTGGCCGGCTCGCTCAGGCGGCTGCCAAAGCTCACCAGCATCCCGTCCACACCCACCGTGCGGATTTCGGGGACAGGGGTTGCTGCGCTCACCTCAGCCATCACATCTGCTCCGGCAGGAAGGTCACGATGGACGGGAACAGCACGATCAGGACCAACGCCACGACCATCAGGAAGAAGAACGGCAGCGCCGCCTTGGCCACGGTCAGAATGTCCCGCCCGGTCAGCGACTGCAACACAAACAGGTTGAAACCGACCGGCGGGGTGATCTGCGACATCTCCACCACGATCACCAGAAAGATGCCGAACCACAAGGGATCGATCCCCGCCTCCAGCACCATCGGCATGATCACCGAGGCGGTCAGCACCACCACCGAAATCCCGTCGAGAAAGCAGCCCATGATCACAAAGAAGATGGTCAGCGCCGCCAGCAGGGTGAAGGTCGACAGGTTCAAGGAGCCGATCCACTCCGCCAGGATGCGCGGAATGCCGGTGAAGCCCATTGCCACGGTCAGGAACGACGCGCCGGCCAGGATAAAGGCGATCATGCAGGAGGTGATCGTCGCCCCCATCAAACCCTCAGTAAAGCTCTGCCGGTTCAGTGAGCCGCTCTGCCACGACAACAGCAGCGCCAGCACCACGCCAACAGCGGCAGCATCGGTGGGCGAGGCAATGCCTGCATAGATCGAGCCGATCACCCCGCCGATCAGCAGCACCACCGGCAGCAGCCTGCGGGCGCGCTTCAGCTTCTCGCGGAAGGTGGCGGCGATGTCCTCAGTGGGCAGCTGGCTGCGGTTCAGCAGCGCCCAGACCACCACATAGCCCACGAACAAGCCAACCAGCAGCACGCCCGGAAGCACGCCCGCCACGAACAGCCGGGCAATGGATTGCTCGGTTGCCACGCCATAGACGATCAGGATGATCGACGGCGGGATCAGCAGCCCCAGCGTGGCGGACCCGGCCAGGGTGCCGATCACCAGCTTCTCGGGGTATCCGCGGCGCGCAAGCTCGGGGATCGACAGCTTGCCGATGGTGGCGGCGGTGGCCGCGGACGACCCCGACACCGCGGCAAAGATCCCGCAGGCAAAGACGTTCACATGCAGCAGCTGCCCCGGCAGCCGGTTCATCCAGGGCGACAGCCCGGTGAACATGTCCTCCGACAGGCGCGAGCGGAACAGGATCTCGCCCATCCAGATGAACAGCGGCAGCGCCGCCAACGCCCAGGAGTTGCTGTGGCCCCACATGGTGGTGGCCATCACCAGCCCCAGCGGCGCCTCGGTGAACAGCGCCATGGCGGCGATGCCCACGCCCAAGAGGGCAAAGGCCACCCACAGGCCGGCGCCCAGGAACAGGAACAGAAGGACCAGAAGAATGATGGAAAGCGCGGCAACCGACATGATGATCCCCTATTCGCTCAGAAGATTTTCGCCCTTGCCCTCCCAGGAGGGCAGCGCGCCGCGCAGCATCGAGACCAGCTCGTCCGCCAGCGCCAGGGTGAGGATCGCAAGGCCCAGGGTGACCGGCGCCTGCGGCAGCCACAGCGGCACCGACACCATGCCCGCGCTGCGGTCGCCGAATTCCAGCGATTCCAGCAAGAGCAGCCCCATGTACCAGGTGGCATAGCCGCTCATCACCAGCGCCAGCAAGGTCACCGCGATCTCCACCACGCCGCGGCCGCGCGACGGCAGCCGGTTGGTCAGCAGCGTCACCCGGATATGGCCGCCCGCCCGCAGCGCATAGGCCAGCGCCAGAAAGGTCGAGGCGGCCAGGAAAAAGCCGGTGAAATCCGCATAGGACGGGATCGTCAGGCCAACCCCGCTGCCGATCAGCGCCACCGCGATCTTGTCGGCCAGGTTCAGGCACACCTGCGCAAAGACCAGCGCCACGATGGCCACGATGAACAGTGCTGCCAGTCCCCCGGCCGCACGGTAGATGAAATCGAGCACAACCCGCATGGCTGCTCCTCCTCCCCAGGAGACCGGACGCCGCTCCCGGCGTCCGGCCATGTTGCAGTTACTGCTGGTAGGCGTTCAGCAGGGTGGCACCGGCCTCCCCGGCCTCGCCTTTCCAGCTTTCCAGCATCTGCGCCCCAATCGCGCGCAGGCCTTCCATCAGCTCTTCCGACGGCTCCGACACGGTGATGCCGTTTTCCTTCAGCACCTCGATCTGGCCGGTGGTCTCGGCCCGGCTCATCTCCCAGCCGCGCGCTTCGGCCTCAGCCGCAGCTTCCAGAATGGCGGTCTGGGTCGCCTCGTCCAGACGGCGGAAGGCGCGCTTGTTCACCACCACGATGTTCTTCGGAATCCAGGCCTGGATATCGGTGTAATGGGTCAGGAAATCCCAGGCCTTCGAATTCACCCCGGTGGAGGGCGAGGTGATCATCGCCTCGACCCGGCCGGTGCTGAAGGCCTGCGGAATGTCCGGCACCTCAACCTGCGTCGGCGCGGCGCCCGCCAAGTTGGCAAACTGCTCCAGCGTCGCGTTGTAGGTGCGGAACTTCAGACCCGCCAGATCGTCGACACTGTTGATTTCCTTGGTGGTGTACAGACCCTGCGGCGGCCACGGCACGGCATAGAGCGCCATCAGCCCCTGCTCGTCCAGCAGCCCGTCGATCACATCCTTCTGCGCCGCCCACAGCCGTTCGGCCTCTTCATAGCTGGTCGCCAGGAACGGCAGCGAGTCGGCGCCAAACGCCGGGTTGTCATTGGCCAAGAGCGACAAGAAGAACTCGCCCGCGGGCACCTGGCCGCTGCGCACCGCCTTGCTGATTTCCGGGTGCTTGAACAGGGACCCGGCGGAGTGGACCTTGATCTCCAGCCCGCCCTCGGTCGCCTCGGCAACGTCGCTGGCGAACTCAGCGATGTTCTTGGTGTGGAACGTGGCGTCCGGATAGGGCGTCGGCATGTCCCAGGTTGCAGCAAGGGCCGGCACCGACAGCCCGGCGATCAGAACGGTCGCGCCGCCCAGCATACGCGAAAATTGCATGTTTTCCTCCCAATGCGAAACATTGCAATATTGTATCCATAACGCTGATAATTTGTCAACGTTTTGCCAAGGTGCAGCCGCCGCCCTGCCCTGCCCGGCAGCTCCCAGCGGCCGGACAGCCTGCTTGATCTCCTTGATACTTTACCCTTTTATGACCACATGCAGATAAAACGCCGGGGTTTTATCAACAAAGAAGGGGCAAACGATGGCCGAAAAGAAACCGGATTCCCGCCGAATCGTCTCCTCCCGCCACCTGGCCGAGGGCGAAGGCTGGGAGCTGTCGGAGCTGGAATTCGGCCTGATCATCGCCTCCAACGCCTTTTCCCGCTGGATGACCCGCTGCATGGCGGCGGCCGGCCAGCCGGATCTGAACCCGCTGGAAATCCTGATCCTCCACAACGTCAACCACCGCGGCAAGGACAAGCGCCTGTCCGACATCTGCTTCCTGCTCAACATCGAGGACAGCCACACGGTGAATTACGGGCTGCGCAAGCTGCTCAAGGCCGGGCTGCTGGCCTCGGAAAAGCGCGGTAAGGAAGTGTTCTACCGCACCTCTGCCGAGGGCGCGGAGCTCTGCTCGGCCTACCGCGATGTCCGCCGCCAGTGCCTGCTGGACGGCCTGTCCGCCGCCGACCTGCCGGGCAAGGACCTGCGCGAGCTGGCCCGCAGCCTGCGGGCGCTGTCCGGCCATTACGACCAGGCCAGCCGCGCAGCAGCATCACTATAGGTCCAGACCCATTGAATTCACTTTTCCACTATGGTTCATCAACAAAGAACGGGCAGCGATTGCAGCAACCCCTTCCGGCTGACCGAAGTGCAGATGTCACACTTGGAGCCCACCGACGCGAGGTCCCAACGCAAGGCTCGCGTGGAAGACCGGCGGGTGCTGAGCGGAGCAATTTTCTTTTGTCGTGACAGGCTACGATGATAATATACGCCCAAGGCATACAGCCCGTGCTAAGTTCTCTACAGCCTCCAAAATCTGTGGAGTGATATGGGCATCTTTGCTCAGGTGCCACCGGAGCTGGCCCTGAGCCGTCTATTGCGGCCAGAATAAGTGATGCTTCCTGAGAAGTGCATGCTTACATTGCGCATGCAGCTGGCAGGAGGTTCGAGCTGGAAAAGCGGCGGGCGTTCTGGCCCGCCGCCTTCGGGGATCAGAAGCCGGCCTTGATGCGCTCGAATTCCTTCAGCATCCGGCCTTCCAGCTCCGGGTTGACCGCGTCGAAGAACAGGCTGCCTTCGAAGAACTTGTCGACATCACCAAAGCCGTAGG
>NZ_JBFCVS010000009.1:0-187118 GCF_040704725.1 Leisingera sp. JC11
GCCCCCGCCCCCTCCCGCGTGCTGGAACCGGATTACCCGGAAGGCACCGAGATGGTGCAGACCACCGTCCGCGAAGCGCTCCGCGACGCCATGGCCGAGGAAATGCGCCGCGACGAGGACGTGTTCCTGATGGGCGAGGAAGTCGCCGAGTACCAGGGCGCCTACAAGGTCTCGCAGGGTTTGCTGGACGAATTCGGCTCCAAGCGGGTGATCGACACCCCGATCACCGAACACGGCTTTGCCGGCATCGCCACCGGCGCCGCCTTCGGCGGCCTGCGCCCGATTGTCGAGTTCATGACCTTCAACTTCGCCATGCAGGCGATTGACCACATCATCAACTCGGCAGCCAAGACTCTCTATATGTCCGGCGGCCAGATGGGCGCCCCGATGGTGTTCCGCGGCCCCAACGGCGCCGCCGCCCGCGTTGCCGCCCAGCACTCGCAGGACTACGCCGCCTGGTACATGCAGATCCCGGGCCTGAAAGTGGCGATGCCCTACTCCGCCGCCGACGCCAAGGGTCTGATGAAAACCGCGATCCGCGACAACAACCCGGTGATCTTCCTGGAGAACGAAATCCTCTACGGCCGCGCCTTCGACGTGCCGAAGCTGGACGATTTCACCATTCCCTTCGGCAAGGCCCGAATCTGGCGCGAAGGCTCTGACGTCACCATCGTCTCCTTCGGGATCGGCATGCAATACGCGCTGGAAGCGGCGGACAAGCTGGCCCAAGACGGCATAGCGGCTGAGGTCATCGACCTGCGGACGCTCCGGCCCATGGACCTGCCAACGGTGATCGAGTCGGTCAAGAAGACCAACCGCCTGGTCACCGTCGAGGAAGGCTGGCCGCAGGGCTCCGTCGGCAGCTACATCGCTTCTGAGGTGATGCAGCAGGCGTTCGACTACCTGGACGCGCCGGTTGTTACCTGCACCGGCAAGGACGTTCCGATGCCCTATGCCGCAAACCTGGAGCGCCACGCGCTGATCACCACGGATGAGGTGGTCGAGGCGGTGAAGCAAGTCACCTACCGCTAAGGACGAAGATGGAGATCAGGGGCCGCGATCCCGAAACCGAATGCTACCGCGTCACGCTGACCGTCGACGGGCGCACAGTCACTGCACTGGTTCCCGAACGGCTGGCAGCGGACACTCGGCTGATCGGCGCGCGGCCCTCCCATCAGGAAGCCTACGTCTGGATGGCGGAGAAGAAAGACAAGATCGAAGCCGCGATTACCCAACTGGCCCGCGGCACCCGGCGCCCCAGGGCGCCCTATGACCAAATTGTTCTGATTGAGGAGCGCTGACATGCCCACCGAAATCCTGATGCCCGCGCTTTCTCCCACCATGGAGGAAGGCACCCTTGCCAAATGGCTGGTCAAGGAGGGCGACACCGTCTCCTCCGGCGACCTGATCGCCGAGATCGAAACCGACAAGGCCACCATGGAATTTGAAGCCGTGGACGAAGGCGTGGTCGGCAAGATCCTGATCGCCGAAGGCTCCGAGGGCGTGAAGGTCAACACCCCCATCGCGGTGCTGCTGGAAGACGGCGAAAGCGCCGATGACATCGGCACGGCTGCCGCACCCGCCGCGGCTCCGTCTTCGGAAGCGGCTGCGGAGGAGCGCCCGCGCAGCCCGATCATCGATGTTGATAGTGATTACCGCACTGCGCCTGCTGCCCCCGCCGCAACCGACGGCAGCCGGATTTTTGCCTCCCCGCTGGCGCGCCGCATCGCCGCCGACAAGGGCTTGGACCTGAGCGCAATCAAGGGCTCCGGCCCCAAGGGCCGCATCGTCAAAGCCGACGTCGTGGACGCCAAACCGCAGGCCGCAGCCGCAGCACCGGCCTCCGCTCCGGCAGCCGCCGCAGCAGCACCCGCCGCCGCAGCCCCGTCCGGCCCCTCCGCCGATATGGTGGCCCGCATGTACGAAGGCCGCGACTACGAAGAGGTCTCGCTCGACGGCATGCGCAAGACCATCGCTGCCCGCCTCAGCGAAGCCAAACAGACCATCCCGCATTTCTACCTGCGCCGCGACATCCAGCTGGATGCGCTGCTGAAATTCCGGGGCGAGCTGAACAAGCAGCTCGAGGGCCGCGGCGTGAAGCTCTCGGTCAACGACTTCATCATCAAGGCAGTGGCGCTGGCGCTGCAGGCGGTTCCGGATGCCAACGCCGTCTGGGCCGGCGACCGGGTGCTCAAGATGAAAGCTTCCGACGTGGCCGTGGCTGTCGCCATCGAGGGCGGCCTCTTCACCCCCGTCCTGCAGGACAGCGACACTAAATCGCTCTCGGCGCTGTCGGCAGAGATGAAGGACCTGGCCTCCCGCGCCCGCGAGCGCAAGCTGGCACCGCATGAATACCAGGGCGGCAGCTTCGCGATCTCCAACCTCGGCATGTTTGGCATCGACAACTTCGACGCCATCGTGAACCCGCCGCACGCGGGCATCCTGGCGGTCGGCTCCGGCGTCAAGAAGCCGGTTGTGGGTTCGGACGGCGAACTGAAGGTCGCCACCGTGATGAGCGTCACCATGTCGGTCGACCACCGCGTCATCGACGGCGCCCTCGGCGCGGACCTGCTGAAGGCGATCGTCGACAACCTGGAAAACCCGATGGTGATGCTGGCCTGATAGGCCACCGCCAATGGAAAACGCCAAAGCCCCGGCCTCAGCGCCGGGGCTTTTAATTTGTGATGAAGCCGCCCGCCTCAGGGGCCCGCTTCACATCCAGGACGGTCCCGGCTCAAGACTCTGGCTTCAAAGACCCCTCCTCCGCCGGCGGCACCGCCCGCCGGTACAGATGCCAGGTGGTGTGGCCAAGGACCGGCAGCGTGACGATCAGGCCCAGAAACGCCGGCACCAGCGACACCAGCATGGCGGCCGAGATGATCGCCGCCCAGCCCAGCATGACCACCGGATTTTCCGCAACCGCGCGGATCGACGTCAGCATGGCCGTCACGAAATTGGTTTCCCGGTCCAGAAGCATGGGCATCGCAACAACGGTCACTGTGAACAAGACCGCCGACAGAAACGCGCCGGCACAGGTGCCAACCGCAAGAAAGGTCCAGCCCTGCGGGGTAAAGAACAGGACGTTCAAAAACCCGTCGAAATCCGAGAAAGACGCATCCTGCAGGATGATCGCCAGCCAAAGCCGGACCTGATACATCCACACCCAGAAGATGAACAGGGTGACAAAGGCCATCCACCCCATTTCGCGGTTGCGCTGTCTGGCCATGACGGTGAGGATTTCAGACCAGCCGAAGTTTTCTCCCGCTTGCATCCGGCGGGACATCTCATAAAGCCCGGCAGCGGCAAAAGGCGCCACCAGCGGAAAGCCCACAGCGGCGGGTATGATCATCCAAATCTTGCCCAGCCAGACCAGGCACCAAACAAACAGAATGCCGAAAACCGCATAGAACAGGCCGAAGAAGCCGCTCATGACGGGGCGCGCCAGAAAATCGGAAAACCCGTCCTTCAGCGACGCGCTAATATCGCCCGCAGTCAATGTATTGACCTCAAGAACGCTCCGCGGCCGCGGCTTCAGCTTGTCCGGTGACGGAGACCCTTCAGTATTGGATGTCATGGCACACTCCTTCCAAAGCATGACCCTGTACTGGCCGCCGTGCAAACGGACCAGGCAATGAAAAAGACATCCCTCCTGTGCATGGAAGTGTGCATCAGCCCGGGCACAAGGGCAAGGGGCGCATAGCGCAGCAACGCGAACACACCGGCAGACGCCCACCTGCAGGCGCCCAATAGTTCCGAACCAAAAAAAGGGAGCGCACCCGCTCCCCTTCATCTTTCCAAAAATACTCATCTGCGCCACAGCCGCCGCCAGCACCCCGCCAGCGGCAGCGCGCCGCTCAGTACTGATAGCCGGGGGTCGAGGCCGACAGCGCCTGCTCCGCCTCATCCATTTCTGCAGGAATATCCTCAAACAGCGGTGTCGACAGATACCGCTCACCGGTATCCGGCAGCACTGCCAGCAGCACCGAGCCTTCCGGCGCGCTCTCCGCCACCTTCATCGCCGCCGCCAGGCTGCCGCCGCTGGAAATGCCCGCCAGGATGCCTTCCTCCGCCGCAAGCCGCCTGGACCACTTGATGCTCTCGTCACCGCTCACCGGCTCCAGCGCATCGAAATAGCCCTTGTCCAGCGCCTCCTGCAGCACCAGCGGGATGAAATCCGGGGTCCAGCCCTGGATCGGGTGCGGGTTGAACGCCGGATGGGTCGCCGCGGGCTCGCCCTCGCCGTTACGCTCCTGACCCTCCCCCGATTGCACCAGCGCCGCGTTGGACGGCTCGCTGAGGGTGATCTTCAGATCAGGCCGCGCGCCTTTCAGAACCCGCCCGAGACCCGACACCGTGCCGCCGGTGCCATAGCCCAGCACCACGTGATCCAGACGCTCACCGTCGAAATCGCCCAGGATTTCCCGCGCGGTGGTGCTCTCATGGATGTCGGCGTTGTCCTTGGTCTCGAACTGATGCGCCAGGAACCAGCCGTTCTGCTCCGCCAGCTCCTTGGCCTTCACCACCATGCCGACTGCCTTGTCCTCCTTGCGGGTCAGCACCACCTTGGCGCCCAGCATCCGCATCAGCCGCCGCCGCTCGACCGAGAATCCGTCGTGCATGGTAATGACCAGCGGATAACCCTTGGCGGCGCAAACCATCGCCAGGCCGATGCCGGTGTTGCCGCTGGTTGCCTCCACCACGGTCTGACCCGGCTTCAGCCGGCCTTCGCGCTCCGCCGCCTCGATGATGTTCAGCGCCAGCCGGTCCTTGACCGACCCGGCCGGATTGAACGCCTCGAACTTCACATACATCGTGACGTGGTCCGGCGCGATTGTGTTCAGCCGGATCGCGGGCGTGTTGCCCACCGTCTCCAGGATCGAGCCAAACAGACGCCCGCGGCCTTCGGTTGTGTAAATCATGCTGTGTCCCCAAGTTACAAACTGACTGAATTCTTCGAATTTGCCTTAACATATGCGCCGTGCGGCGCCGTCAATCAAGCCAGCCTGGCTCCCTTCCGCCAGGCGCAAGGACTGCCGTCAGCCGCCCGCTGCCTGTCCCGGAACCCCAGCCGCCACAGCCGCGGGCGGGCCGGACGGATGGGCCGCAAAGCGCCGCAGGACGGGAGGAAATTCTTTGGCCCGCACCGCCCGATGTAACGCCTGCATGAAGTTTTCATGACAATCCGCCGCCCGCAGGTCGCGGTTTACCCCGCGTTTATTTCTGCGCCCCTACTGCAACCATAACGATTACTGCGGACAAAGAATAATGGCCCTGCCCGATCTCTCCTCCCGCCGCCGCCGCTTCCGCTCGCTCAACCTGCGGATTGCGCTGCTTGTCACCCTCTTTTCCCTGCTCACCGCGCTGCCGCTGGCCTACCTGGCCGGACAGCGCCTGCAATCCCAGGCGCTGGACGCGCTGCGGGTGCTGGAGCAGGAACTCACCGCCATCACCGCCAGGGAAATCGAACAGCCGATGAAGCTCGGTTTCTCCGGCACCGTCGAAAAGCGCATCCAGCATGTGATCGAACGCGCCGGTGCCAGCTTTGCCTACGCCAAGGCGGTGAAATCCGACGGCGTGGTGATGGCCGAGGCCGGCATCCTGCCCCCGGACCGCCTCACGGCGCTGGACGAAACCGCGCTGCAGGTCATGGAAACAGCTGAGCCCTGGCAGTCAGCGGACGGCTACACGCTGGTCACCCCGGTGCTGTCGATAAAGGGAAAGCTGCGCGGCGCCCTGATCATGTCCTGGAACCCGGCCCCGGCACTGGCCGCCGTCAACGCGGGGTTGCGCCGCGACGCCGCCCTCGGCGCGCTGATCCTGGCAGTTTCGATGATCACCTGCCTGATGATCCTGAAACGCCTGCTGGGCCGCCCGATGCAGGAACTGGCCGCGGCGCTGGAACGGATCACCGGCGGCGATTACGGCACCTCGCTGCAGGCCGCCGCCCGCCAGGATGAGCTCGGCCGCATCGCCCGCCGCATCGCCATGCTGCAGGACACCCTGGCAGAGGGCCGCACCGCCGCTGAAGCCCGCGAGGCGGACCGGAAGGACCAGGCCAAGGCGGTTGAGCAGTTGCGCGCGGGCCTGGGCGCCCTGGCCCGCAGGGATCTCTCCTACCGCATGGACGACCCGCTGGCCGAAACCTATGAACCGCTGCGCCGCGACTTCAACTCCGCGCTGTCCAGCATCGCCGGGCTGCTGGCGCAGGTGCTGGGCACTGCTTCCGCGGTGCTCGCGCGCAGCGAGCGGATCGAGGCCGGATCGGCCGGCCTCTCGCGCCGCATCACAAGCCAGTCGCAGGAACTGGAAGCCCTGTCCCGGGCGCTCAGCACCCTGACCGGCTCGCTCGCCCGCGCCGCGGACGGCGTCCGCGAGGTGAACGGGCTGGCTTCCGGCGCGGTGCAGGAGGCCGGCGCCAGCGGCAGCGTGGTCAAAAACGCCGTCGCCGCGATGACCGGCATCGAGCAAAGCGCGGTGCAGATCGAAACCATCACCGGGGTGATCGACGACATCGCCTTCCAGACCAACCTGCTGGCGCTGAATGCCGGGGTGGAGGCCGCCCGCGCCGACGAGGCGGGCAAGGGCTTTGCCGTGGTCGCCAGCGAGGTCCGCGCCCTGGCGCAGCGCAGCTCGCACGCGGCAACAGAAATCAAGGAGCTGATCAGCAGCGCCGCCCGCCACATCCAGAAAGGCGTGTCCGAGGTCAACAACACCGGCGCGGTGCTGACCGGAATCATCGCTCGCATGGACGAGATTTCTGCCCGCGTCAGCACCTCAGCCGAGGGGTTCACCCGCGACTCGCAGGACCTGCAGGGGCTGTCGCGCAGCCTCAGCGCGCTGGGGGCAACAACGCAAGAAAACACCGGCATTGTTGCAGCAACGGTCCGGTCCGTCGGCGATTTGCGCGGCGATGCGGATCAGCTCAGCACCCTGGCTGCCGCCTTCCAGCTGCCCGGAACCGGCGCGGACACGCCGCCCCAGGCCCCGCCGCGCGCCGCCTGAGGCACCGGGAAAACAGCAAACGGGCAGGCATCAAAAAAGGGGGCGCGGCCGCCCCCTTCTTCTTTGCAAAAATACTCAAGGTTCCAAGGCCCGCGGCCCGGGCCCTCATTCCGATCCGTTCGGGAACCGCTGGTCCATGCTGACCGAGGGCTGATCGCAGCCCGCCTCGCCGACAATCCTGGCCGGCACGCCGGCCACGGTCTTGCACGGCGGCACCTCTGCCAGCACCACCGACCCGGCGGCAATCCGGCTGCACTGGCCGACCTTGATATTGCCCAGCACCTTGGCGCCGGCGCCGATCAGCACCCCGTCGCCGATCTTCGGATGCCGGTCCTCTTCCTCCTTGCCGGTGCCGCCCAGGGTCACCGAATGCAGCATCGACACATTGTCGCCCACCACCGCGGTTTCGCCGATCACGATGGAATGGGCATGGTCGATCATGATCCCCTTGCCGATCACCGCCGCCGGATGGATATCGACGCCGAAGATCTCGGAAATCCGCATCTGGAAGAAATACGCCAGGTCCCAGTCGCCCTGCTGCCATAGCCAATGGCCGATCCTATAGGCCTGCACCGCCTGATACCCCTTGAAGTACAGGATCGGCTGCAGCAGCCGGTGGCAGGCCGGGTCGCGCTCAAAGACCGCCATCAGGTCGGCGCGCGAGGCCTCGACAATGCCGGGATCGGCGGCATAGGCCGCATCGACGATCTCCCGCAGGATGGTCATCGACATCTCGTTCGAGCACAGCTTGGCCGAAATCCGGTAGGACAGCGCCTTTTCCAGCGACTTGTGGTGCAGGATACAGGCATGGATCAGCCCGCCCATCAGCGGCTGCGAGTCGACAGCCTCTTGTGCTTCCTTGGTAATCCGGTCCCAGACGGGATCCAGAGAGGCGACGGCTTGCTGCGTTTTGAACATGGCGATGCATCCTTTCTCCGCTCAAGATAGCCATCTAAGGTCTTTTTCGGCAAACGCAAACCCGTGATGGGGTACATTTTCGTTATGAATGACTCGGACCTGGCGCGCCTCAAGGCGCAAATCACCGCCCGGCTGGCAGAGCTTGCGGCAGAGGACGCCCGCGGCGCGGACGCCCAGGGCGTGGTGGAGCTGGACCAGCAGATGGTCGGCCGCCTGTCACGCATGGACGCCCTGCAGATGCAGGCGATGGCCAAGGCCCAGGCCGCCCGCCGCCAGCTGGAAACCCAGCGCCTGCAGGCTGCGCTGGCCCGCGTGGCGGACGGCGAATACGGCTATTGCGAGGACTGCGGCGAGGACATCGCCCTTAAGCGGCTGGAGCTGGACCCGGCGGCGCTCAAATGCATCAGCTGTGCTTCGGGCTGATACCGGACCCTGCCCGGAATCAAGCCGCAGGCGCCACACCCAACTGCTGGACGGGCAGGTTCCCGGCACGGTTCAGCGGGCGGGGGAAGCTGCGTCCGCCTCAAGCACCGCCGCCAGTTCCCGCAGCACCAGCCGGGTACAGCTGAGATAAGCGGGATCATCCAGAAACGGCTCCTCTGCCAGGCCGTGCCGCCGGGCAGCCGCGCTCAAGCTTCCATCGCCCCAGTGCGGATGCAGATGGCCGTACAGCCCGCAATGTGCTGCCGCCTCAGCCGCGCCGCCGAAGATCCTGCGGCACAGGCGCAACCGGTCGCCCTCCGGCACCGCCAGCAAGGCCCGCGCCACCGCCGAGACATCGCCGGGCAGCACCGGGCGGATCATCCGAGCGGAACCCGTGCCGCAGGCCCGGCGCCGAAACGGGCCGAGCGCTGCGCCACTTCCAGCACGTCCCCCGCCTGCACAGCGTCCGCCGCCTGGGCGGCCGCCGGGTAGCTCCAGGACGGCATTGCAGAGGTCTCCTCCCGCAGCACCGCGGGGCCGCGCATCACCCGGATGCGGTAGGATTCAAACTCCTCGCCCAGCGGCACCTCGTCCAGCTCCCAGCTGTCGCCATCGATCCGGGTGCGCCGCACCCAGCCGACTGTGATGTCCGCGCCCAAAGCCCCCTCCAGCCGCAGATGCGCCGGCGCATAAGGGCGCAGGCCAATGCCCTCGAACGCCTCCTGCTGGTGCACGTAGGAGGGATCCTCCAGCGCCCGACGGGCCGGGCCGATCCGGTAATGCCGCAGGCGTCGGCGCTGTTCCGGCGCCAGGTCCATCTGCACCGGGGTGCCGTCCAGCAGCACCATGTAAGAGCCCGCAGGCCAGACATCCGGCATCAGCGCATCACTGCCCTGCTGGCCGCGCAGGCGGCCCCGCAGCAGGTAGGTCTGCGGCGCAATCAGCTCCGCCTCTCGGAACTGGAACAGCTCCCAGTTGCCGGCTGAGCCGTCGCCGATGGCGGCCGCATTGGCCCCGTTCAGCACCGCCTCCACCGTGCGGCTCTCCAGGGAACCGGAGATCAGCTTCACCTGCAGATCCGTGCCCAGGTCCCAGCGCCCGGCCCCGGCGGCAAACAGCGGCGTTTCCGTGACCCCGACCACCTGCCGCGCCGCAACCACCTGTTCCAGCACGTAATTCTCATCCGCTTCGGAGCCGTAAACCGCCACGCTCCCCGGCCAGGACGCCGCCGTCAGCGCCAGATGCGGCGCGTGCGGCACCTCATCGCCGCGCATCAAGGGCAGGTCCATGAACAACGGCAGCACCGGCCCCGGCGCGGCAAAGGCGTTGACCCCCGGCAGTTCCTCCGCCACCGCGGCCAGGTCATAGGTGCCGGGTTCGATCCTGACGGCCTCCAGCATCTGCGCCTCACCCTGTTCCACCCGGTCGATGCGGTAAAGCTGATCCTTGCCCTCCACCGGCAGGGAGACCACGTCCCCGGCCCCAAGATGCAGCAGCGAGGGCGGCAACATGAACCGGACTGTGTCGCGGGAAATCCGCGCCTCCGCCAGCCAGCGGCTGACGGTCTGGCGCGCCTCGGCGCGGGTCAACGCCAGCGGCAGCTCGTTCTGGCTGACGGAATGGGTTGCTTCGTCCGGCAGAACCGCCTCCACCGAGGCCGCAGCATGGTCGCCGCCCCATTCTGTGAACCGCAGCCGCACCCGTCCCGCAAGCTCCGCCTCGCTGGCGCGGGACAGCTCCAGGCTGCCGTCCATCTCTTCGCTGTCGGCCAGATGCTCCAGCTGCAGCGCCTCGGCCCCGGTTCCCTTGCGCATCTGGAACCTCAGCACCCCGTCGCGCTCCACCGCGTCAAACCCGTACCGCAGCATCAGCGGCTGCAGCACCGCGCGCGCATCCGCGACATCCGGGTTCACAAACCCATGCACCACGCCATAGAACCCCGTGACATCAATGTCATACAGCCCCGCGCGGTGGCAGAGTTCCTCCACCACAGAGGCCAGCGTGCGCTGCCCGGCACGCCCGTTCAGCCAATGGCCGCGCAGGTAGTTTTCGCCGTCGTTCCAGATCTCGACCCGTGCCGGAAACGCCGGAAACGGCCGTGCGTCCCAGGCCCAGACATAGGCATTGGACATATCCAGCATCGGCCCGCCGTATTCCTCCGACACCGGGTTATTGGCGGTCTCTCGCCAATAACCCAGGAAGGCGCGCAGATAGGCGATCTGCATCAGATCGTCCCGCAAACCGTTGGAATAACGCGGCAGTTTCGATTCAGAGCTTTTTGGATCCAGGAACTTGTTGGGCTGATTTGTGCCCTTGTCGATCGCCGCGCAACCCAGTTCGGTGAACCACACGGGCTTCGATTGCGGCACCCAGTCCGACGGAACCACCTGCCTGACCCCGCCGATGCGTTCGTGATGCTCCTGCATCCACCAGCTGCGGATATCCTTGTAGCGCCACACCCAGGCTTCATCATGCGCGCCGTCGGTGATAGGCGTCCGGATCTGCGCCTCCCGCGCCTCAGGGGAATGGTAATACCAGTCAAACCCCTCGCCGCCCTCGACATTGCCGCTGAGGTAGCCGAGGTCATAGATCGACGGCACACCGGCCCGCGCATCCAGATGGTCGTCGCCCTCGCGCCAATCGGACAGCGGCATGTAGTTGTCGATGCCGATGAAGTCGATGTTTTCATCCGCCCACAGCGGGTCCAGGTGGAAATAGCGGTCACCCTCCGGCGACTGATACCCCCAGTATTCCGACCAGTCGGCGGCATAGCCGATCTTGGTCTCCGCCCCCAGCAGGCTGCGCACCTCTGCCGCCAGCGCCCGCAGGGCGGCCACCGCCGGGAATCCGCCGGCGCCGCGGATCTGGGTCAGGGCGCGCATCTCGGAACTGATGCAGAAGGCCTCCACCCCGCCCGCTGCGGCGCACAGCGCCGCATTGTGCAGGATGAACCGGGAAAGGCTCCATTCCTGCGGGCCACTATAGGTAACGGAGCCGTCGCCGACGGCGAAATCCGCCGCAGTGACGGTGCCGAAGAAAGCCGCCACCTCCGCGTCTGCTGCCGCGGTCCCATCCGGCGATCCCGGCTGGCCCGGCGCCACCGACAAGGTGATCCGTCCGCGCCAGGGCAGATGCGGCTGGCTGGCGCCGCCGGTCCAGGGATCGGGCAGCGCGTTGCCTTCGGCCTGCTCCATCAGGATGAACGGGTAGAACATCACCCGCAGGCCCCGTCCCTGCATTTCGCGGATCGCTTGGATCACCGAGGCATCCGCCGGGGTGCCGCCATAAAGCGGCTCGCCGTCCGCCTTCAGCACTTCTTCCGCCGCCGCGCGGGTCACGCCGCTGACTGTCCAGGCCATGTTCCCCTCGGCGTCTTTATGCTCCACCTTGGGCTTCAGGGCGCAGTCGCCGCAGCGCAGATCATCTCCGAACCAGGACACAATCAGCGAGGCCGCGCCGCAGGCCGGCAGCTCCGCCTCCAGCGCGTTCAGCGAGGTCTTGAGGTCGCTCAGGCCGCTGGGCGTATGCTCATTCGCTGCCTTGGCATCGCCGGGCCCGCCGGAGTACTGGACCACATCCGCGGCAAGGGAGTATTCGCCGGTGCCGGGCATCAGCGCCACCCCCTGCACCAGCTGGCCCAGGTCCTGCGCATAGGTGCTGCTGGCCGGCTGTTCCGGGCGCAGCACATCAAAGGAGAACTGCGGCACCCGGTTGCCGAACTGCCCCAGCTCCAGGTTCTCCATCACCACATAGGCGGTGCCGCGGTAGGCGGGCACCTGCCCCGGCCCTTCGATCGCCTCCATCACCGGGTCCGGAAGCTGATCCGTGGTGCCGCGGTAAACGGTCATGTTCAGATCCTTCGGCGCCACTTCCTCGCCATCGGCCCAAACGCGCGAGACGCTGGCGATCTCGCCCTCGCACAGCGCCACCGCCACCGACACCGAATAGCTGTAGCTGGTCACCTGCGGCTGGCTTGGCCGCCCCTTGCCGCCGCCGCCGCTGGTCGAGGCGGTTTCCAGAAAGCGCGAGGACCAGATCACCTGCCCGCCCAGCCGCATCCGGCCATAGACCTGTGCCACCGGCGCGCCCTCGCTGGCCTGGGTCAGGCGGAAGCGGTCGACCTTGCCGGTCTCCACCGGATCGGCGCCGGAACCGACAAGCCGTTCGTCGACCAGCCGCCCCAGGGTGGCGCCCACCGCGCGGCCGATCACCGCCGAGGACAGTCCTGCCACGGTGCCGCCAATCGTGCCGCCAACCGCCGCGCCGGCAGCAGAGAGAAGTATGGTTGCCATCAGATCAGCTCCTTCGGGAAATGAAACCGCGCCACGAGGCGGCGCTGCCAGGGCGGGCTCAGCGGGCTTTCGACAACCCCGTGGCCGGCGTAGGCGTGGATGAAGGACGGTTTACTGCTGCAAAGTTCCGCCCGGCCGACAGGCCGTCCAGCGCCCGTCCGCCCCCCGTCATGCCGGAGGCGTGCTTCCAGCACGACGCGGGCGCTTCGCACCCTCCCCGCCGGGCCGGGCGCTGCCCTCATTTCTATTACGGACTGCACTCCCAGGTGCTTGGCCACCGACCCTTCGCGCATCCGGAACAGGATCACATCGCCGGGGGCGGCTTCACCCAGCGGCTTCGCCACCAGATGCCGCGCCGCGGCCTGCCACAGCGCCTCGGCGCCCTGCGGCTCGGACCAGTCCATCGTATAGGCGGGTGGCAGCTCCGGCTCCGCGCCCAACAGCTCGCGCCACAGGCCCCGGATCAGGCCCAGGCAATCACAGCCCGCGCCCTTGCAGGACGCCTGGTGCACATAGGGCGTGCCGATCCAGCCCCGCGCGGCCTCGACCACCCGGCTCATCTGCGGCTGCCCCCGGTGTTTATGCCGGACTGCCGCGGCACCGCCATGATCCAATCCTCCCCCGGAATGTCGGGGAATCCCTGGAAATTCAGAAGGTTGTTGAACTTCAGGCGGCAGGTTTCCATGCGCTTGTCGCAGCCGGCCTCAAGCCGCACCAAATCGCCCCGCTGCACTTCAGCGCGGACCGGTTCCCACAACGTGATCCTGCGCCCGTCCGCGCCGCTCTGATCCGCCTTGATGGCCGCCCATAGCCCCCCGGCGCTGCCGCTCAGCACCGTGAGACGGCCGCCGGCGAACCAGCCCGGTTCAAACCCCGGCAAGGCGTCCCAACGGAACTCTTCGCTGCGGTCAATCTCAACCGCCTCCAGTTCTGTGGCATACCCGGGCGTCTCCAGATCGAACCGGCAGGCCCCGTCGCCCAGCACCGCGGTGCAGGGCGTCTGATAGATCCGCCCAAGCGGCTGATTCAGCGCTTCGGTCAGCCCGCGCAGCTCTGCCTCAAAGGCGCCGCCCGCGCGGCGGATTTCGCCGATCGAGCCGCGGAACTGCAGCCAGCGCATGGTAACATCCTGCCAGTTGACCAGCCAGCAGCGCACCTCGGCGCCGTCAAAGCGGCCCGCCTCGATGTCTGCCTCGCGCACGGCCGCGTCGCTCAGCACCCCCAGCGCTTCGGTGTTGTCGACCGACAGGCCGGTGGCCTGGCTCACCGCCCGCGCGGTGAGGCCGCTACCGGGCTGGAAAGCCACGCCATCGAACGACAGCACGCAGTCATGATCGGTAAACCCCAGCACGGCGCCATCGCGGCGGGTCAGCGCCCAGCACCGGCAAACCGTGGTGATACCGGACTGAAGATGTTCGTGCAACTCATTGGAAAAACTGTTCATACCCGCACCTCCACCACTGGCACGGCGGGCGCCTCGCCAGCCTGGAAGGAGGCCACGCTGGTCTGGATGCTGGCGGTATCAAAGCGTACGGGCACATCGAATTCGAAGCCCGCGTTGATGCTCAGGCCGTGCTCCGGCGGATGCGCCAAGGTGATCAGGCCGGTGGCGGTGTCGAGCTCATAATCGACGCCTTCGCGCAGCTCGTCCTGTTCGATACCGACCCGCACGGTTCCCGCCACCGGCTTGGCAATCGGGCGCTGGTAGGTGAATGCGCCGGAGCGGTAGGTCTTGGCCAGCTGGAAGGACACGGTGCTGCCGTCACCCGTCGCGATCACCTGATCGTCAAACGCCACCCCGGCGCTGGGCCGGGCGGATTTGTAGTCGCTCCAATCCTTCCAGCGGAAGCCATAGAGCTGCCCCTGCCGGGCCTCGAAAAAGGCAATGAGCACCTCGATATCCTCCAGCGCGCGCAGGCCAAGCCCCGCGTCATAGCGGCGGCGGGAGTGCGCCCAGGGGGTGTTCCGCTCCTCGAACCCGTTGGCCAGCGTCACCACATCGGTGCGCCTCTCAGGCCCGCCGACGGAGCCGAAGCTGAGCGAAGCGGGAAATCGGACTTCGTGGAAATTCATCAGGTTACCCTCCATCCTTAACGGTTGCGCCCGCCGCGGGACAGCGCGCGGCTGAGCTGCGCCGCGATCTGGCTGCGGCTGCGTTCAAAGCCTTTGACGTCCGGGGTCGTGACATTCATCACCACGTTGACCGCGCCGCCGCCCTGGCTGCGCACGCCCAGCGAGCCATCGGCGCCGCGGGTCAATGGCAGGATCGCCTCCGGCCCGGCTTCGCCCATCAGCCCGGTGGCTCCGCGCATCGGAAAGGTCGTGGGGCCGGTCACGATGCCGCCCTTGGCAAAAGGCATAACCTTGCCCTGGCTGAAGGCTGCGCCGTTGGCGAAAGGCAGGATGCTGCCGATGAAGCTGCCGAAACCGTCGGAAATCAGCCCGCCCACATGGTTGGTGACCGGTTTCATCGCGGCGTTATAGGTGGTGCGGATCATCGAGCGCGCCAGCGTGTCCATCGCATCCGACAGGCTGGCGCCGTCAAACACCAGATCTTCAAATACCCGCCGCAACCCTTTGGAAAGACTGCGGTCCAGGATCTGCGCGTCGCGGCCGGTTTCGGAGAACCCTTCCTTCACCCGCCCCAGCACTTCTGCAAAGGCCGCGGCCATTCCTGAGGCACCGTCCAGCGCTTCTCCCAACGCCTCGCCCTGCAGTTCCAGTTCTGCCATCGAGGATGAGTCAGTCATCTGTTGTCTCCTTGTTCCTTGGCGGCGGGAGGTCCGGGAAGTCCTGCATCAGCGCCGCCAGCCGGTCGCGGGCCATCGGCTGGGGTGCGGCGGCATCGCCCAGCATCAGCCGCAGCTCTGCGGGGGTCAGCTGCCAGAAATCGCGCGGCAGCAGTTTCAGCCCCGCCATCCCGGCGCGCATCAGCGCGGGCCAGTCGAGCGCGGTCATGGGCTGTCCGGCACGGCAAAGCTGCGCACCAAGAGTTCCGCCGCCACCTTTGCCGCCTGCATCGGGCCGCCGCCAATGGCAGCCGCAGCCAGATCCTCGCGGCTGAGCTCATGGCCGCCGCCCTGCAAACCCGCTGCCAAGAGCGCCAGCACATCGCGGGCAGAGAACCGGCCCTGTTCGAACCGCTGTACCAGGTCGACCAGCGTGCCTTCCTCCAGCGCGGCCTCCAGCCCCGCCAGCGCACCGAGGGTCAGCTTTAGCGCGTAAGGGGTTCCGTTCACGAGTAATTCCGCCTCGCCTGCGTGCGGGTTCACCATCGTCACACCGCCGCAAAGCTGAGCTGGCCGGCGCTGGCGAGCGACAGCTCATAGGTCGCCTCGCCATTGTGGCTGCCGGCGTATTCAAGTGCTGTGACCTGGAACGGCCGCTGCACGATGCCGAAGCCGGGGATGATGACCTGGAACTCCGGTGTCAGCCCTTCAAAGAACAGCTGCCGGGCGCGTTCGTCGGTGGCCTCGTCCCGGAAGATGCCGGAGCCCGAAATGCTGGCGGAACGCACGCCGGCGCCGGCCAGCAGCTCGCGCCAGCCGCCCTGGCTTTCGAGGCTGGTCACATCGACGCTTTCGGCGTTGAAGCTGATCCTTGTGGCGCGCAGGCCGGCGATGGTCTCAAACAGGCCTGCGCCGTTCATGTCCACTTTGACCAACAGGTCCTTGCCGTTTTGAACTGTCATGGGGTTTCTCCATGGTTTTCAATTGGTTTCGTTAAGATCCTGCGGTTCAGACATCGTCCACACGGGCGCGGAAGCGCAGGGTGATCTGGCGTCCGCCGGTGCCGAGCCGCTCAGCCTTGGCACGGTCGAACCACAGGCCGGTCAGCTGTCCGCGCGGCAGCGGCACCGCAGCGCCAACCAGCGCGTCACAGACGGCGGCGGCGGCGGATTTGGCGGTGGCAAAACCGGCCATGTCGGTGGTGACGGTGACAAAGAACCGGTGCTCGGCCCCGCCTGCGGTCTTGTCGGAGCGGTCCAGCACCTCTTCGCTGCCAAGCGCCACATAGGTCTGCGGCAAGGGGCCTGCGGGGATGGCGTCATAGATCGCGCTGCCGACCAGCGCGGTCAGGCCCGCGTTGCCGGTCAGATGGGTGTAGACGGCGGATTGCAGCCCGCCTGCGATGGCATAGGTCATGTGCTCACCTCCGCAACCGCAAAACAGGTGAGGTAGCGGGCGTCCGGTCCATTTTCCGCAACCGCATCAATGCGGTAGAGGCGGCTTCCGTCACGGAACCGCTGATCTGGGCGCGGGCGGGACGCAAAACCATCAGGAGAAGCACGCAGAGTGATGCGGTA
Source organism: Leisingera sp. JC11 (assembly GCF_040704725.1). Classification (NCBI taxonomy): domain Bacteria; kingdom Pseudomonadati; phylum Pseudomonadota; class Alphaproteobacteria; order Rhodobacterales; family Roseobacteraceae; genus Leisingera; species Leisingera sp. JC11. Next base: position 16,942 of record NZ_JBFCVS010000009.1, read on the forward strand.
TTTCTGCAAAGACAGGCTGTCGCTGTTCAGACGCCCGCTGAGGGACTTCACCTCAGCCCAGTGGGTGCCAAGCGCCACCCAGGTCTCAGCATAGCCGCCGGCGCCGTCGGGGGCGCGCTGGGGGTCTTCCAGCACCAGTTTGCGGGTCAGGTTCGGGGGGCGTTTCATGCCAGGCCTCCCAGGGTCAGCCGCAGGGTGCGGTAGCGTTCGATCAGGCTGGTGACGCCGAAGGGCATGCAGCCGCCATGCAGGCCGGTGTCGGCCCGGTATTCGTAGTAATGCGCCGCCAGCAGCATCACCGCCTGGGCCAGATCGGCGGGCAATCCGCCCCAGTCCGCCGCCATGCCGGCCTGCAGGGTGACGCGTGCCAGCCCGCTCGCAGGAATGGCAGGCAGCAGGCTAGCGGTTGGACACAGGCGCGGGCGCTGGCTGTCGCGCTCCAACCGGTAGGCGGCGGGGTCCAGCACCGTCTCAGCGCCGGCGGCGTCGCGGATCATCACCTCTGCCACAGCCTGCACCGGGGCGATGGGAAACACCATCCGGGCCCGGTCGCGCCAGTGGCGGATCTCGATCTCAAATTCACGTGTTATCAGTGCCTTGCCGGTTCTTCCTTCCACCGCTGCCAGGGCGGCGCGCAGGAAGCCAATCAGCACCTCGTCCTGCAGGCTGTCCTCGCCAAAGCCGGTGCCCAGGCGGAGGTGTGCCTTAAACTGGGCCAGCGGCAGGGCGGCCTCGGGCACGGGGGTCACTTCGCTCAGCATCATCATCTCACTCCTGCGGGCCTCCCCCTTGTGCCGGCCCGGGTCTGCTGTCCGTTTTTCTAAGGTTCGGCCGGCACGCACCGTTCCCTGCCGCTCGGACGGAGGGGGAGCAGCTAGACGGCAGGGAAACATGGGGGTGCGTGCCAGCCGGCGGACCGGTCTGCCGGTCCGCCATCAGCGCTGAGCGGTCAGCTCAGGCCGAATTTCATCAGCTTGATCGCGGCAAAGTCGCTGACGTCACCGCCGACGCGCTTGGTCGCGTAGAACAGCACATGCGGCTTGGCGCTGAAAGGGTCGCGCATGACGCGCAGGTCCGGGCGTTCGGCAATGGTGTAGCCGGCGCGGAAGTCGCCGAAGGCAATCGGGTAGCTGTTGGCGGCCGGGTCCGGCATATCCTCGGCAATCAGCACCGGGTAGCCCATCAGGCGCGCGGGTTCCCCCGCGGCCAAGCCGTCGGACCACAGGAAGCGGCCATCGGCGTCCTTCAATTTCCGCAGCATTCCCGCGGTCTTGGAGTTCAGAATGAAGGTGGCGTTGGCGCGGTATTCCGCCCCCAGCGCATAGACCAGGTCGATGATCGCGTCGCCGTTGCCGATTTCGCCATCGACGCCGGTGGCCTTGTAGCCGATGTTGCCCCAGGTCCAGCTGTCGTTTTCCTCGACGTTGTAGTTGAGGAAGCCGGTGGGTTTATCGTTGCCGTCACCGTTGATGAAGGCGTCAGCCTCGGAGCGGGAAAACTTGTCGGCGATGCGGCCTGCCAGCCAGCCCTCGATGTCAAAGGCGCTGTCATCCAGCAGCCGCTGCGACGCCTTGGGCAGCGCGCTGAGTTCGTGCAGCGGGATAGAGATGCGGTCGATATTGCCGGTGGAGGTTTCCGCCGACGGGCCGGTTTCATTGGCCCAGCCGGCGCCCATTTCGCTGTGGTCGATCAGCACGTCATAGGAAGACGCCTCCACATGCACCACGGAGGCCACCGCGCGAATCGAGGCGGAGGCGTTCAGCACCGCCTTGACGGTGTCCGCGGTCTGCGGATCGACCAGATAGCCGCCGTCGCTGCCCACCGCGGTGGACATGGATTTGCCGTCCAGTTCGAGGCCGCGCAGGCCGTCGTCGTCGCCGCTGCGCAGGTAGGCGTTAAACGCCTTTTGGTGCGGGGCGCCCGCGTCCTGGCTGGCTGCCAGATGGGGTCGGTTCTGAGAGATTGTCTTACGGTCCAGCATGGTCACTCGCTCTTCTGCCTGTTTCAGCCTTGATTGCACGTCGTCCTGAAACCCCTTGAATTCATGAAGAAAGCCGGTGATGGCCTGTTTCACTTCATGCGCCAGAGGCGCTGCGTCCCCGGATTGGGCCGGGAGGTCTTGATTGCTCATGATGGGTGTCCTGTTTTGAGGTCACGGGTGATCTGGCGCAGGCCGTCGGCCAGGGCGCGCAGCGCTTGCGCTTCCGCATCGGCGGAGGATTTTGCTGCCACCCGGGCGGCGGGCAGCATCGGGAAGGTGACCAGCGACACCTCCCACAGCTCCACCCGGGTCAGGTGGCGGGTGCCGTCCGGGGCGCGGGTGGCTTTCAAAGTGCGGTAGCCGATCGACAGGCCATCGATGGCGCCGGCCTTAATCAGCGCAGCGGCCTCGGCGCCTTTGGGTGTGGCGGTGAGGATGCGGCCCTTCACATACAGTCCGCGCTTGTCCTCGCGCACCTCGTCCCAGACGCCGATGGGCTGGTGCGGGTCGTGCTGCCACAGCATCTTGACCGTGCGGCCCTGATCGCGGAGCGCCTTGAGCGAGGCCGCATAGGCGCCGCGCATCACCACGTCACCGCCCTGGTCGGTCTGGCCGAACAGGCTGGCGTAGCCCTTGATTTCGGTTGCGTCCTTCAGCGAGAGTTCCTCGCCGAAGCGTGCGAATTTATGTTCCAGCTGGGGGGATCCCTGCATCATCTGAACCTCGCAAGTCGTTGGAGTTACGGCAATTGCACCGTCAGGAAGGATTGAAAGGCCTGCGCCAGGATGACGGCCGCGACGCCGTAGACGGTGAGCCAAAGGCGTTTCTCCAGCCGCTCCATCATCTGTTCGATCCGGTCGAGGCGGCGGTTCACGGCGTCGTTCTGGATCTGGGCGACCCGCTCGTGGGCGGACAGGCGCAATCCCGGTGAACAATCAAATGCGTGCATCGGGTGCTCAGTCATCCTGTCCGCCCTCCGTCTGCTCTGTGGGCAGGGTTTCTGTGGGCAACCCCAGCAGACGCCGCTTTTCCTCATTGCTGAGGAAATCCGCGGAGGTGATGCGCCGCCACTGCGCCTCGCGCTCAGCCGCCAAGGCGGGCAGCTGGTCGAGGTCGGGCTTCAGCGTCAGCGCCTCGCCGGTCCAAGCGGTGAGCCAGCCGGACAGCGCGGCGGTGACCTTGGAGACCAACGGCAGCACGGTCAGCCGGTAGAAGGCACGGTTGGCCTCCTGATAGTTGGCATAGGTCGCGTCGCCGGGGATGCCGATCAGCATCGGCGGCACCCCGAAGGCCAGCGCGATTTCGCGGGCGGCGGTGTCCTTGGTTTTCTGGAATTCCATGTCGGAGGGCGAGAAGCCCATCGGCTTCCAGTCCAATCCGCCCTCCAGCACCATCGGGCGGCCGGCATTATTGGCCCCCTGGAAGTTTGATTGAATCTGGTCACTTAGATTGCGGAATTGATCGTCGGACATCTGCCCCTGGCCGTCGGAGCCGGTCCAGACCAGCGCGCCGGAGGGGCGGGCTGCGTTGTCCAGGAGCGCCTTGGACCAGCGGGAGGCGGCGTTGTGGACGTCAATCGCCATCGCCGCCGATTGCAGGGCTGAGAGGCCGTAGTGATCGTCCTGCGGGTGGAAGCTTTTGATATGGCAGATGGGGGAGTTGCCCGGCTCGTTGGCGAAGCGGTGCTTTCGCCCGCCCACCACATAGTCAAAGCCCGCGGGCCAGCCGTCCGGCCCCGGCACCACGTTCATCCGGTCAGAGCGCAGCACATGCAGCTCTGCGGGGGTTGCGTCCTCTGCCGTGACCATCTCGATATAGGCGTTGCCGGACAGGAGCAGGTGGCCGTAGAGCGCCTCCAGCAGCTCGGCCTGGGTCTGGGCCGGGTTGGGACGGGCCAGCAGTGACAGCCAGGGATGGGTGTCATAGCGCTGGCGGCTGTCCTGCAGCACCAGCGGCACCGCGGCGGCGGCCTCGGCAATCAGTCGGATCACCCGGTGGGCGACCGGATTGCCGGCAAAGCCGCTGCGTGTCAGGGAAACGGTGTCGCGCGGGCTCCAGGCGATGCGGCCGGCGCCATGCCAGGAGACCACGCGGGCGGTCTGGCTGGCCTTCTGTTCCAGGCCCGGATTTTCGGGGTCTGGTTTCCGGGGGTCCGGCGTTTTGCGCCGCAGCAGGTCAAAGACCATGGTCCGCTCCTCAGGTTGTTCCTGTGTGGCGCTGCTGGCCCTTAGGGCTGGTGCGCCTTTGCTGAGGAAAATTAGTGCCGGAAAGGCCTGAAGATTTGGCAAGCGGTGCGTACGGTGGGTGCGCAACACCTGAACATAAGATCCTGAAATTAAACGAATACAAAGGAATCAATACAGTGTTGCATCACACTGAGGGCGGCGCCCGGCCCGGCGGGGTGGACGCGAAGCGCCCGCCCCGTGGGGGGCGGGACGGGCGCTGCCCGGCCTATCGGCCGGGTGGTTGTTTGCTGGTGGGTTACAACACCCGCACCTGCGGTCGGCGCAGGTTTGCGGCGGGCTGGATGATCAGCTCATGCAGCGCCCAGACCAGCGCATCGACCCGGTCGGGCGAGCCGCTGCCGCGGTAGCCCTGCGGCGTCATCTGGCACATTTGGTCTTCCAGCTCTCCCAGCCCCGGCAGGTGGCGCACCCTGCCCTGCTCATAGAGCGCCGCCACCGGCTCTGCGCGGGCGGATTTGCCCTTTCTCGCGTGGAGCGCGCGGAACGGCACCAGCGGGTCCGCCTGGCGCAGCACGGTTTCCACCAGGGCGCCGCCCTGGTTGACCTCTGCCACCACCCGTTCAGCGCCAAACCTGTCGCGGGCGGCAATTACCGCCTGTGCCCAGGCGAGCGGGCCAACCCCCTGCACGGTGCAATCGGCCAGCACATAGGCCTGCCAGTCCTGCGGCGGGCCGTGGGTGACGGCGCCGGCCACCACGATTCCGCAGGCATCAGAGTTCTTGCCTGCGCTGACCGCCGGGTCGACCGCCACCACCACCCTGTCGAGCGGCGGCGCCTCTGCCAGCTGGGCCTCCACCAGCGCTGCAGTGGTCCAGAGCGCGCCCTGGATGTCCGAGAGCATCACACCGTCGAGCTCCTGCCGCCCCAGCCGGGTGCCTGCATAGCGTGCCCGCACCTCCGCCAGAAACGACGGTGCGAGGTTGGCGCAGTTGGCCTCAGTCGGGGCATGGGTGGTGACGGTGCTGGGCGAGGCCAGCAGCCGTTTCAGGACCGGCGCATTGCGCGGGGTGGTGGTGACACAGACGCGGGGGTCCTGCCCCAGCCGCAAGGCGAACTGGAGCATGTCCCAGCTCTCCTGCCCCTTCCTCCACTTGGCCAGCTCATCCGCCCAGGCGGCGTCGAACTGGGGGCCGCGCAGCGCCTCATGGTCATGGGCCGAGAACGCCTGCGCCTCTGCCCCGTTTGGCCAGATCAGCTTGCGCTCCGAGGCTTTCCACTTGGGGCGGCGGTCCGGCGGTGAGCAGGCCAGGATACCGCTGTCGCCGTGAATCATCACGTCGCGTACCTGGTCATAGGTCTCTGCCACCAGCGCGATGCGGCGGGCGGTGCCGGGGTCATAGGGGCTGGCCCCTTCGGCCAGCGAGCGGATCCATTCGGCCCCTGCCCGCGTCTTGCCTGCGCCGCGGCCGCCCAGGATCACCCAGGCGCGCCAATCGCCCTCCGGCGGGCGCTGGTGATCCAGCGCCCAGATGTGGAACAGATGCGGCAGCGCGCACAGCGTCTTGCGGTCCAGCTCATTCAAAAAGCAGTTCAGGAGCCAGGGCGGCACGCAGGCGAGAAAGTCCGCGCTCGACAGCTGCGCGCGCTGCGACGAGATCGAGCTCGTGTTCGGATTTGAGCATGCGGGCGAAATCGGTGCTTTGTTCTGCAAGGGTCTTCTCCACTTTCTGGCAGTCCCGGATCAGGTCCTCGAGCTTGCGGACCTGAGTCTTGGCACCGGTCACTTCATCGGCGCCGGTGGTTTCGAGCTGCTCCCGGAGCTCCTCTGCCTCTTTGCGCAGGCGGTGGATGCTGTCCTGCAGGGACCGCAGGAGATCGGCGGTGTAATGCACCCGCCGTTTCAGGAGGGCGGCGCCGTCCTGGTCCGGTGTCTGGCCCGGTGCCGGGCCGCTGGTATGATCTGTCATGGATTGCTCTGCCTCATGCGTTTTTGTCCGCACGAGAGAAAGACAGGACGGCCGCCGGCGGAGGGGATCCGGGGCCGTCCATGTTTCTTCCAGCTGCACCACAACCTATACGCGATTTTGCAGGAAAAGTCAAGGGTTACGGGAGGGGCAGCGTACGGTGGGTACGCAACGGGGGTGCAGTAAACAGCGTTGACGCCCCGGTTGGCGCCGGCCTTGCGCCTGGTCCCCGCAGCGATTGCAGAGGAGGCCTGATTTGACGCAAGCACAGCGCTCAGGCAGAGTTTGAACATGGCACAAACCGTTCTGCTTGATGTGTCCGGCGTCCTCTACCAGGGCAGCCGGGCTGTCCCCGGGGCCGTGCAAGCCCTGTCGCGGCTGCGGGCCGCAGGGCGGCAGGTGCGCTGCCTCACCAATTCCACCCGGCAGCCGAAGCGGCGCATCATGGGCAAGCTCCGGGACCTTGGCTTCGGCATCCAGCCGGAGGAGGTGTTCACGCCTGTTGCTGCCGCGCTGGCGTGGCTGGAGCGCACGGGCCACAGTCCGCATTTGCTGGTCCACCCGGCGCTGGAGGAAGAGTTTCAGGACTGCAAGGGCGGTGGCCCGCCCGCGGTTGTGGTGGGCGATGCCGGACCGGCCTTCTGCTATGAGAACATGAACCGCGCCTTCCGGGTGCTGCTGGAGGGTGCGCCGCTGCTTGCCCTGGCCGACAACCGTGTTTTCATGGACGAGGACGGGCGGCTGAGCCTGGATGCCGGGCCTTTCATCAAGGCGCTGGAATTCGCCAGTGCCGCCAAGCCCAAGCTGTTCGGCAAGCCGGACCCGGAGTTTTTCCGTGCTGCCGTGGCCAGCACCGGCTGCTCGCCGCAGCAGGCGGCGATGATCGGCGATGATGCGGAAAGCGATGTTGCAGGCGCCTTGGCGGCCGGGCTGGCAGCCGGCTATCTGGTGCGCACCGGCAAGTACCGCGACGGCGACGAGACGCGTTTTGACCCGCAGCCGACCGCCACGGCAGCGGATGTGCTGGAGGCTGTGGACCGCCTGCTGGCGCAGGACGGGGCGTGACCTGAAGGCTTGAGGGCGCGGGTTTGCGCCCGCCTCTGACAGTAAAAAAGGGCGCCCCGGGGCGCCCTTTTCCGTTTTCCAAGCCGCAGCTTCAGTTGTTCTGCTGCTGGGCTTCGATCTCGCGCCACTTGGCGACGTTCCTGTTGTGCTCGTCCAGCGTCTCGGCAAAGGCGTGGCCGCCGGTGCCGTCAGCAACGAAGAACACGTAATTGGTGGTCTCCGGGTTCACCGCCGCCTCCAGGCTTGCAAGCCCCGGGTTGGCGATCGGTGTGGGCGGCAGGCCCTCGATCACATAGGTGTTCCAGGGGGTTGCCTTGCGCAGTTCGCTCTGGCGCAACCCGCGGCCCAGCACTCCCTCGCCCTTGGTGACGCCATAAATCACCGTCGGGTCGGTCTGCAGGCGCATGCCGCGGTTGAGGCGGTTGGTGAAGACAGAGGCGACCAGGCCGCGCTCCTCGGCAACCCCGGTTTCCTTCTCGATGATCGAGGCGAGGATCAGCATTTCCTCGGGGCTGGTGACAGCGGCGTCCGCCGAGCGGCCTTCCCAGGCGGCGCTGATGCGCAGCTCCTGGCGCTTCTGCATCTCGGCCAGCACGGCGGCACGGTCGGTGCCCGGTGTGACCTCGTAGCTGTCCGGCGCCAAGAGGCCCTCAGCCGGGCGGTCGCCGGGCTCGCCTGCCAGCACGTCCATCGCCTTCAGCGCCTCGACCACCTGCCAGCTGGTCACGCCCTCGGCCAGCGCAATGCGGTAGCGGGTGTCGGCGTCCTGGCGGGTTTCGGTGTATTCAGCCGGGACCTCATCCTCGCCGAGGATGAATTCCGCCTTTTCCGCGAATTTATTGGTCGCCGGATCCAGCTCGCGCACCTCAGCCTGGGTGCGGGTCACGCCGATGCGGTAGACGATCTCGGTGCCGCAGGTGGAGGCGCCGGAATGGGTGATCTCGTCAACGATGCGCTCCATCGAGGCGCCCGGCTCCACCAGGAAGCTGCCGGCCTTCAGGTGGCCGGTCTTCTCGCTGTACTTGGCGCCGAGGCGGAAGATGGTGCCGGAGGTGACCGCACCCTGCGCTTCCAGGTCGCGGCTGACGCGGGCCATGTTGGAGCCCCGCTCCACCCGCAGGCAGATGGCGGTGTCCAGCGGACCCTGGGCCGTGTACTGCGACTGGCCCCACAGGATCAGGCCGCCCAGCAGGAACAGGGCGGCGATCAGGACCGTCAGCATATTGGAGGCGAGGCTGCGCCACATCAGCTGGTTTTCCCGAAGATCACCGATGCGTTGGTGCCACCGAAGCCGAAGGAGTTCGACAGCGCCACGTCGATCTTGCGCTCGCGCTTGGCGTTGGGCGCCAGGTCGACCGGGGTTTCGACGGCGGGGTTGTCGAGGTTGATGGTCGGCGGCGCCACCTGGTCGCGGATCGCCAGAATCGAGAAGATCGCCTCAATCGCGCCGGCGGCACCCAGCAGGTGGCCGGTGGCGGATTTGGTCGAGGACATGGTGACATTGGCGGCGTGGTTGCCCAGCAGCCGTTCGACAGCACCCAGTTCGATGGTGTCGGCCATGGTCGAGGTGCCATGCGCGTTGATGTAATCGATGGCGGAGGGGTCCAGGCCTGCGTTGGCCAGGGCCGCCTTCATCGAGCGCTCGCCGCCTTCGCCGTCCTCGGACGGGGCGGTGATGTGGTAGGCGTCGCCCGACAGGCCGTAGCCCAGCACCTCGGCATAGATCTTGGCGCCGCGGGCCTTGGCGTGCTCGTAGTCCTCCAGCACCACGATGCCGGCGCCCTCGCCCATGACAAAGCCGTCACGGTCGGCGTCGTAGGGGCGCGAGGCCGCCTTGGGGTCGTCGCCGCGCTTGGTGGACAGCGCTTTGCAGGCGTTGAAGCCGGCAATGCCGATCTCGCAGATCGCCGCCTCGGCGCCGCCTGCAATCATCACGTCGGCGTCGCCGGATTTGATCAGACGGGCCGCGTCGCCAATGGCGTGGGCGCCGGTCGAGCAGGCGGTCACGACGGAGTGGTTCGGGCCCTTGAAGCCGAAACGGATCGAGACCTGGCCGGAGATCAGGTTGATCAGCGCGCCGGGGATGAAGAACGGCGACACCCGGCGGGGGCCCTTCTCCTTGATCATCACCGCGGTATCCGCGATCGACGACAGGCCGCCGATGCCGGAGCCGATCATCACGCCGGTGCGCAGGCGGCTTTCCTCGTCCTCGGGCGTCCAGCCGGCGTCGCGCACGGCCATGTCGGCGGCTGCGATACCGTAGAGGATGAAGTCGTCGATCTTCTTCTGCTCTTTCTTGATGACCCAGTCATCCGGGTTGAAAGTGCCCTCGGAGCCGTCGCCGCGCGGAACTTCGCAGGCATAGGTCGTGGCGACGCCGCTTGCCTCGGCATCAAACAGGGTGATGGGGCCGGCACCCGACTGTCCATCCAGCAACCGGGACCAGGTTTCTTCGACTCCGCTGGCCAGCGGGGTGACCAGGCCCAGTCCGGTGACTACTACTCGGCGCATTCCTTGCTCTCCTATGCCTCGGCAATCCGTTTGTCCAAATAGCTTGGAATGGCAACCGGGTGCAAGAGCGGGCTGGCCGCCGGAATGACGTGGCGGAAAACAGGCCGTGGCGGCACTTTTTGCGAAACGGGAACCTTTGGTTAACAATTCTCATTCAGGTTGAATTTATCAAAACGCGCAACTCGGCATCCGTCCTCCTGGATTGCCAAAGCGGGCTGGAGCTCTGGGCCATTTTGTCTCCAGCCCGCATTTTTTTCAGAGCTGCGCTGACTGTCTGTTTTCCTTACCGGTGCGCCTTGGGCCTGTGCCGCTTCTGCCGCGCCACAGCAGGCAAGACCGGACAGCGCATCTTTTCCCGCAGCCGGCCGTCCGCGTTAACCTCAAATTCGTATCTTTGCGCCAAAATTCCCTGTGGAGATACGTGAGGAACACCTTGCCATGCGTAAATGGCTGCCGACAGCTGCGGTTCTGCTGACCTTGTCCCTGCTGCCCGGGCGCGCGGAGGCTGCATGCCCTGTGCATCAGGATCTCTCCGACCTGAACCGGGCGTCGGCCGGGTTCCTCAGCTATCTGGAGACCGGCCAGGGCGCCTATTACGTGCAGCAGCTGAACAGCTGGATCGGCGCGAATCCGCCCGCTCCGCTGACGCAGCGGATGCGGGCCGTCGGCATCCAGCAGGTTGAACCCGGAACGCTGAAGCTGATGCAGCAGAACACCGTTTTGCTGCAGATGCTGTCCAGCCAGGGCCGCCAGGCAACGCTGGAAGGGGCGCGGCATCTGGGGATCTTTGAGCTGCAGTCCGAATACGGCACCCTGGTCGAGGCGCTGCCCTGCGATCAGATCAAGGAAGACGGTTTCGGCAGCAAGCTGGTGGCGATCAACGCCAATGATGCGCGGCAGCGCCAGCAGATCATCAATGCCGCCATAGCCTGGGTCTCGTTCCTGGTGCTTGGCGGCAGCGTTCTGTATTTCCTGGACCGGATCGGCATCCGCAAGATCCGCCGCACCAAACGATACCCCTGCGCCGTTCCCTGCGTTCTGCAGGCCGGCGGGCGGACCGTGCGGGCGCAGCTGGTGGATCTCAGCCGGGCCGGCGCCAAGGTGCACCCGGACACGCAGTGCAACGCAAGCGGCCGGGTGACCCTCAGCTTTGGCGGCTACACCATGCAGGCGCAGGTCCGCTGGAAGACTGCGGACTACATCGGGGTGCAATTCGCCAAGGAGTTCAATTTCCTGCAGCTGCACCGGCTGCTGGAGGAATTCCCGATGGAAGAAGGCGGCATGCGCGAGGAAGCCCGGCTGGGTCTGTAAACGGACCGGCCTTCCCCTTCAGAATCAGGCTCATGTGCTTGCGGAAATGCGGGCCGCCCCGGTGCGGCGCAGGTTGGCCGGTGCCGCCCGCCCGCCGCGGTCGGCCGTAACACGTCCTGTCCCGCCGGATTGCGCCCCCTCCTGCGTCCGCCGCCAAAGCCGCGCCCTGAGCGCGGCTTTGGCTTTTGCGGCGAATTAACTCTCCCGAGGGGCATCGTTAATTTCCAATATCACCGCTTCAAGTAGAATACCCCAGCGATTGGCGATCCATAGTTGCGATCCGAGCAGCAAAGCGAGCCCTGAATGAAACACTGGCCAATGATCCTGGCGGCGCTTGCCGCGCCTGTTGCGGTCTGGACCCTGGCGGACCGGGCTGCAGCATCGCAAGCCACCTGCATGCTTCAGTCCGATCTGGTGATTTTCCAGCACGAGGCACGCGGGTTTCTGGAGCATCTGCGCACTGGCAATGATCCGGGCAAGGCCACGCGGCTGCAGCACTGGCTGGAGGATCATCCGGTGGTGACGCTGCGGATGCAAATGCGGCAGGCCGGCATGGCATTGTACGAGCCGCTGGCCATGCGGCTGCTCACCCAGCAGAAAGGGCTGCTGCAGGTGTACAGCCGGCACGGGTCCGCCAAGGCGGAAACCAGTGCGGAGCGGCTTGGCACCGCCGCGCTGCTGGAGGAGTTTGCCGCGCGGATCATTTCCCTGCCCTGCAAGTACGACCCGGATCAGGAACAGGTTGCGGACCGGGCGGCCGGCATCGCGCGGATCAAGGGTATTTCGCAGGAAACCGCCCTGGCCAGTTCGCTGTCGGCGCTGGTTCTGGGCTGCGGCGGCCTGATCCTGGCAGAGCGTGTTGCCCGCAGGCACCGGCGCAGGCGCAGGCGCTACCCTTGCCCGCTGCCCTGCAGCCTGAAAGCAAACCGCCAGATGCTGCGCGCAGAACTGGTCGATATCAGCCGCATGGGCGCCAAGATACGGGTCTGGCAACTGCCCGGCACCCCATTGCCGCCGCCCAGGAGCGAGGTCATGGCCATCCTCCCCGGGGTGGAGGAGATCCGCGCCCAGGTGACCTGGCAAAGCGCCGATTGCGTCGGTGTGAAATTCAGCGAACCGGTGACCGGCGAAGATCTGCGAACCCTGCTCAACCGGTCGAAACAGGCCGCAACCGCCGCACCGGCCGCGGCGGTCAAACCGGCCTGACGGCGGGAATTGCGCCTTGCACCCGCAGGGGCGGCTGCCCATTTACGGCGAATTGCCGGTCTATGCAGAAAGGGCGCCTGCAAGCAGGCGCCCCTGGTTTTTCAGTTTCCGGCTCTGACCGTTGCCCGGTCCGACGGTTACTGGAATTCAGCCACCGGTTCCGGTTCCGGACGGGCCACCGTCAGCGCCTCCTCGACCGAGAGGGTCTTGCGGAACAGGGCGCGGCCCACGAGGGCGCCGGAAATGTTGTGGATGTACTTCAGCCGGGAAATGTCATCGGCGTTGCGCACCACGCCGCTGGCGATCACCGGCAGCTTCACTTCGGACGCCAGATGCGAGATCAGCCCCATCTGCGCCTCAGTATCGGCCACATCGGCGTCGATGTCGGTGATGATGATGCCTGCAAAGGGGGTGTCCTTGAACGCCTCCAGATAGGCTTCCGGGGTGAAGGCGCCGGATTGGCGCCAGCCGTCGGTCATCACTTGGCCCTGCCAGATGTCCACCGCCAGCACGATCTGGTCCGGGTGGTGTTCGGCCAGTTCGCGCACCAGATGCGGGTCGCGCGCGGCCAAGGTACCGATGACGATGCGGCCTGCCCCCTTGTCGATCCAGCTCTCGACCTGCTCGCGCGAGCGCATGCCGCCGCCCAACTGCACCGGGATGCCGGCGCCGCGGATGATATTCAGGACCAGCTCCTCGTTGCTGGTGTCGCCCTCGATCGCGCTGAAGTCGGTCAGGTGCATCCATTCCGCCCCTGCCGCAGCAAAACCCTTGGCGGTCTCCACCGGGTCCACGTGCCAGATCTGCGGCTCATCCAGGCGGCCTTTTTCGAGGGTCACGCAACGGCCGTTCTGAATTTCCATCGTGGGGTAGATCATCATAATGCCAGTCTCCTCATGTTATGCCTCTGGAGGTGAGAGTAGCACGGATCCTGCCCGGCGATACGGCGTTTCCTGACCATTTATCGAACAATTGCGGCGCGGCTATCCGGCCTGTCTGCTAGCGCAAACACGCAAGGAGGCGGATCGCCGCAGGAGCAGATTCGGGGGCCTTGGCGGGCAAAAGAAAACGGCGCCCTCCGTGCAGGAGAGCGCCGTTAAATCCGGTCATCCGGAAGCGTGGCTTAGGACGCTTCGGAGATGAACTTGACCGCGTCGCCGAAGGTCTGGATGGTTTCGGCTGCGTCGTCCGGGATCTCGATGCCGAACTCTTCTTCAAACGCCATCACCAGTTCCACGGTGTCCAGGCTGTCTGCGCCCAGATCGTCGATGAAGGAGGCGTTTTCGGTGACCTTGTCCTCTTCAACACCCAGGTGCTCAACAACGATCTTTTTAACGCGATCTGCGACGTCGCTCATGTCTCTTCCTCGTTTTACAGGGCACTCTGCCCGGTTCTGCCCTGCCCGGTCGGGCGGCGTGGTTATTGCCCGGAGCGGGCGGTGTGATCCCCGCGGGACGGGGACAGTGCGGCGTTTCCCAAAGGAAATGCCTGCGGATACGGGCCGCCTATAGCATAGACCGCAGCCAAGGCAAACGGTTTCGCGCGGTCATCAAGCGGCAGCGCGGCTTGCCTGTGGCCGCTATGAAGCGTGCAGATGGCCTTGTAATCAAGAGCTTGCAAGGGCTGCACCGCATCTTTTTTGCTTTTTTACAGGATTTCAACCATTTGGCGGCCCAAGCTGGTGCGGGCTGCCGGTCCGGTTTCAGGCCCCGGGCGCAAAAAAGCCCCGCAGGCAGGCTGCGGGGCTTTCGGAAAATGCGCGGCGGCAGTGCGCTCAGATCATTGCCATGCCGCCGTTCACATGCAGGGTGGTGCCGGTGACATAGCCCGCTTCCTGGCTGGCCAGATACAGGACGGCTGAGGCGATTTCCTTCGAATCTCCCATCCGGCCGGCCGGAATCTGGGTCAGGATCGCGTCTTTCTGGTTGTCGTTCAGCTTGTCTGTCATAGCGGTGGCAATGAAGCCCGGCGCCACGGCGTTGACGGTGATGCCGCGGTTGGCGACCTCATAGGCCAGCGACTTGGACATGCCGACCATGCCGGCCTTGGAGGCGGCATAGTTGCCCTGCCCCGGGTTGCCGGTGGCGCCCACAACGGAAGAGATGTTGATGATGCGGCCCCAGCGCGCCTTCATCATGCCGCGCAGCACGCCGCGGCACAGCCGCATGGTGGAGGTGAGGTTCACGTCCAGAACGCTCTGCCATTCCTCGTCCTTCATCCGCATGAACAGGTTGTCGCGGGTGATGCCAGCGTTGTTCACCAGGATATCGACGGAGCCCATTGCCTCGGCCGCCTGTTTCGGCAGCGCCTCGACCGCCTCGGCGTCGGAGAGGTTGCAGGGCAGCACATGGGCGCGCTCGCCCAGCTCAGCCGCCAGCGCCTTGAGCGGCTCCTCGCGGGTGCCGGACAGCGCGACGGTGGCGCCGGCCGCGTGCAGGGCGCGGGCGATGTCGCCGCCGATGCCGCCCGAAGCGCCGGTCACCAGCGCATTTTTTCCTGTAAGATCAAACATGTTTCTTGCCCTCTTGGCTTCTTAGTCCCGCAGGACCGGTTGTGTCAGAAGACCGTAGCGTTCTATTTCCGCCTCGGTCATTACATGCATTCCGCTGGCAGGCGCGGCGTGAACTGTGAACCAGTAGAACTCCGCGCTGCCCAGCATCCGGGTTGTATAGGCGACATAGGGGGCGTGTTCCGGATGCCAGCGCGGGTATTCGTCCGCGGTCCCGTCGCCCTCCCAGGCGTGCACGCCCAGAACCGCCCCTGCCTCCATGGTGCGCTCGGAGCCGGCCAGGAACAGCTCCACCGCGCCGGAGAAGATCTCGCTGCGGGCGGTGACATGGGTGTCCAGGCCCAGATCGCGGACCATGTGGCCGATTTTCAGGTTGGTCTCATCATCGTCGGATCCGGGCATGTCCATCAGGACCAGCCGCTGCGCGTCCGGGTGCTTGGCCATGAAGGCCCGGAACCGGCGCAGCGATTTGTCGTTCACGGTTCCGTTGACCAGAATGTCCTGCCCCCGGAGTTCGAAGCTGGCCGCCTGCGCCTGCCTGATCATCAGCCCGCCTGCCACTGCCGCGGCAAGGGCAAGGCTGAAACCCAGGAACGCGAGGCGGCGCTGCATGGATCAGGCCCCGGCGGCAGCCGCGGCGTCTTCGGGGGTGCCGACCTGGCGGCAGGTGAGGCTGCGGTCGATCTTGCGGATCATACCCGACAGCGCCTTGCCAGCGCCGATCTCCCAGAACTCGGTGACGCCTTTGGCTGCCATCGCCTGCACGCTTTCGCGCCAGCGCACGGAGCCGGTCACCTGCTCAACCAGCAACTGGCGGATTTCGTCCGGGCTGGTCACGGCATCGGCACGCACGTTGGCGATCAGCGGCACCGCGGGGGATTGAATATCCACGCCACCCAGCGCCTCCGCCATGGCATCCGCCGCGGGCTGCATCAGGGCGCAGTGGAAGGGCGCGGACACCGGCAGCATCACCGCGCGCTTGGCGCCCTTTTCCTTGGCGATCTCAGCCGCGCGTTCCACCGCGGCCTTGGCGCCGGAGACCACCACCTGGGTGGGGTCGTTGTCGTTGGCGGCCTGGCAGACCTCGCCCTGGGCGGCTTCCTCAGCCACTGCGCGCACGGCGTCGAGGTCGAGGCCGAGGATTGCGGCCATCGCGCCCTCGCCCACCGGCACGGCGCTTTGCATTGCGAGGCCGCGGGTGCGCAGCAGGCGGGCTGTGTCGGCAACCGAAATGGCGCCGGCGGCGGCCAGCGCGGAATATTCGCCCAGCGAGTGGCCGGCCACAAAGGACGCATTGCCGATGGAGACGCCTTCGGCTTCCAGCGCGCGCATGGCGGCCATCGAGGTGGCCATCAGGGCGGGCTGGGCGTTCTGGGTCAGGGTCAGGGTTTCGATGTCGCCCTCCCAGATCAGCTGGCTCAGGCTTTCGCCGAGTGCACTGTCCACCTCGTCAAAGATGGCCTTGGCAGCCGGATAGGCCTCGGCCAGCGCCTTGCCCATGCCGATGGTCTGGGCGCCCTGCCCGGGGAACACAAATGCGATCGTCATTGATGACCTCGTCTGTTTCAGCGTTTTGCCTGATGTACCCGCCCTTTCCCTAACGTACAAGCAAAGCTGCATCTGACGCACGAAACCTGTGCGCAAGTGGACAGCACTCGTGCGTTGCAACAAGGGAAGGCGTGGTTAGGTTATGGGAAACCGGACCCTGACCAGGAATTGCGCCCGATGTCCCGCACCAACACGTTTTCTTCTTATGGCAGCGTCGCCAAAGGCTTTCACTGGCTGACCGCGCTGCTGATCTTCTCGGCCTTTCCGCTGGGCTATTTCGCCAACGGTCTGGCGCATGAGATCCAGAGCCCCGGATTTGACGGCAGCCAGGCGGTGATCGAGCGCGCCACGCTCTTGTTCTCCATGCACAAGACCATCGGGGTGGCGGTGTTCTTTACTGCGCTGCTGCGGATCCTGTGGGCGCTGAGCCAGCCGAAGCCGGGCCTGCTGCACCCCGGCCGCAAGGCGGAGGCGCTGGCGGCGGAGATGGTGCATTGGCTGCTCTATGGCTCGCTGGTGGCGGTGCCGCTCACGGGCTGGATCCATCACGCGGCCACAACCGGGTTCGCGCCGATCTGGTGGCCGTTCGGCCAGAGCCTGCCGTTTGTGCCGAAGTCCGATCATGTGGCGGGTTTCTTCGGCGGCCTGCACTGGCTGCTGGTCTGGACGCTGGCGGCGGCGCTGGGGCTGCATATTGCCGGCGCGCTGAAGCATCATGCGGTCGACCGCGATTCCACTCTGCGCCGGATGCTGCCGGGCCGCAGCGATCTGCCCGAGCCGCCTGCGCAAGCGCACAGCGTGGCGCCGCTGCTGGCGGCGCTGGCGGTCTGGGGCGGTGTGCTGGGCGGCGGCGCGGCGCTGGGCATTCTTGGCGGCCATGACCACAGCCACGGCAGCGAAGGAACCGTTGCCCCTGTGGTGGCCGCGGCGCCTGAAGGAGCGGGCAGCTGGGCGGTGCAGTCGGGCACGCTGGGGATTTCCGTCACCCAGATGGGCAGCGCCGTTGATGGCAGCTTTGGCGAGTGGGCCGCGGCGATCAATTTCGAAGAGCCGGCCGCACCCGGCCCGGCCGGCGATGTGGAGGTGACCATCGCAATCCCGTCGCTGGAGCTGGGCTCGGTCGCGGGCCAGGCGATGGGCGCGGATTACTTCGACAGCGCAAGCTTCCCCACCGCGCTGTTCAAGGCTGAGATCGAGAAACTGGCGGAGGGCTATCAGGCGGTCGGCACGCTGACCATCAAGGGGGAAACTGTGCCGGCCACCCTGCCCTTTGACCTGGTGCTGGAGGGGGACACTGCCAGGATGACCGGCGGTCTGACGCTGAACCGGCTGGATTTCGGGGTCGGGAAAAGCCTGCCGGATGAAAGCTCGCTCGCCTTTGCCGTTGATGTAGAGGTGGAGCTGGAGGCGAAACGCACAGACTGACTGAGGGGATCCGCGGGGAGCACTCCCGCGCCCGCGGATGCGCCGGCCGGGCCGGCACCCCCTGGCAGCCTTGGGCCTGGCGCCGCGCTGACGCGCGGCGCCCTTTCGTTTGGGCCGGCCGCTGCGGCGTGCAGCAAGCAACTCCGCCCGCCTTCTGCTCAGCAGGGGAACCTTTGCTGCCGCTTTATTGTGCCGGTTAGTGCCGGTGGTAGTAGTACCCGCCGTGGCGCGAGCGGTGGCGGTGGCCGCCGTGGCGGCGGAAATGGCGCCGGTCGCGGCCCGCGTGGTGGTGGCGGCGGGCGCCGTGGTGGCCGTAATACTGTCTGGGCTGGTGGTAATAGGCGCGGCCGCGGTGGCGGTCCCGGTCGTTGTCCAGGCTCTTGAGGATGATGCCGAGCGCCACGATGCCTGCGATGGCGCGGGCTGCATCTGCGTCAGAACCATGGGCGGCAGCAGGCGGCGTATAGGCCAGGTTTGCTGCTAGGGCCAGGGCCGCGGCGGCTGAAGTGAACAGGCCGAAGCGGAACATGGTGCCTCCTTTCCGAAGTGGCCGGAGGGGCCGTCTTCAGTCTGCGCCTGCAGCGCCGGAAACGCCAGTGAACCCCGGTCACAGTTTGGGGAGCTGTGCGCAGGCCGGGCAATGGAAAACCGCCGGCCCATCGGGAGCCGGCGGCTGGAAACAGGCTCAGGCAGCTGCGGAATCAGCTGTCGGCCTTCATCGCCTCGATCGAGATCCTGATGCTGATCTCGTCGCCGACAAAGGGAACGGCGGCGCCCACACCGAAATCAGAACGCAGCAGGCTGGCGGTGGCATCGAACCCGGCCCAGGGCTTGTTGGCCATCGGATGCTCGCCGGTCTGGTTCAGCTTGGCGTCCAGCACCACCGGTTTGGTCACGCCGTTTATGGTCAGGTCGCCAGTGATATTGGCAGTGGTGTCGCCCGTCACCTCGATGCTGGTGGACTGAAATGTGATTGTCTCCTCCCCGGAAGCATTGAAGAAATTTTCGGACATCAGGTCTTTGAACCGGGGCTCCCATCCGGTCATCATCGACGCCAGCGGGATGGTCACCGACACGCTCGAGGCGGCGGGATCCTCCTGGTCGAACATGATTTCCCCCTCGAAGCCGGCGAACATGCTGGTCGTGGTTGAATAGCCCAGGTGATTATACGTGAACACGACCTGGCTGTGGGAAGGGTCCAGAAGGTATTTCTCAGGTGCAGCGGCGGCCGCGGACGCGGCAGCGGCGATGACAGCAGCGAGAAGGCAGGATCTCATTGGCTAAACTCCGTGTAACTAATCAACCGGCAGCGGAACAGCCCCGACGACGGGCACCCGCCCGCCCACATCTACCCTCGCGCACAAAAACAAAACACCCGGCCAGGACCTGACCGGGTGAGAAGTCGCGCAGATGTGATGCGGGGTTACTCCGCTTTCATCGCCTCGATCGAGATTTGAATCTGCACCTCGTCGCTGACGAAGGGGGCAAACTGGCCAAGATTGAAATCAGAGCGCAGCACGGTTGCGGTGGCATCGAAACCGGCCCAGGGCTTCTTGGCCATCGGATGCTCGCCCACCTGGTTCACCTTGGCGTCCAGCACCACCGGCTTGGTCACGCCGTTCAGGGTCAGGTCGCCGGTGATCTTGGCGGTGGTGTCGCCGGTCACTTCGATGCCGGTGGAGGTGAAGCTGACGGTTTCATCCTCGGTTGCGTCGAAGAAGTCCTTGGTCATGAAGTGGTCGAACCGCGCCTGCCAGCCGGTGAACATCGAGTTGAGCGGCATCGAGACCGAGACGCTGGAGGCCGCCGGGTTGTCCTGGTCGAACTGGATCTCGCCCTCGAACCCCGAGAACATGCCCCATGTGGTCGAATAGCCGAGGTGGTTGTAGCTGAACAGGATCTGGCTGTGGCTGGCGTCCAGCACGTATTTCTCAGGTGCTTGAACGGCAAAGGCGCTGGTGGCGGCCGCGCTGATCAGGGCGGCGGCAAGCAGGGTCTTTTTCATGGGGAAGGCTCCGTCTGAATGAATGTTGTGGCAAAAGATGTGGCATTTGGCCCGCGGATTGGAAGCCCGCAAAAACCAACACTATCTGTGAGCGCGCGAACACAAAACCCGGCTGCAGGCAGCCGGGTCCGGTCTCGCGGGAATGTGATGCGGTTCAGGTCAGGATCCGCACCGCCCCGCTGAGCTGGTCGCGCAGCCGGCTGCGGATGGCTGCCGATCCCAGCGGCAGCTCGATCAGCAGGCTGCCGTCGCCCTCAAACAGCTGCACAGAGGCGGCTGTCAGCCGCGCCGCGCCCAGGGAGCCGTAGCTGCGGCGCAGCACGGTGCGCGGGCGGCCCTGGGCGTCGCGCTTCAGCACCCGCAGCTCGCGGCGCACCGGGTCGAAGCAGGCCTCGGGGCGGCCTGCGGGCTCATGCGCGGTCGTCAGAACCAGGCCGGCCAGCAGGAAGGCGACGGAGATGCCGAAGCGGATCAGGTTCATTTCCGGATCGGCACCGGCGCCCTGCACCAGCCACAGGCCGGACGCGCTGAGGATCAACGCCCCCCCCAGGAGCCGCAGCGCCACAATGCGCACTTTCCAGTTCGCCTCGAACCGCAGCCGCAACGGCGATGCGCCGGCGATGGCGTCAAGCGCCCGGGCGCCTGACATTCTGGAAACCTGCGGCGGGGTGTGGTCTGTCACTGCCATGATATTTCCCTTCTGCTGCTGCCGTTCTGCTGCTGCCCTGCCGCGGCGCCCGGCCGCATTAAGACTTCATTAACGACTGAAGGCTGGTATTGCGGCAGCAATTGGGCGGGCTTGCGGTTTTGCAGCGGCGGGGTGTTGAAGCCAGCGCAAAATGCCCTTTTGCCTTGCTCTTTCGGCCGCAGCCTGTATAGGAGGCCCTGCTTCCGCGACATCTTCGATCCGCGCAGCCTCTCGTGACCGGGCAGCGGAAGTGCGACATGCCCCGTCTATGAAATGCGCCTAGACACAAACAGGAGTTCGCATGCCACTCTATGAGCATGTCATGATTGCGCGTCAGGACCTGTCCAACTCGCAAGCTGAAGGCCTCATCGAACATTTCGGTGCTGTTCTGTCCGACAACGGCGGCAAGCTGGTCGACCAGGAGTACTGGGGCGTCAAGACCATGGCCTACAAGATCAACAAGAACCGCAAGGGCCACTATGCCTTCCTGAAGACCGACGCACCGTCGGCCGCCGTTCAGGAAATGGAGCGCCTGATGCGTCTGCATGATGACGTGATGCGCGTCCTGACCATCAAGGTCGACGAGCACGCCGAGGGCCCCTCGGTCCAGATGCAGAAGCGCGACGAACGCGGCGATCGCCGTGAGCGCCGCTGATCAACGCTTGAGAAAAGGACGCTAAATCATGGCAGCCAAACCGTTTTTCCGCCGCCGCAAGGTTTGCCCGTTCTCGGGTGAAAATGCGCCGAAGATCGACTACAAAGACACCCGTCTGCTGCAGCGCTACATCTCTGAGCGCGGCAAAATCGTGCCTTCGCGCATCACCGCCGTTTCGGCAAAGAAGCAGCGTGAGCTGGCCCGTGCTATCAAGCGCGCCCGCTTCCTCGCCCTGCTGCCCTACGCCGTGAAGTAAGGAGATAAGCAGATGCAAGTTATCCTTCTTGAGCGCGTTGCAAAGCTGGGCCAGATGGGCGACGTCGTTGACGTGAAGCCCGGGTTCGCCCGCAACTTCCTGCTGCCGCAGGGCAAGGCAAAAACCGCCTCCGAGTCCAACATCGCCGCCTTCGAGGCCCAGAAAGCGCAGCTGGAAGCGCGCAACCTGGAGACCAAGAAAGAGGCCGAGGCTCTGGCAGAGAAGCTGGACGGCCAGCAGTTCATCGTGATTCGCTCCGCTTCGGACGCGGGCGCGCTGTACGGCTCCGTCACCCCGCGCGACGCGGCAGATGCTGCAACCGCGGACGGCTTCTCGGTCGACAAGAAACAGGTCGCCCTGATCCACCCGATCAAGGAACTGGGCCTGCATTCCGTCGCCGTGAAACTGCACCCGGAAGTGGAAGTCGAAATCAAGCTGAACGTGGCCCGCTCCCAAGAGGAAGCCGAGCTGCAGGCATCGGGCAAATCGATCCAGGAGCTGGCCGCCGAAGAGGAAGCCGCTGCAGAGTTCGAGATTTCCGAGCTGTTCGACGACATCGGCTCTGCTGCGTCCGACGACGACGAAGCACCGGTTGCCGACGCCGCTGGCGAAGAAACCAACTGATCCCGTTCGGGACAGTGAGACATGGGAAAGGCCGCCTGACGGGCGGCCTTTTTCGTTGCCTGCTGACGTTCTGAAAAGCTGAGGCAAATTGCACGCAAATCCCCTGCCACGGAATAACCATCTGTTTGCCGGAATTGGCCAGGATACTCGGTGAGTGGAGTGAAAAGGGGGATGCGCCATGCAGGACGCATTAGAGAGTGAAGAGCTGGCCCTGCGTCGGCGGCTGTTGTTCCGGCTGCTGCGCGGCCACAGGTTCGACCGGCCGGCCTTCAAGACGGAAGCGGTGTCGGATCTGGTGCCAAAGGGGCTGATTGCGCCGGGCGACGGCCTGTTCAAACCGCTGCTGCCGGCAGAGCGCAACCCGGCCTGAACTGCCCCGCGCAGCCCGCCGACGGAGCCGGATACAGCCGTTGCAACCCGTCATTTTGCGGCAGGCAAAACTCCGCGCCAGGGCAGCCTCCGGTGATTGTAGGGACCGCGAAATTTTGGGAAACAGCCGCGGTCCCTTCTGCCCGACTTGGTCAGCCGCCCCACAGGCGTGAGGGGCAAGCTGCCCTGAGGGTTGTTTCTGCCTCAATGCGCAACCCCAATATGTAGTGGGGAACCATATTTAACAAATGTCTAATGATTAAAGTTTGAACCACCCGCCGCCGCCCGCGGAACAGGCGCGGCAACAGGCGGTTTCCCCCCGCGGTGATGGCGGTTCCCCGCCGCCCGGCGGCGCTGCTGCGCGGGCAGCATTGCAGCCCGCGGCGATGCGGCTAATCTGACCGTCGTGAGAAACCGCTTTCGGAGGCCGCATGACGCGCCGGACCACTTTGATCTTATTTTTTGCTGCCGCAGTGCTGTCTGCCTGCGCCAGCACCGCCTCCCCCCCGGAGGTGTCCCGAGCCGCCCCGCCGCTCTACCCCAATGAGACGCCGGAACTGCGCCAGATGATCAACTACTGGGCAGACCACTACGAGGTCCCGCGCAGCCTGGTGCACCGGCTGGCGGTCCGCGAAAGCACCCACAGGCCCAAGGCGGTGAACCGCCCCTACTACGGGCTGCTGCAGATCCTTCCCGCGACGGCGCGGTCGATGGGCTTTCGAGGGGAGCCCCAGGATCTGCTCGATGCCGATACTAACCTTCAGTTCTCCGTGAAGTACCTGCGCGGCGCCTGGCTTCTGGCTGACGGCAGCCAGGACATGGCGGTGAAGCACTACTCGCGCGGCTATTACTACGAGGCCAAGCGCCGCGGCATGCTGGTGGAAACCGGCCTGCGCCCGGCGCCCTCTGACGGCTGACGGCGTGATCACTCTCTTCCGCAGCGCTCCGCAGGGGCGCTGCCCGGCTTGGGCGGGCAGCGGCGCGGTCCGCAGGACCGCGCCAAGAACGGGCGGGAGCGCCTGTTTTCCTGCCCCTGTCTTTCTGACCCTGTTTTCCTGATCCTCCTTGCCTGACCAGCACCGCCTGCCTGCAAGGCCGAACGCTTCGCCCCGCAGCGAAGCGTCCTTTCCCGCAGCGCCGCTTGCCTGGGGTATCCAGTTCCAATCATCATTGGAGTCCCTTATGAAAATGCCCGAGTTGAAGACCGGCAGGTTTGTCCCCGAAGACGGTTTGCGGATCACCGTCCAGGTTCCCGAAACCCACGTGCAGAGGATCGTTGACGCGGTTCTGGCCGTCTCAGCCCTGAAATACGGCGACTATGACCGCGTGACCTTCCAGACAGCGGCGGGCACACAGACCTTCCGCTCGCTGGGGAGCGGGCGGAACTCGGCGACGGAGACTGCCGTTCAGGTGCCTTGCGTGGAACTGTCATTCTTTCTGGGCCAGGAGGCCGCCGGGAAGGTACGGATTCTGGAAAGCATCTATGCGTCCCACCCTTACGAGGAACCGGTGATCTATGTGGCCCCCTGCCTGCGGACCCTCCATATCCGCGGCATGGATGAAGACAATCCCAACAGGTTCTGGAACAGCGCCCCCGAGGACTGGGTCCCGGACGCGCACCGATAAAAACCCGATCACTGGACGGCCGGCGCCGTCTCATCCCATCCAACGAAAAAGGCCGCCCGATGGGCGGCCTTTCCGTAAATCGTGGAGAGGACGATTATTCCTCTTCCAGCTCCTCAACGGCCTTTTGCAGATCGTCTTTGGAGATCTCTTTTTCGGTGACTTTGGCCTGCTCGACGATGTGGTCGACAACCTTGTCCTCGAAGATCGGCGCGCGCAGCTGCTGCTGCATCTGGGCGTTCTGCTGGATGAACTCGAAGAACTGGCGCTCCTGGCCCGGGTACTGGCGGGCTTGCGCCATGATCGCCTGGGTCATCTCGGCGTCGGTCACTTCGACCTCGGCTTTCTGGCCCAGCTCGGCCAGCAGCAGGCCCAGGCGGACGCGGCGCTCGGCCAGCTTGGTGTGCTCCTCGGTGGTTTCGATCTCACCGTGGTCGTGGCCCTGAACTTCCGGGTTTTCCTCGTGCCACAGCTGGTGCGCGATCTGCTTGGCTTCGGCGTCGACCAGCGACGGCGGCAGGTCGAAGGAGACCAGGCTGTCCAGCTTGTCCAGCAGCGCGCGCTTCATTACTGCGCGGGCGGCGCCGGCGTACTCGGCTTCCAGGCGCTCGGAGATCTGGCCCTTCAGGGCGTCCAGGTCGTCGGCGCCGAATTTCTTGGCCAGCTCGTCGTCGATCTCAGCCGCTTTCGGGGCTTTGACTTCCTTGACGGTGCAGGAGAACACAGCCTCTTTGCCGGCCAGGTGCTCTGCGCCGTATTCCTCGGGGAAGGACACGGTCACGTCTTTTTCTTCACCGGCTTTGGTGCCGACCAGCTGCTCTTCGAAGCCGGGGATGAAGGAGTTGGAGCCCAGCACCAGCGGGTAGTCGTCGCCTGCGCCGCCGTCAAAGGCTTCGCCGTCGATCTTGCCGACGAAGTCGATCACGACCTGGTCGCCGTCTTCGGCAGCAGCGCCGTCTTCGCGGGCTTCGAATTCCTTGGCGGTTTCGGCCAGGTTGTTCAGCGCCTCGGAGACGGCTTCTTCTTCAGCCTTCACAACCAGCTTTTCCAGCTCGACGCCGGAGAAGTCGACTTCGGGGATTTCCGGCAGTGCCTCGTAGGACATCTCGACGTTGACGTCGTCGCCTTCTTTCCAGTCTTCGTTGGTCATCTTGACTTCGGGCTGCAGCGCCGGACGGTCGCCGCTGTCCTCGAAATGCTTGTTCATGGCGCCGTCGATGGATTCCTGCATCGCTTCGCCCATCAGGCGCTGGCCGAACTGCTTTTTCAGCAGCGCCATCGGCACCTTGCCTTTGCGGAAACCCTTCATTTCGATTTCCGGCTGGGCTTCGACCAGCTTTTCGTTGACCTTCTCGTCCAGCTCGGCGGCGGTGACGGTGATGGCGTAGCCGCGTTTCAGACCTTCGTTCAGCGTCTCGGTGACCTGCATCCTATTCCCCATAGAGATTCGGGGCCCCTGTGCGAGGTGCCCCCAGACAATTTGCGGTCTTCTATTTCCCCCGGCGCCGCGGCGCAAGGGGCATTGCCCCATTCCCTGCCGTTCCTGCGGATTTCCGAAGGCACGCAACGAAAAACACGCCCGCAAAGGGGCGTGTTTCCGTTCCGAAAACCGAGGGAGTAGCGGTTCAGAACTTCCAGCGGGCACCGGCCAGGATGACGTTGGCGTCCTGGTAGGTGGTAGCGCTGGTATCCGCGTAGGAATAGTCGCGGTAGGCCAGGTAGGTCTCGACGTTGTAGGCGTCGATCTTCTGGACCGCGGCAACCCCCCAGGATTCGGCGCTGTCGCCGTTGCTGACCATGTCGGAGCCGTCATAGTAGTCCACCGAGAAGGAGGTGGAGCCGGCCGAGATCAGGTCTGCCGAGTAGCCCAGCTTGGCATAGGCGTAGGTGCCCGAGATGTCGCGCTCTCCCGCGGCGATGTTCAGCGACAGGCCGGTGGCCTTGTGCAGCACCGCAAAGGAGCCGGAGATGTCGCGGTAGTCTTCCTCGCCGGTTTCCTCGGTCCAGGAGGCGCCGATGCCGGTGTCGATGGCAAAGCCCGCGGCATCGTCATTGGCCCAGCGGACAGCCACGTCATAGCTTTCGCGGTCATTGGCGTCCTTCAGGACATCGGTGCCCCAGGAGGTCGACAGGGTGAAACCGGCGAAGTCCGGCGAATCGTACCGGACACGGCCCAGACGGCTGCCGTCCAGATCGGTGAAGGCATCGCCGATATCGATGCTGCTGAGCGCGCCGGCGCCGGTGCGGAAGGCATAGCCACCCGCGGAGTCGGCGACCGAGTTGGAGGCGCCGAGGCCGGTGCCGGAGAAATCAGCGCCGGTGATGCCGTCGGTTGCCATCGAGCCCTGACCTGCGGAGAAACGGCCGTACCGCGCGGTGTCGAACTGGAAGTCGACATGGCGGATATTGGTGCGGTCCCAGCTGAGGTTGTCGCCGGTCGTCAGCTGGCTGACCCCGTCCGAGCCGCGGAAACCAAACGCGGTTTCAAAGCGGAACCGCAGGGTGTTTTCGCCGTAGGCCTGCTCCAGTTCGAAGCCGATGCGCGAATTCGACGCCTCGTTATCGACCAGGCGATTGAAGTCCTGTTCGCCATCGTCAAACGACTGATAGGCGGGGTTGAACTGGCCGTACCAGCGGAAGCTGCCGCCGGTGTCATTGGTATAGGTGGGGCCTGCAAATGCCGGGGCCGCAACTGCGGCTGCGAGGGTGGCTGCGCCGGCGCGGGCTGCAAACTTGGTTTTCATGTCCTGTCTCCTGTTCCGCCGCTTACGGCCGCTGTCCGGTACAGGCCAGCGCAGGAGCCAAGGGAGCCTCCGGGCGCATGGCATGAATTCCGGGTCAGATGACCGCTGCGGCAATTGTGAAAATCTGCCCGTGGCAAAAAATCACCTGCACCGTAGCGCCGCCACGGGACCGGAGATGTGAAGACGATTACGTTTACGGCCCGCCTCACGCAAAGCAGCTATGCCGCACGTGCAACCCTGAGGCGGGAACCAGCTGTGCGGGCGGATCCGGAACCCTGCCCGGTCCAGCCCTCAACAAAGGAACGCTCCGGCTGACCGGAGCGTTTCTTTGTGTTCCAGATATCTCCCGCTCGTCAGAACCGCCAGCGCGCACCCAGCACCCAGGTTGTCAGATCCTGGTAGGTCGCGGCGGAATCCTCATACTCATATTCCTGATAAGTCAGGTAGATGTCGGTATTGATGCTGTCGACCTTCTGGGCCACGCCGATGCCCCAGCCCTTGGTGCTGGAGCCGGTGACGTTGAAGTCCTCGCCGTCATAATAATGCACCCCAAAACCGGTCTTGCCCCAGGCCAGCCAGTCATTCTCATAGCCGATCTTGGCGTAGTAGTAGCTGGGATCGCTGGCACCGGCCGCGTCATTGTCGCGGCTGCCGCCCGCCACGGTGAAGCTGATGCCGTTGTCCAGCAGCACTGAGGCGGAGCCGATCACGTCCGAGCGCTCTGCGCCGGCGTCATCACGCACCTGATAGGCCAGCGACGCGGCAAAGTTGGTGGAGCCGAATTCCTGCCCGTAGCGCAGGCCGATGTCGTAGTAATCGGCATCGTCCCCGGACGACAGGATATTCTGCCCCCAGGCAATGCCGGCGGAGAAGCCGTTCAGATCCGGAGTGTCATAGCGGATCCTGCCGCGGCGGGAGCCGTCGAGGTTGTCAAAAGCAGAGGCAACAGCCGGCCCGCTCAGCGCACCGGTGGTATCCCGGAACAGGAAGGCGGCGTTGGCATCGGCGGTGTAGGAATAAAGCGCCGTGCCGACATAGGAGAGGTCGGTTTCAGCCGCACCGTCGGCCACCATGCTGCCCTGCCCGGCTGAGAACCTGCCCCAGCTGCCCTCCAGCCAGAAGTCCACATGGCGCAGGTCGGCGCGGGTCCAGCCGCTGTAGTCGGAGCCGAACTGGTTCACTTCGGTCGAGTTGGGGAAGCCCAGCCCGGCCTCGAACCGGAACCCGAAGGTATTGGCCCCGATCGGCTGCATCAACCGCAACCCGATGCGGGAGCGGGACAGGTCGTTGTCCAGCAGATTGGTTTCCGTCTGCTGCCCGTCATCAACCGAGATGATGGCCGGATTGAACTGGCCATAAATTTCGACGTAGCCGCCGGAATCGTTATCATACCGCAGTTCAGCCGAGGCCGGCACCGCGACGGCGCACAGCCCGGCGGCGGCAGTGGAGATTTTCAGAAGACGTGTCACAGCCATCCCCCTTTTTTTAAACATTATACTGATGAACACTTGGGCCGGCCGCTGTTCGCTGACGGCCGGAAAACAAGTATAGCACATTCAGGCCCGGTCCAGTGAAATTCCCGGCAGGAAAGGTTAAGCCGGCCCGCATCCGCTGCCGCCTGCGCGCTGTCCGCCGCTGGTACCGTCTGGAAGGATGGTGCGGGTGAAGGGACTTGAACCCCCACGCCTTGCGGCGCCAGAACCTAAATCTGGTGCGTCTACCAATTCCGCCACACCCGCACTGCGCGCTGGGACGAACCCGCCGCGTGACGCGCTGAATAGCAAAGCTTGGCCGGGGATGCGAGGGGAAATCGTGCCCGAAATGCCATTGTGCAAAACGGCAACAATCCGTCCGGAATATCGCAACAATAGGCGGGTTTTCGCGCAAAAGGGCTGGGCCTGGAATCCGGTTGTGCCGTAGTTTGGCAAAAAAAGTCTGAGGCAGACAAAGCGAGCAACAATATGAAACCGTTTGGAAATGCGGCCCTGCGCGCGCAAATGGCGATGCGCGGCCAGGCACAGCCCCGGCGGCTGTTTCAAGGCAGCCAGAACATCAGCCTCTTGCGCGGCACCATCGTGCTGACCCGCGAGGGCGAGCGCGCCGCGGAGGAAATCAGATCCGGTGACAGCCTGATCACCCGCACGCAAGGAATGGCGCAGGTGGAGGCCGTGCGGACCCGCCGCGCGATGCTGCAGGCGGTGTACATTGCCGCCGGTTCGCTGGGCGACACCCGCGGCGAGGGCGACCTGACCGTGCCCTGGGACCAACGCATCCTGGTGCGCGACTGGCGCGCCAAGGCGATGTTCGGCCAGCCGCAGGCGGTGGTGCCGGCCTATGAGCTGGTGGACGGCGAATTCATCCGCGATCTGGGCCTGCAGATGATGGATCTGACGGTGCTGGAGTTTTCCCGCCCGCATGTGATCTATGCAGGCGGATTGGAGCTGGCAGCCGCCGCCGCGCCGCAAGAGGACCTGCGGCCGGCGGCCTGAGCCTTAGAGGCCCAGTTTGCGGAACACCGCGGGGATCTGCTCCGGAAGGTCCTCGGCGATCAGGCCGGGGCCGAAGTTTAGCGCGCATTCGACGTGGATATAGGCTGCGGTTTCTGCCGCTTGCATCGGGGAAAACCCACGCGCCATCAGCCCGGTGATGAACCCCGCCAGCACATCCCCCGACCCGGCGGTGGCCAGCCAGGGTGCCGAGCGGTCGTAATGCGCGGAATTCACTGAGCAGCGCCCGTCCGGCGCTGCGATAACTGTGTCCGGCCCCTTGAACAGAACCACGCAGCCTGCGCGTTTGGCCGCCTCGCGGGTGGCGTCGACCTTGGAAAATGCGGGGCCTGTGGTGGCGGGGGCGTTCAGTTTCTCCGCCAGATCCGGGAACAGCTTGGCAAATTCGCCGCCATGCGGCGTCAGCACGCAGTTTTCGTGCAGCAGCTCGAACAGCGCCTCCGGCTTCAGCTCAAACCTTGTGAGCGCATCGGCGTCCAGAACAGTGGCGCGGTTTTCCTTCAGCACCGCCATCACCACCGCCTGGGTGTCGGCGCCGCGCCCTAGGCCCGGGCCAAGGCAGACCGCGTTGAAGCGTTCATCCTCCAGCATTTCGCTGACCCCATGCGCGCCGTCGATCTGGCGCAGCATGATGGCGGTCAGATTGGCGCCGTTTTCAAACATCGCCGAGCGCGGCGAGCCGACGGTGACCAGCCCGGCCCCGATCCGCAGCGCGCCACGGGCTGCAAGACGCGCCGCGCCTGTTTTCCCATGGCCGCCGGAGAGAACGAGGGCGTGGCCGTGGGAGTATTTGTGGTGCCGGCCCCTCTTCCTTTTCAAGTTAGGCTCCGCTGACTTCGCAACCTCGCCCGGCTCAGTGCTTCCAACTGTTTCTAAACCAATGGACTTCACCACAACTTTGCCTGACTGCTCAGGACCATTCGCTAGGGCGTGTGCTAGCTTTTTTCTGTGAAAGGTGACGGTCAGATCAGCGCGGACTTCCTCAAACTCGCGTGGTGTTTTCCCGCTTTGCAGTAATTCGCCAGAGTCGGTGCATACCCCGCTAGGCAGGTCAATTGAGACTACGCGGGGAGCGGGAAAACCACCTTTTCTCAAGGGTTCTATGAGACGCCACTCGGTAATCTGGGTCACCCAACCGAACGAGTTGAAATTCTCGACCGGCCGGGTAAGGCCAGTCCCGAACAACGCATCAACAAGAACAGTGTTTTCGCGGTATCGCGCAGGATCAAGCGCAAAAGCGCTTTCCCCCTCGTCAAAGTATGGAACTACAGCACCAAGCTCCCGCCACCGCTCATAATTTGCCTTCGCATCCGGCGGCAGCTTGTCCGGGTCGCCGTAGAGAAACACCTCCACCTCCCAGCCGCGCTGTTTCAGCAGCCGCGCCACCACAAAGCCGTCGCCGCCGTTGTTGCCCGGCCCGCACAGCACCACCGCCCGGCGCGGACTTTCATCTTTCTCAGAATACTCCGGGGAGCGCGAGGGGCCGGCCCCTCGCCCGCCATCCGCAGGCTCTGCCAGCTCCGGCCATTCCTCGAAGATGGCCTCGACCACCCCCTGCCCGGCCCGCTCCATCAGCTCCAGCCCGGTCACCTCACCGGACTCGATGGCGGCCTGCTCAATCGCCCGCATCTGGGCTGCGGTCAGCAGTTCGGTCATGTTTTGCCCTTCCCCGATTCAATTCTGCGCATTTTCCGGGCGCAGCGCTTAATTTTTAGGCAGAAGCGCTCAATTTCTGCCCACAATTGCCGCAGCCGCAAACCCATGCATTGCTGCCTTCATTTAGAAGTGAAATGACACCCCCAACAAGCTTGCGAGGAGCCAAAGCCGATGAAAAAGATCGAAGCCATCATCAAGCCTTTTAAACTGGATGAGGTGAAGGAAGCGTTGCAGGACGTCGGCGTCCAGGGACTTTCTGTCATCGAGGTCAAGGGTTTCGGCCGCCAGAAGGGCCACACCGAGCTGTACCGCGGCGCCGAATACGTGGTCGACTTCCTGCCCAAGGTGAAGGTCGAGGTTGTGCTGGACGACGATCAGGTCGACCAGGCGATCGAGGCCATTGTCGATGCCGCCAAGACCGACAAGATCGGCGACGGCAAGATCTTTGTCTCGCCTGTCGAGCAAGCGATCCGCATCCGTACCGGCGAGACCGGCCCGGACGCGCTGTAAAGAATTCAACGAATATCCTGACATCTAAATCAGAAGGACCGAGGGAATGAGCGCAGACGCAGTTCTCAAGACACTCAAAGACGAAGACGTCGCATACGTCGACATCCGCTTCACCGACGTGCGCGGCAAGCTGCAGCACGTGACCGTGGACGTGGACCTGGTCGACGAAGACTTCCTGGAAGAAGGCTTCATGTTCGACGGCTCCTCGATCGCCGGCTGGAAGTCGATCGAAAACTCCGACATGAAACTGATGCCGGACACCACCTCGGCCTATATGGATCCGTTCTACGCCGAGAAGACCCTCTGCATCCACTGCTCCATCGTTGAGCCCGACACCGGCGAGAGCTACGAGCGCGACCCGCGCGGCACCGCCCAGAAAGCCGAGGCCTACCTGAAGTCCTCCGGTATCGGCGACGTGGCCTATATGGGCCCGGAAGCGGAATTCTTCCTGTTCGACGACGTGCGTTACTCCAACACCATCAACAAGGTGTCCTACGAGGTTGACGCAACCGACGGCTCCTGGAACACCGACGCCGAGTTCGAAATGGGCAACATGGGCCACCGCCCGGGCCTGAAGGGCGGCTACTTCCCGGTCAACCCGACCGACGAAGCGCAGGACCTGCGGTCGGAAATGCTGTCCACCATGAAGCGCCTGGGCATGAAGGTCGACAAGCACCACCACGAAGTGGCGTCCTGCCAGCACGAACTGGGCCTGATCTTCGACAGCCTGACCAAACAGGCCGACGAGCTGCAGAAGTACAAATACGTGATCCACAACGTGGCGCACGCCTACGGCAAATCGGCAACCTTCATGCCGAAGCCGATCTACGGCGACAACGGCTCCGGCATGCACGTCAACATGTCGATCTGGAAAGACGGCAAGCCGCTGTTTGCAGGCGACAAATACGCTGACCTCAGCCAGGAAGCGCTGTACTTCATCGGCGGCATCCTGAAGCATTCCAAGACCCTGAATGCCTTCACCAACCCGTCCACCAACTCCTACAAGCGCCTGATCCCCGGCTTCGAGGCCCCGGTTCTGCGCGCCTACTCCGCCCGCAACCGCTCCGGCTGCGTGCGTATCCCGTGGACCGAAAGCCCGAAAGCCAAGCGCGTCGAGGCCCGCTTCCCCGATCCGGCGGCAAACCCCTACCTGTGCTTTGCAGCCCTGCTGATGGCCGGCCTGGACGGCATCAAGAACAAGATCGATCCGGGCGAAGCCATGGACAAGAACCTCTACGATCTGCCGGCCGAGGAACTGGAGGGCATCCCGACCGTCTGCGGCTCCCTGCGTGAAGCCATGGACGCGCTGGCCGCCGACCACGACTTCCTGCTGCAGGGCGACGTGTTCACCAAGGACCAGATCGACGGCTACATCGAGCTGAAGATGGAAGAGGTCCACAAGTACGAGCACACCCCGCACCCGGTGGAATTCGGCATGTACTACAGCTGCTAAGCTGACAGACCAGACACGGAAAGGGCGCCCCTGCGGGCGCCCTTTTTCTTTTGAGGGGTCGTTGCATAACGGCATGGCACCGCTTGATTTCCGAGCGGGCATCACCCATTGCTGGCGGCATGAGCTTGCAATCCGACATCCAGACCGCCCTCACTCTGACCCGTCAAGGCAACCACAAGGCTGCGCTGAAAGCCGCCAAGGCGGCGATGAAGAAACACAAGGGGCATCCGCTGTTTCCGAATCTCGCGGCGGTGGCCCTTTGCGCCGCAGGAAAGGAACGCGAGGCGATTCCGCTGTACCGCAAGGCGCTGGAGCTGGATCCGTCCTTTCATGACGCGCGGCGCAACCTGGGACTGGCGCTGGCGGCAACCGGACAAACAGCAAAGGCCGAAACCGTGCTGGCCAAGGCCGCAGCGCTGCAGCCTGAGGATTTCAACACGTGGCTCGCCCTCGCCTCTGCGCGCAGGAGCCTGCAGAAGTTCGAGGAGGCCCGCGCC
Source organism: Leisingera sp. JC11 (assembly GCF_040704725.1). Taxonomy (NCBI): domain Bacteria; kingdom Pseudomonadati; phylum Pseudomonadota; class Alphaproteobacteria; order Rhodobacterales; family Roseobacteraceae; genus Leisingera; species Leisingera sp. JC11. Next base: position 50,235 of record NZ_JBFCVS010000009.1, read on the forward strand.
GCAGCTGCCGAAGCCGTAAGGCTGGCGCCCCGGAATGTGCAGGCCGTGAGGCTGCTGGCAGAAACCGACGAGGACCTGGGAGAAATCAATGCAGCGCTTTCCGGATACCGCCACGCATTGAAGCTGGCTCCCAGGGAAATCGGGCTTCACTACAGCATTGCCGACCTTCTGATTTATCAGCTGCAAACCGCCGAGGCGCTGAAAGTCCTGGAAGAGGCCCGGTCGGTTGAGCCGGATAACACAAAGACACTCTCGCGTATAGCTGCACAGCTGAACGCAGCCGGTTTGCCGGACGAAGCCTGCACGGTTTACCGGGACGTTCTCAGATTGGACCCCGGCAATGCAAATGCTCTGCTGCAATTGGCTCTGGCTCTGCCGGCGGATGAGCTGGCTGAGTTGCAAGAAACGGCAGAGGCCAAGCTGAAGAAGACGCCCGCCAAGACGCTGGATCATGCGACCCTGGATTTTGCAGCGGCCCATTTTGCACGCCGGACGGGTGATTTTCAGAAAGCCGCTGAGCTTTTCCGGAGCGGAAACAAGACAGTCGCGCAGCTTCTGCCCTATGACCGAAGGCAACAGACCCATTTGAGCCAGGAAGCGTTTGACCGGTTCCCCGAACCTGCGGTGTTGCAGGCGGATGCTGCGCAAGAACCTTGCCCTATCTACGTTATTGGAATGCCGCGCTCTGGCACGACGCTGACGGAGGCCGTGCTTGGCGCGCATCCGGCGGTCATTGCTGCAGGCGAGAGGCGCATTGACGAGCGGATGGTGGCCGCGCTGCAATCCAGTGCACCGTTTGGTACGGAAGAGGTGAAGGAGCTGGCCCGCGTCACCCGGGAAAACCTTCCGCCGATGCCCGCAGGCACCCGCGCCTATGTAGACAAGATGCCCGAAAACTTCCGGTTCCTGGGCTTTCTTCTCCAGGCCAGCCCGCAGGCCAAGGTCATCCATCTGCGCCGGGATCCGCGCGATACAGCGCTTTCGCAATGGCAGACACTGTTTGCAGGCGGCGCGCTTCCATACACCTACGATCTGCGCGCGATGGCGCACCGTTTCAACCTGTACGCGGAACTGATGGCGCACTGGCACCGTGTTCTGCCGGGGCGCATCCTTGACCTGCGGTATGAAGACCTGGTTGCGGATGTGGAGGCTGGAAGCCGCCTGATTGCAAGCCACTGCGGGCTGGACTGGGTGCATGAGATGGCCGAACCGCACCGCCATACAGGGCAGGTTCTGACCGCCAGCCTGCATCAGGTTCGCGAGCCTGTGCACACGCGGTCCGTCCGTAAGTGGGAGCAGCATCTGGAAACGCTTGACGCCTTCGTTAGCGAACTGGCCCCGGACCTCTGGCCAGAGCTGCGGGAAGGCTGACGAACCAATAGCAGAGGGTGTTTTCCTTTCGTGGCCAAGGTGGTATTGGCGCAGGCTCCTTTCCAGCAGCCGGAGCTTTCCCATGACCGCCCCGAACACCCTTGGCATCGACTTCGGCACCTCCAACTCCGCCGCCGGGATTGCGGTTGCGGGCCGCCCCTGGCTGGTGGAGATGGAGCCGGGCGAGCAGACCCTGCCAACCGCGGTTTTCTTTGAGGATGGTGCGCGTGCCATGCGGATCGGCCACAGTGCAACGCGGGCGCTGATCAACGGGGATGAGGGGCGGTTCATGCGGGCGCTGAAAAGCCTGCTGGGCACGCCTCTGCTGCAGGAGGAGCGGCGGCTGGGCGGCGAGCGGCTGAGCTTTGCCACCTTGATCGCGCGGTTTCTGGCGGAGATGAAGCGGCGGGCCGAAGCTGCAACGCATATGGAGTTCACCCACGCGCTGTCGGGGCGCCCGGTGCGGTTTCATTCCAAGGATGAAGACCGCAACATGCAGGCAGAAAAGGACCTGCGCGCCTGTTATCTGGAGGCCGGGTTCCAGGACGTTCTGTTCATGTATGAGCCGGAAGCCGCGCTGCGCGCCGCCGCGCCTGCACCGGGCTTGGGGCTGATTGTCGATATCGGCGGCGGCACCTCCGACTTCACCGCCTTTGAGCAAGGTGCAGATGGGGCAACCCGCATCCTGGCCTCGCACGGCGTCCGGCTGGGCGGCACAAATTTCGACCGGCAGCTGAGCATTCGCCATGTAATGCCGCTGCTGGGCCGGGGCAGCCAGATCCGCAATGCCTTTGGCGGCGGCACCCTGCCTGCGCCGAACCGGCTGTTCAACGATCTGGCCACCTGGCAGATGATCCCCTTCCTCTATGCGCCCGAAAGCCGCCGCGCGGCGCAGGATCTGGCCGCCAACGCGGTGGAGCCCGGGAAACTGGCGCGTCTGGTTGCGGTGCTGGAGGATGAACTGGGCCATGAGCTCGCCTTTGCCGTGGAGCACGGCAAGATCCGCGCCAATGGTACGGATGCTCAGGCCCTCATCGATCTGAAACTGCTGGAGCGCGGACTGTCAGTGCCGCTGGACGCAGCGGGAATGACGCAGACGCTTGGCGAGCAGACCGCTGCAATCGGCGCCTGCGCGGCAGAGACGCTGGCGCAGGCCGGGATTGCGGCGGAAAAGGTGGAGCGGATCGTTCTGGTCGGCGGCTCTTCGCTGCTGGCGGCGGTGCAGGCGGAAATGCGCGCGCTGTGCCCAAATGCCCGGCTGGAAACGGGAAATGCCATGACCGCGGTTGCAGACGGGCTGGCACTGGCCGCGGGCAGCGCCTTTGCCTAGGATAATGGGAAGCAATGGCGGCTTTTCCCGTTAGACAAGGGGCGCCAGCACGTTAGGCTGAAAGCCACGAGTCACATTTTGAGAGTTTTCTTCATGCGCCGGCTGATTGCCCCTGCCCTGATTTCCGTCCTGCTTGCCTCCCCTGCCCTTGCCGCCAATTGCGGCAACAGCTCTGCCGGGTTCGACGCCTGGAAGCAGGCGTTCGGCGCCGAGGCCAAGCGCGCGGGCGTGCGTAAGGCGGGGCTGCAGGCGCTGGCCAATGCGCAGTATGCCCGCCGTACCATTTCCGCCGACCGCAACCAGAAGAGCTTCAAATACTCGCTGGAGAAATTCATGCAGATCCGCGGCTCCGCCACCATCGTGGCGCAGGGCCGCAAGCGCAAGGCGCGCAACCCGGATTTCTATGCAGCACTTGAGCGCAAATACGGAGTGCCCGCGGGAGTGCTGATCGCCATCCACGGGATGGAGACCGCCTTTGGCAACTACATGGGCGACAGCCAGGTGGTGTCTGCCATCGTGACGCTGACCTATGACTGCCGCCGCTCCGACTTCTTCCGCCCGCATGCGCTGGGGGCGCTGAAACTGGTCGATCAGGGCGCCATCACTCCGGCCACCCTGGGCGCCAAGCATGGCGAGTTGGGCCATACCCAGTTCCTGCCCGGAAATGCGCTGCAATACGGCGTCGATTGGGACGGCAATGGAAGGGTGGATTTCTATAACATGGGCGATGCGCTCGCTTCCACCGCCAACTACCTGCGCCAGAAAGGCTGGAAACCCGGCAAGGGCTACCAGCAGGGCGAGCCCAACTACCGTGTGCTTAAGGAGTGGAATGCGGCCACCGTGTACCAGCAGTCGCTGGCGATCATGGGGCGCCAGATCGACGGTTGAGCACCGTTTGCCCGCAATAGATCGCAGTGAATGCGCCCGCCGCCCGGCGGGCGCAAGGCGTTTGAAGGCTGCCGTGAAAAACAGTGCACGCGATTCCGGCGACATTGTAGGCCTTGGGGCATCAATGTGTCCGCCAGCCGTCACAGTTGAGCCGCATTCCGGCCTTTAAGAACCAGCGATTTTCCGCAAATTCGTTTAAATTCAAAACTTTGGGCAATGCCGCATTTCACGTCTGCGCTCCGCTGCCGTTGCTTCGAAATCAGCCCGGCCCGCCCCACTTTTAACTATTTCGAATTTTATTGTTTCTCTAACGGCACCCTGAATGGAGGATCCGGACAGTGGCAGAGAACGTGCAATATACAGGACGGCTGGGACTGGAAAGCCGCGACAGCGGAACGCTTTCCGCTGCGGTGACCGCGGTTGTGGACACGCTTGAGGACTTCGGCCACCCGGCAGAGCAGATCGAAGCACGGGCGGAAAACACTGCCCGTCTGCAATGCGATCACTACCTGGTGGCCGTGCGCCTGCGCCGGGTGCCGCTGCGCCGCACCAGCAGGCTGCCCGGCAGCGTGATGCAGCCCTCGGCGCTGCTGGAACTGGTGCTGTCTCCGGTCTATCCCGGTTATTGCAATCAGGAAATTTCCGAGCTGCTTCTGGCCGAGACGCTGCGCCGCCTGCTGGATACGGTGGAGGCAACCTCTGTCGAATGGCTCGACAGCGAAGTTGCACTGACATGCGAACAGTTCCTGAGTGCCTTTCAGCCCAAGTCCAGCATCCGGAAACAACCTGCTGCTGCTGCCCACCCCGCGGCAGCCCCCGAGTCTGCCCTAGCTATGCAGACACGGCCGCGCGGCCGGGACTGCTTTACACCGGTGGACCAGACCGCGCTGGAACTGGACGCCCACTGCGACCGAGCCTTCCGCGAGGCGAAGATGCGCAAAGCAGCAAGTGCGGCCGCCGCGGCCTCCGGCAGGTCCTGGACAGGGCTTCGGGCATCCGTTTCCTCGGCGGGCCTGCGCGGCGGCTGGGGCCGCAAGCTGCAGGCCTCGGCGCTGGCTGCACTGTCCCTGACCGGTCCCCGGCGCCTGCGCTTCATCAGCCATCTGCTGCTGCTGACGGCCCTGGTGCTCTATCTTGAAAGCGCCGGGATGGTGCAGGCGGCCCGGCCGCTGGTGCCGTAGGCCCAAATCAGCTTCGGCTGCAATCCCCCGCGGTCTGACAACGCGAGTTAGGTCAGAAACGACGACAGAATCCGTCGCTTTCAGCGGCGAATCCGCCTCGCCCCTTGCTGCACATTGTACAGGACTGTGCAGCAAGGACCTCCCAGCATGAACGAGCATTACCGCGACATCCGCAAGATCGACCCGACCCGCGGCGCCAAACTGGGCGACAACACGCCGAACGACAACAACCGGGTCGAGATCGGCCCGACCCAGCTGGCCTTTGCCGAATGGGCAGAGGCCGGGCTGCAGCTTCCCGACCTGCAGGCGCTGCGCAAGTTCCGCTGGGAGCGGCTGGTCAAGCACATCAACGACCGCGGCTATGGCGGCCTGCTGGTGTTCGATCCGCTGAACATCCGCTATGCGACCGACTCCACCAACATGCAGTTGTGGAACACCCACAACCCGTTCCGGGCGCTGCTGGTCTGCGCCGATGGTTACATGGTGCTGTGGGATTACAAGCAGTCGCCCTTCCTCAGCGAGTTCAACCCGCTGGTGCGCGAGCAGCGCGCCGGTGCCGACCTGTTCTATTTCGACCGCGGCGACAAGATAGACGTGGCGGCGGACAAGTTCTCCAACGAGGTGCGCATCCTGCTGGAGGAGCACAGCGGCAGCAACAAGCGGCTGGCAGTGGACAAGGTTATGCTGCACGGGCTGCGCGCACTTGAGGCGCAGGGGCTTGAGATCTTCCCCGGCGAGGAGCTGACCGAGAAATGCCGCGCGGTGAAAGGCCCGGATGAGATCCTGGCGATGCGCTGTGCCCATCACGCCTGCGAAACCGCGGTGGCGGCAATGGAAAGATTCGCCCGCGAGCAGGTCCCTGGCGGCAATATCTCCGAGGATGACGTCTGGGCAGTGCTGCACGCGGAGAACATCCGCCGCGGCGGCGAGTGGATCGAGACCCGGCTCTTGGCCTCAGGACCGCGCACCAACCCGTGGTTCCAGGAATGCGGGCCCCGCATCATCCAGAACAATGAAATGATCAGCTTTGACACCGATCTGGTCGGCTCCTACGGCATCTGCATCGACATCTCCCGCAGCTGGTGGATCGGTGACCAGAAACCGCGGCCTGACATGATTTATGCCATGCAGCACGGGCTGGAGCACATCCGCCACAACATGGAGATGCTGAAGCCCGGCGTGAATATCCAGGAGCTGTCGCGGGGCTGCCATGTTCTGGACGACCAGTTCCAGAAGCAGAAATACGGCTGCATGATGCACGGCGTGGGCCTCTGCGATGAATGGCCGCTGGTGGCCTACCCCGACGCCATGGTCGAGGGCGCCTTCGATTACGAACTGGAGCCGGGCATGGTGCTGTGCGTCGAGGCGCTGGTGTCGCCTGAGGGCGGCGATTTCTCGATCAAGCTGGAAGACCAGGTGCTGATCACCGAAGACGGCCATGAAAACCTGACCAGCTACCCCTTCGACAAGGCGCTGCTGGGCGAGGCCTGATTCCATCCTGCCGGTCCCTCCTGCACGGAGGGACCGGGACAGCCGGCGGCGCCGTCAGGCGCCACCGTTTAACAATGGCGCTGAAGGAACGGTTCCAGCTTGTCGCGCAGCACCAGCACGCCGGGCGAGTCGGTTGCTTCCTCAAGCTGAGTAAGCGGCACCCAGGCCAGGGCGTGGGATTCGCCGCTGAGGACAATCTCCCCCGCCTCTGCCTGAAACAGGTAGCGCACATCATAGTGCAAATGCGCGCAATCGCGGGTATTTGCCGGGATCTCGTGGATATCCACGTCGAACACCTGCGCCGACAGCGGCCTGATCCGTTGGAGCCCGCTTTCCTCATAGGCTTCCTTCAGCGCCACAAAAGGCACGTCGGCGATGCCGTCGCAATGGCCGCCCAGCTGGAACCAGCGGTTGAGCTTCTTGTGATGGGTCAAGAGCACGCATCGCATGTCCGAGGACATCACGAAGGCGGAGCCGGTCACATGGCCGGTTTCCGGGTTGCGGCCGAAGGCCTGGGGCTCGCTGGCGAAAAACTCCGTCAGGCGCTGCAACATTCCGCGGTCCCGCGCAGTCTGCGGGCTGTAACATCCAATGCCCGTGAGGACGCTGCTGCTCATCTGCCTTCACCTTCCCGTGACGTTCCGGCCCGCTGCCTTGTTCGAGGCCATTCAAGCGCTCAATCTATGCGGAACACCCAACAAAGGCCACGCCCATGCCCACGGAACGGATTTCCTTTACCGGCCACGCCGGAAACACCCTTGCTGCCCGCCTCGACCTGCCCGAGGGGCCGGTGCTGGCCACCGCGCTGTTTGCCCATTGCTTCACCTGCTCCAAGGACATCCCGGCGGCGCGGCGGATTGCCGGACGGCTGGCGGCAATGGGTATTGCGGTCCTGCGGTTCGATTTCACCGGGCTGGGGCATTCGGAGGGCGAGTTCGAGAACACCACCTTCAGTTCAAACGTGGCGGATCTAATCAAGGCGGCACAATATCTCGCGGCACGCAACATGGCGCCCGCGCTGCTGATCGGCCATTCGCTGGGCGGTGCCGCGGTGCTGCGGGCGCGGGCCGGCATTCCGTCGGCCAAGGGGGTTGTAACGCTGGGGGCGCCGTTTGATCCAGGCCATGTCTCACACCACTTCGACGCCGCCCTGCCGGAGATCGAGGCCAAGGGCCGCGCCGAGGTTTGCCTGGGCGGCAGGCCCTTTGTGATCGGCAAGGAGTTTGTCGAGGATATCACTGCGGAGGCGCTGGCGCCTGCGATTGCGGAGTTGAAGGCGGCACTGCTGGTGCTGCATGCGCCGCGCGACGAGACCGTGAGCATCGACAATGCCGCGTCGATCTTCACCGCTGCCAAGCACCCCAAGAGCTTTGTCACGCTGGATGACGCGGACCACCTGATTTCCCGCGCGGCAGATGCGGAATATGCCGCCGAGGTCATCGCCGCCTGGGCCGGGCGCTATGTCAAAATGGCGCCGCCCGCACCACCGCCCGGCGCGCCGGAGGGCATCCTGCGGGTGACCGAAGCGGATCCGTCGGGCTTCCTGCAGGACGTGCAGTCCGGCCCCTACCACCATGCTTTCGCCGATGAACCTCTGGCCTATGGCGGGACCAACCGCGGCATGTCGCCTTACGGGTTTGTGGCTGCGGGGCTGGGCGCCTGCACCTCGATGACGCTCAGGATGTATGCCCGCCGCAAGGGCTGGCCGCTGGAGGGGATCAGCGTCGATGTGAGCCACGACAAGGTGCATGCCCAGGATGCCCTGCCTTCGGGGCCTGCCAAGATCGACCAGTTCACCCGGGTGGTGCGGCTGTGCGGTCCGCTGACTGATGGACAGCGCGTCAAACTGATGGAAATAGCCGACAAATGCCCTGTGCACCGGACGCTTGAAAGCGGCGCCAAGGTGGTGACCCGGCTGGAGGCCATGGAACCTTCCGCGATCTGATACACCAGAACTCCAGCGGGTCTCCCGCGCCCGGGCGGCGCAGGAGACCTGCACCGCCAGCGGCCTTGGGCCCGGCGCCGCGCCTTGCGCGGCGCCGGGCCCAAATGCGTCAGGTCCTCGCAAGAAGACCGACGCGCAGGAGGGAGGACCTGACTGCCGCGGAATTTGCGCCACATCAAAGTGCCGGGAGACATTCCCGCCCATTCTGTCTGCACTTCCGGCAGCGGCCGGGCATGGGAGGGCAGATATGGGACTTTTTGCAAAACTCGGGCGCAGCAGCGATCTGGTGCAGGGCATGGCCAGCCGTCTGGGCATCGATTATGGCGAAATGGTTTCTGGCGATCCGGAAGCGCAAGGCCGTAAATACATGCGCGCGGTCCTGCGCTGCAGCACCTGCCGCAATCAGGACGGCTGCAGTGACTTGCAGCAGGAGATGTCGGAACTGGCCGAGGCGCCATCTTACTGCCGCAACGCGCAGCTGCTGGCGCAATTGCGGGGCAGCTGATCCCTCCTGCCCGGCGGCTCACTCCCGCTGCAGATCAGCCCGGTGTCCGGAGCGCGGGCGTGCGCGACAGCTCACTCCTCAGGCCCGGCGTAGCGCCCCGTGGTGATGTCACCGCCCTCCCCGACAAACCGCAGGGCTTCTCCATTGCTTTCCAGCGCATAACAGGCCCACAGGTCCGAGGGCGGCCAGGTGGAACAGTATTTGCCATCCCGCACGCCCCAGTAGCCCCAGCTGTCATGGCCTGCATTGTAGAGCGTCCGGCCCGAGGCATTGAACTCCTGCCAGGCTCCGCTGCCGTAGACCAGCCGCCGCCCCTCCAGCGCAGCCTGCACTTCTTCGCCGCTCAAGCTGCGCCATTCGCCGCCCCAAACCGGCGCAACCGTGCATGATAACGCAATCATCAGGGCAAACTGCCTCATGAACCTCTCCCAGCCTTGCTGTCCTGCTTCTGCTGATCTAAGAGGCCGGGCATCTGCTGCGCAATCACATAAAGGTGCCTTCGCCCATGATCCCCCGCTATTCCCGCCCCGAGATGGTCGCAATCTGGTCGCCCGAGACCAAATTCAAGATCTGGTACGAGATCGAGGCCCACGCCTGCGAAGCCATGGCCAACCTGGGGGTGATCCCGCGCGAGAACGCCGACGCGGTGTGGAAAGCCAAGGATGTGGAGTTTGATGTTGCCCGCATCGACGAGATCGAGGCCGTCACTAAGCATGACGTCATCGCCTTCCTGACCCACCTGGCCGAGCATGTCGGTTCCGAGGAAGCCCGCTTCGTGCACCAGGGCATGACGTCGTCGGACGTGCTGGACACCTGCCTGAACGTGCAGCTGGTGCGCGCCGCCGACATTCTTCTCGAGGGCATGGACAAGGTTCTGGCGGCGCTGAAGAAACGCGCGCTGGAGCACAAGAACACCGTGCGTGTCGGCCGCAGCCACGGCATCCACGCCGAGCCCACCACCATGGGCCTGACCTTTGCCCGCTTCTATGCGGAAATGGACCGCAACAAGAACCGCCTGGAAAAGGCCCGCTGGGAAGTCGCCACCGGCGCGATCTCCGGTGCGGTCGGCACCTTCGCCAACATCGACCCCGCGGTCGAGGAACACGTCTGCGAGCAGCTGGGCCTGCGCCCCGAGCCGATCTCCACCCAGGTGATCCCGCGCGACCGCCACGCGATGTTCTTTGCCACCCTGGGCGTCATTGCCTCCTCGATCGAGAATGTTGCTGTTGAAATCCGCCACATGCAGCGCACCGAGGTGCTGGAAGGCGCGGAATTCTTCTCGATGGGCCAGAAGGGCTCCTCGGCGATGCCGCACAAGAAGAACCCGGTGCTGACCGAGAACCTGACCGGCCTCGCCCGCCTGGTGCGCATGGCGGTGATCCCGGCGATGGAGAACGTGGCGCTGTGGCATGAGCGCGACATCTCGCACTCCTCCGTCGAGCGCGGCATTGGTCCGGATGCGACCATCACTCTCGACTTCGCCCTGCACCGTCTGGCCGGCGTGGTCGACAAGATGCTGGTGTTCCCGGAGAACATGCTGGACAACATGAACAAATTCCCCGGCCTGGTGATGTCGCAGCGGGTGCTGCTGGCGCTGACCCAGGCAGGCGTCAGCCGCGAGGATGCCTATGCCATGGTGCAGCGCAACGCCTTGAAGGTCTGGGAAGAGCGCGTCGACTTCCGCGAGCTGCTGCTGGCCGATGCCGATGTGGTTGCCGCCCTCGGTGAAGAGGCGATCAACGAGAAGTTCGATATGGGCTACCACACCAAGCATGTCGACACGATCTTCAAGCGCGTCTTCGGCGAATAAGCCGGCCTTTGGATGAAGCACTTGACGCCCCGCCTCTCCGGCGGGGCGTCTTTTTTTGTGCCACCGGGGCAAACGCCTTTGTGAACAAAAATACAGATCCAAGCCATGGTTCCGAGGATAGACTGGGCCAGACATTGCACTTGGAGTTCTTGAGATGCGTATTTTGACCTTGGCCGCTGTCCTGACCCTGCCCGTTGCTGCCCTTGCCGCCAGCGGCAACGACTGGAACCCGCCCAAACCCACCGAAACCACCAAGATCTGCAAGGGCAAGAGGGTCTGGGACGAGGATAAGAAACGCTGCGTGCGGCCCCGGAAGTCGTCGCTGAACCAGGACGGCCTGCTGGGCGCAGCGCGGGAGCTGGCCTATGCGGGACGCCAGGAAGATGCCCAGGCAGTGCTGAGCGCGATGGCTGACCAGAAAGATACCATGGTGCTGACCTACTGGGGCTTCACCCACCGCAAGCTGGGCAATCTGGAGCTGGCACAGGCCTATTACAACCAGGCGCTGGCGCAGGATCCCGACAACATCCTGGCCCGTTCGTACATGGGCCAAGGCCTTGTGGCGCAGGGAAAATACGACGCAGCCCGGGCGCAATGGAAAGAAATCCGGACGCGCGGCGGCGACGGCACCTGGGCGGAGGCCTCGCTGCGCAACGCCTTGGAAACGGGCACCTCCTACGACTACTAGGCTTCAGCCTTTCTTTACGGCTTGCGGCCTATCCTGCCCTCCACGATTGAGAAGAATCTTTTGCTAGGGTGCGAGAATGCCTCAAGACGATATGCTGGCGCTTCCGATGGACTTGGGCGGGGGCGACATGGGCGGAATGGGCGGAATGGGCATGGGCGATTTCGCCGCTCCCGCGCCGATAGGCGGCCTGGATGCGGGCGGCCTCGGCGGCGGTGCGACGGGCGGCGGCGCGGTGGCGAATCCGGCTGCGGCCGCGGGCCTCAGCGGCAAGGCCAAGGCCGCCATCATCGTCCGGCTCCTGCTGAATGAAGGCGCCGAGATCCCGCTGGAAGAACTGCCCGACGACCTGCAGCTGGAACTGACCCAGCAAATGGGCCGGATGCGGATTGTCGACCGCGACACGCTGAATGCCGTGGCGGGCGAATTTGCCGACCTGCTGGACAATGTCGGCCTGCATTTCCCCAACGGCCTGGCCGGCGCGCTGAGCGCGATGGAGGGCAAGATCAGCCGCCACACCCACAGCCGCCTGCGCCGTGAGGCCGGGGTGCGCCAGTTCGGCGACCCGTGGGAGCGGCTGAAGCAGCTGCCGCCCGAAGACCTGGCCGAACTGGCCCAGGCCGAAAGCACCGAAGTTGCCGCCGTTCTGCTATCCAAACTCGACACGGCCAAGGCCGCCCAGATGCTGATCCATCTGCCCGGGCCGGTTGCCCGCCGCATCACCTATGCGGTCAGCCAGACCGCCAATGTGACACCGGACACCGTGGACCGCATCGGCCTGTCGCTGGCTGCTCAGGTAGAGGCGCGGCCCGATCTTGCCTTTGACCAGACTCCCGGCCAGCGGCTGGGCGGCATCCTCACCGAGGCCGCTGCTGCCAAGCGCGACGAGGTGCTGACCGCGCTGGACGAGGAGGACGAGGAATTCGCAATCACCGTGCGCAAGGCGATCTTCACCTACGCGCTGATTGCCGAACGGATGCAGCCGCTGGATGTGCCCAAGCTGATCCGGGTGCTGTCGCAGCCCGACCTGGTGACCGCCATCGCCTTTGCCACCGACGAGGAAGACGTGGCAACCTCGGAGTTCCTGCTCAAGAACATGTCGAGCCGGATGGCCGACAACATCCGCGAGGAAGTGGCCGAGCGCGGCCGGGTCAAACGCAGCGACGGCGAGGCCGCCTTCAGCCTGATCATCGCCGCCATGCGCGATCTGGTTGCAACGGGCGAGATCGAGCTGAAGGCCGCGGAAGAAGAAGATGAGGAAGGCGGCAGCTGACCGCTGGCGGGGCTGAAAGCCCGCTAAGGGCAGCGGCCTGCGGTCCGCTGCCCCGCCTCTGCCCGCCTCCCTGCTTGAGCTGCTTGTACCCTCAGCCGCAGCTGCGTATGATGCAGGCTTCCGGGCGCAGTTCAGCGCCGCAAACACCCAGACGCCATGCCCGCAGATCCTTCCGAGCTCTCCACCTGGAGCCATGTCAAATATTTTGGCAGCAACCTGTTCCTGCGCGGGCTGCTGCTGGGTGCCGGGCTGATTCCCTACCGGTTGCGGGTGCCGATGATGGGCCGGCTGGTCACCGCCATGGGCCGCGCCGCGGGTTTTCACAAAAGGGTGCGCGACAATCTTAAACTGGTCAGCCCGGAACTCTCCGAGCTTGATGCAGACCAGCTGTACCGCGATGTCAGCAACAATGCCGGCCGGATGATTGCCGAGCTTTATGCGGGCAAGGAGTTCTTTGAGCGCGCCCGGAAGGCGCCTATCACCGGGCCGGGCCTCAAGGCCCTTGAAGATGCCCGCGCAGCAGGCCGCCCGGTGCTTCTGGCGACCGCTCATTTCGGCAATTACGACGCCGCCCGCGCTGCTCTGGTTGCCCGCGGCCACGAGATGGGATCGCTCTACCGGCGCATGGCCAACCCCTATTTCAACGAGCATTACGTCGCTGCCATGAAGGCCAATCACGACCTGATGTTCGAACAGGGCAAGCGCGGCATGGTGGAGCTGGTGCGGCATCTGAAGAAGGGCGGCATCGCCGCCATCGTCACCGACCTGCATGCCCAGGGCGGCGAACTGATCGACTTTTTCGGCAAGCCGGCAGTCACCTCCACCGTACCCGCGGAGTTGGCGCTGAAATTCAACGCCGCGCTGATCCCGGTTTATGCGGTGCGCCAGGAGAACGGTCTGGACTTCGAGATCGTGATGAATGCCGAGGTACCGCACACCGACGCGCTGACCATGACCAAGGCGCTGAGCGCGGACCTGGAAACGATCGTGCGTAAGCACACCGGGCAGTGGTTCTGGATTCACCGCCGCTGGAAACCCTATGTGCCGGTTGGAAAAGCCGCCAGGCAGGCCGGCACTGCCGCTGACTGATCCGGCAGCACTGTCTAGTCGACGCGCGCCGCAGCAATGATCGGCCCGAACCGGCCCGCCTGCAGCAGAACCGCGGCTGGCTGACCGCCAGGCGCCGGAACCGCGACCTCCAGATAGCCAGTCCCGTCCCACTCGGCCGCGATCTGCCAGTCTTCAACCACATTGGCATAGCTGAGCGTCCGCCCGGCCAGCTCGCCGCGTGTGATGCTGACGGTGCGCTTGGGCGTATACCGCACCAGCTGAACCAGCACGCGGCCCTCAGGCATCTGTGCTCTTGCCTCAACACGGATGACCACCTCTTCGCCGCGGCGGGCAGCCGCCAGCGACGCGGGCCGCGGCTGTTTCTGGTGCCTGGCGATGGCGTCTTCCACCTTTATCGCATCGGCCCCGACCACATCGTCCTGCCCCATGATGACCATCTGTGGCGTATAGATCATCCGGCGGCCGCCCTCGCGGGCATAGCCCTTCTGCCGCTTGGTATGCGAAGGTTTGGCAAACTGGTCCTTCCAGCCGATGTAATCCCAGTAGTCCACATGCAGCGCCAGCGCCAGCACGTCCGGGCGCGCGGCAAGGTCATGCAGCAGCGCATCGGCCGGCGGGCAGGACGAACAGCCCTGCGAGGTGAACAGCTCAACCACCACCGGTTCCGCTTCAGATTGCCCGTAAACCGGCAGGGCCAGTCCCAGAACCATTGCAGCAGTGGCCAGAAGTCTCATGAATCGCCGTCTCCGTTTCCTAGGCTTCCGGTCTAAAGATGTGCCGGGGAATAAGCCAATCAATCATTTTTGAGGCGGGTTCTGACAGGGTTCGAGGGCAAGGGATGCAAAAAATGTGTACAATCGCATACAAATGTGCCGCCTGCGGCGTTTGGGCTATTGAATGCTTCATCTTCCTCATGCATTTAGCAGGCAGCGAATTCCCCGGTTACAAATTCTTGAGGGAGGCCAACCATGCCTATCACCGTCGGACAGGACAATGCCAAGGCGCGCAAAACGCTCAGCGTCAACGGCAAGTCGATCTCCTATTACTCCATTCCCGCCGCCACCGAGGCCGGCTTTGGCGACTTTTCCAAGCTGCCTGCCGCGCTGAAAGTGGTGCTGGAAAACATGCTGCGGTTCGAGGACGGCGGTTTCTCCGTCTCCACCGACGACATCAAGGCCTTTGCCGAATGGGGCGCCAACGGCGGCAAGAACCCGCGTGAGATCGCCTACCGCCCTGCCCGTGTGCTGATGCAGGATTTCACCGGCGTTCCCGCCGTTGTCGACCTGGCCGCCATGCGCGACGGCATCGTCGGCCTGAAGGGCTCTGCCGCCAAGATCAACCCGCTGGTCCCGGTTGACCTGGTCATCGACCACTCCGTGATGATCGACGAGTTCGGCAACCCGCGCGCGTTCCAGATGAACGTGGACCGCGAGTATGAGCGCAACATGGAGCGTTACCAGTTCCTGAAGTGGGGCCAGAACGCGTTCAACAACTTCCGCGTTGTGCCGCCGGGCACCGGCATCTGCCACCAGGTGAACCTGGAATACCTGGCGCAGACCGTCTGGACCGACGTGGACCAGAACGGCGACGAAGTCGCCTATCCGGACACGCTGGTCGGCACCGACTCCCACACCACCATGGTCAACGGCGCCGCGGTTCTGGGCTGGGGCGTTGGCGGCATCGAGGCCGAAGCCGCGATGCTGGGCCAGCCGATCTCGATGCTGATCCCCGAGGTCATCGGCTTTGAGCTGACCGGCGAGATGGTCGAAGGCACCACCGGCACCGACCTGGTTCTGAAGGTCGTGGAAATGCTGCGCGCCAAGGGCGTGGTCGGCAAATTCGTCGAGTTCTACGGCGAAGGCCTGGATCGCCTGCCGCTGGCAGACCGCGCGACCATCGCCAACATGGCCCCGGAATACGGCGCCACCTGCGGCTTCTTCCCGATCGACGACGAAACCCTGCGCTACCTGCGCAACACCGGCCGCGACGAAGACCGCATCGCACTGGTCGAAGCCTACGCCAAGGAAAACGGTTTCTGGCGCGGCGCGGATTATGCACCGGTCTACACCGACACCCTGTCGCTGGACATGAGCAGCATCGTTCCGGCCATCTCCGGCCCGAAACGCCCGCAGGACTATGTGCCGCTGACAAACGCCAAGGCTGCCTTCCGCCAGGAGATGGAAGAGACCTTCAAGCGTCCGATGGGCAAGGAAGTCGCCGTCAAGGGCGAAGACTACACCATGGAATCGGGCAAGGTCGTGATCGCCTCGATCACCTCCTGCACCAACACCTCCAACCCCTATGTGATGATCGGCGCAGGCCTGGTCGCGCGCAAGGCTGCCGCCCTGGGCCTCGACCGCAAGCCCTGGGTCAAGACCTCGCTGGCACCGGGTTCGCAGGTGGTGTCCGCCTATCTGGAGGCCGCTGGCCTGCAGGAGGACCTGGACAAGGTCGGCTTCAACCTGGTGGGCTACGGCTGCACCACCTGCATCGGCAACTCCGGCCCGATCCAGCAGGAGATCTCCGAAGCGATTGCCGAAGGCGACCTGGTGGCGACCTCGGTGCTGTCGGGCAACCGCAACTTCGAAGGCCGCATCTCGCCGGACGTCCGCGCCAACTACCTGGCCTCGCCGCCGCTGGTTGTCGCCTATGCGCTGGCCGGCACCATGGACATCGACCTGGCAACCGACGTGATCGCGCAGGACAAGGACGGCAACGACGTCTACCTGAAAGACATCTGGCCATCGACCCAGGAAGTTGCGGAACTGGTCGAGCAGACCGTCACCCGCGAGGCGTTCCAGTCGAAATACGCCGACGTCTTCAAGGGCGACGAGAAGTGGCAGGCGGTCGAGACCACCGATGCGGAAACCTATGACTGGCCCGCGGCCTCGACCTACATCCAGAACCCGCCCTACTTCCAGGGCATGGGCCACGAGCCGGGCACCATCTCAAACATCGAGAACGCCAAGGTTCTGGCGGTTCTGGGCGACATGGTCACCACTGACCATATCTCGCCTGCCGGTTCCTTTGCCACCACCACGCCTGCAGGCCAGTACCTGCTGGAGCGCCAGGTGCAGCCGCGCGAGTTCAACTCTTACGGCTCCCGCCGCGGCAACCACGAGATCATGATGCGCGGCACCTTCGCCAACATCCGCATCAAGAACGAGATGCTGGACGGCGTCGAGGGCGGCTACACCAAAGGCCCAGACGGCGAGCAGACCTCGATCTACGAGGCCTCGATGGCGCATCAGGCCAACGGCACCCCGCTGGTGGTGTTCGGCGGCGAACAGTACGGCGCGGGCTCCTCGCGCGACTGGGCGGCCAAGGGCACCGCGCTGCTGGGTGTCAAGGCAGTGATCGCCGAGTCGTTCGAGCGTATCCACCGCTCCAACCTGGTTGGCATGGGTGTGATCCCGTTCGAGTTCACCGCTGGCGACACCCGCAAGTCGCTGGGTCTGACCGGCGAGGAAACCGTCTCGATCAGCGGTCTGGACACCATCCAGCCGCTGCAGGAAGTGCCCTGCTCGATCACCTTTGCCGACGGGTCGGTGAAAGAGATCACCCTGAAGTGCCGCATCGATACCGCACCGGAAATCGAGTACATCGAGCACGGCGGCGTGCTGCACTACGTGCTGCGCAACCTGGCCAAGTCGTAAGGTCTGCCAGACCTGAGCTTTTGAACATGCACCCTGCGGGGTGCATGTTTTTTTGTGCCACCGGTACAGGCGGGTAGAAGTTCCGGACCTGCGGCGCGGATTTTGCCCCGGCTTTGCATCTTGAACACAATCTATATGTGCAGCTCACAGCACCTTTACCGGCTGTACGGCCCAGCCCTCTTGTGCAAATGTCGCTCTTGAATTCATCTTTTTAAAAAAACACTGCGCAGACTATTGAAAGGCTGGATGCCGAAGCATGAAAGAGGCCGTTTTTGCAGTCGTTTACCCGGACATCGGCACGTTCGAAGCGCATGCCGAAGCGGTCCTGAAGATGCTGCCGGACACACGGGCCTTTCCCGGCTGCATCGAGGCGCATGTGGGCCTCAACCGGGAGCGCTGGGAAATAGCAGTGTTCCACCTTTGGGAGACACCGGAACACTTGAACCGCTACCTGGACTGGCGGGCTGAACGTGGCGACCTTGACGCCCGCAGTGCAACCATGCGGCGGGAACAGGACTTCCGAACCTATTCTGTGCCCTGACCGGGACTATCAGCCGTTGCTGCACAGGGCCTGTTCGCATTCACCGCATTGCCTGCGGCGCCCTGCCGTAAGAGACTGCAGCTATGAAACAGACAGACAGCATCACCAGCTACCACGCCCATATCTATTTCGACGCCGCCAGTGTGGTCCAGGCCCGCGCACTCTGTCAGCAGGCTGCGGAGCGGTTCTCGGTGGAGATGGGCCGGGTTCATGAAAAGAACGTCGGCCCGCACCCGATGTGGTCCTGCCAGCTGGCGGCCACACCGGAACAGTTCGCGCAGCTGCTACCGTGGCTGGCGCTGAACCGGGACGGGCTGGTTGTCTTTGCCCATCCGGAAACCGGCAACGCCCTGGCAGATCACCGCGATCACGGGATCTGGCTGGGTACCGGGCTGGAGCTGGATCTCAGCATTTTCGGCTGATCCCAACCGCAAATTTACCGGAAATTTCCGGGTTGCTGTAACCATCTCAGCACTCACAAATCCCGGAGACTTCAATGACGGAAGCGGTGATAATAGATCTGCACCCCCGCCCCGGAAAATTCAACGAGCTTACGGTGCTTGTCAAACAGATGGTGGAAGAGGTCCGTCGGCACGCCGGATGCTTGCAGGCTGAAATTCTGCTGGCCCCGGAAAGGGATAAAATATCCGTATTCCAGAAATGGCAGGATCCGGAGGCGTTTAGCGAGTATCTGATTTGGCGGTCCAAACAGGAACATCTGGACCGCGTCTATGCGCTGTCGGAGGCGGAGCCCGATCTGAGCAGCTACACCCTGTGTGAACCGGGCTGACACAGTGAGGCCGGCTACTGCCCCGCTGCCGTTTCCATCGCCGGGCGCAGGGTGGTTTCGACCACCCGCTGGGTGATCGGGCCGGCGAAGCGCAGGATAATCTTGCCGTCGCCGTCCACCACATAGGTTTCCGGCACGCCGTACAGGCCCCAGTCAATCGCCATCCGGCCCTTCTCGTCCCTGCCAATGGCCTTGTAGGGGTCGCCCAGCTCGTTCAGGAAGGATTCGGCATTGGCCAGCTGATCCTTGTAGTTGATACCGTAGACAGGGATGCCCTCCTTGGACAGCGCCTCCAGGTTCGGATGCTCAGCGCGGCACGGCGCGCACCAGCTGGCCCAGTAGTTCACCAGTTTCACGGTGCCGTCACGCAGGGTGGCGTCGCTGAACATTTCCTTGCCCGGAAACTCATCAAGGACAACCGGCGGCGCAGGCTGGCCTTCGCGCGCCGACGGCAGGCTGTTCGGGTCCTCGCGGAACATCCCCACCAGCGCCAGGCCCACAAAACCCGCAAACACCACACCGGGGACCGCCATCAGGGGGGAGATCTTAGCCATTGCGCTTCATCCGGGTTTCCAGGGTTTCCATCTCCCGGCGCACCTTGCGGCCGCGCAGGATCGTCACCACCACCAGCGCCACCAGCAGCACCAGCGAGGCGCCGTAGGCCGACAGCACCGTATCGGCGTATTTTCCAAGATCGGGCATCACGCCTCCAGCCGTTCGCGCGCCATCAATGCCTTGATGCGGCGGGCGCGGATTTCAGTTCCGGTGCGGTAGAACACCAATGCGATGAACAGCAGGACAAAGCCTGCCATGCAGACATAAAGCGGATTGGAAAACGCATCAGCCACGTTTTCCTTTTCATCCAGGCTCAGCGATGCGCCCTGGTGCAGCCCCTGGTTCCAGAAGTTCACCGCATAGCGGCTGAGCACGGCAAAGACCGAGCCCACCAGGCAGAGGATCGAGGTCAGGTCCGCAGCGGTGTCGGGGTTGTCGATCGCCTCCCACAGCGCGATGTAGCCGAGGTAGAACAGGAACAGCACCAGGAAGGATGTCAGCCGCGGATCCCAGGCCCACCAGGTACCCCACATCGGCTGGCCCCAGATTGCCCCGGTCACCAGCGCGATCACGGTCATGACCACGCCTACAGGCGCCGCGGCCCTGGCGGCCAATGCGCTCACATGGTGGCGGCGGATCACCCAGACCAGCGACGTCACCAGCATCATGAACCAGGCGTTGATTGCCATCAGCGCCGAGGGCACATGCAGGAAGATAATCTTGACGGTGGAACCCTGCCGGTAATCGTCAGGCGTGAAGAAGAAGCCCCAGACCAGGCCCACGGAAATCAGTACCGCAGAGCTGACCCACAGGGCCGGCATCACCTTTTCGGTGGTGGCCAGGAACTTCTTCGGGTTGGCGTATTCCCAGATCGACATGGTGGCTATTTAGCTCTTGTTCTCGGGTTTCTCAATTCTTGGGCCTGCCGATTTTCCTAGCGCAAATTGACGCGCAGGACGGCGGCGCTGGCAAAGGGCAGCAGGGCGATGGAGGCGGCGGAGATCCCGGCCAGCAGCAACAGCGGCGTCTGCACCGCCATGCCCTCGGCACCGCGGCGGGCCACCTCGGAGCCGAAGATCAGCGTCGGCACGTAAAGCGGCATCACCAGCAAGGACATCAGCAGGCCGCCGCGTTTCAGCCCCACAGTCAGGGCGGCGCCGAAGGTGCCGATAACGGACAGCGCAGGTGTGCCCAGCAGCAGGGAGATCACCAGCCACTGAAAGCCCTGTACCGGCAGGTTCAGCAGCACCCCCAGCACCGGCGCCGCCATAACAAGCGGCAGGCCGGTGGTGATCCAATGGGCCAGCGCCTTGATGGTCACGGTGCTTTCAAGCGGCAGCGGCGCGGTGGCCAGGAGGTCGAGCGAGCCGTCCTCCCAATCCAGCGCCAGCAGCCGGTCAAGCGACAAAAGGCAGGCAAGCAGCGCGCCCAGCCACAGCACACCCGGGGCGATGCGAGCCAGCAGCTCCGACTGCGGGCCAACGGAAAACGGCACCATCACGGTGACGATCAAGAAGAACGCAAGGCCCAGGCCGAACCCCCCGCCCGCGCGGAAGGCGAGCTTCAGATCCCGCAGAAGAAGCGCAATCACAGGAAGCCTCCGTCAAAATCGTCGATCTCCGGCGGCTTGGCCTTGTAGGGGCCGACGTCCAGCACCGCGGCCTCCAGCCCCAGGTCGATGTGGGTGGCGATCAGCGCCGAGCCGCCCTGCCCCAGATGCGCCCGCACCGCGTTTGCAAACATCGCCACGGAGGTCTTGTCCAGGCTCACCGTCGGCTCATCCATGATCCAGATCGGGCGGCCGGTGACCAGCATCCGGCTGAGGCCCAAGCGTCGTTTCTGGCCAGCGGACAGCGCACCGGCCTGGCGGTCGCGCAGGGTTTGCAGGTCAAACCCGTCCAGCGCCTGTTCAATGCCATTGCGGCCAAAGACACTGGCCCAGAACGTCAGGTTCTCTGCCACTGTCAGCGTCGGCTTCAGCCCGTCGGAATGGGCGGCATAGGCGATCTGATCCTCAACCCCATCAACCTGCCCTTTCAGCGGCGGTTGCAGGCCTGCGACGGTGCGCAACAGCGTGGTCTTGCCAATGCCATTGGGGCCGCGCAGGATCAGCGCCTTGCCGGGCTCCAGCGCAAAGCTCAAGCCCTCCAGCACCGGGATGCCGCCGCGGGCCACGCCCAGATCCGTCACAGTCAATGTCATGAAGTTCGCTTATCCCATTGTGCCTGCGCATGAAAAGACCATTCGGCGGCGGCGCGCTTTGCGGCAGGTCAAATGAATCTTCAGAAAATCAGACCGGCAGCGCCGCCAGGGCAATCCGGCGCCCTTCCGACAAGAGCACGTTGTAGGTGCGGCACGCGGCGGGCGAGTTCATTGTCTCCACCCCCAGCCCGGCCTCTTCCAGCGGCTTGCGCAGTTCTGCGGGGATATGGGCGATCTCAGACCCGGTGCCGATGAACAGAACGTCAATTTCCCCGGCCAGCGCCAGCAGCGGCTCCCCATCGGCCAAGCCGCCCCAGTCAGCAGTGCCAGCAGCCGAGGTCAGCACCGCGCCCTGATGCACCTTCCCGCCGATGCGGAAGAACCCTTCGCCATAGCCGTCCACCGGCTGCGCGTCGGAATAGCTCACTTCGTTCAGGCGCATGGGCGGTCCTTTCAGTCAAATACCGGG
Organism: Leisingera sp. JC11; assembly: GCF_040704725.1. NCBI lineage: Bacteria > Pseudomonadati > Pseudomonadota > Alphaproteobacteria > Rhodobacterales > Roseobacteraceae > Leisingera > Leisingera sp. JC11. The sequence continues at coordinate 71,998 of NZ_JBFCVS010000009.1, forward strand.
AGGCTGGATAGCACGGCCAGCGCGATCACGGAATAGGAGGCAAAGCGGTAGAGCTTCTCCAGCTTGGGATCAAACAGCGCCTTGCCGGTGAGCGTGGTGATTATGTAGGGGATGCCCAGAAGCCCAGCCAGGATCACCGCCTTGAGGCTGGCCATGCCGCCAAAGATCAGGTTGGCGGCGATCACCACATCCAGCGCCGCCAGGAACACGATGGTGTTGGCCCGGACCCGGGCCACGTCGCGCACGTTGGCGAGGTAGAAGACAATGATCACCGGCCCCGTGAGGCCCGTCATACCGCCAACGATGCCGGCGGCGCCGCCGATGGCAAAGCGCCCCGGCCACCCCAAACGTCCCTGCCAGCGCCAGCCGGAAATCACGGCGGCCAGTGTCACACCGATCACTCCTGCAGCAACCCAGCGCAGGGTCAGCGGGTCCATCTGCGACATGAGCCACAACCCCGCAGGCACGGTGACCGCGGCGGCCATCGACAACGCCCCGACTTCTGCCCTGTCCGCCTTGCTCCAGGCCTGCGGGAACAGGGTGATGGTGGAAAACACCCCCATCAGCACCATCAGGAACACCACATCCGCCGAGGGCAGGAACTGGGCTCCGACGGGCACAAAAATCATCGCGGTGCCAAAACCAGTGAAGCCGCGGACAAGACCCGCGGCTCCAATGGTTATCAGAAGCCAGAACAGCCCCGGCGTTTGCAGGGCTGCCTGAAACGCCTCAAGCATCGATGTTCGAGAACTGGTTGCCGGTGGTGTTGGCCTGCTTCGACCAGTCGCGCTTGACCCCCAGCTTCAGCAGGATGGTGGAGGCTACGAAGACCGACGAATAGGTCCCGACCACAACTCCCCAGATCATCGCAAAGACAAACCCGCGGATCACGTCGCCGCCCAGCACGTACAGCGAGATCAGCGCCAGAAGCGTGGTGACGGAGGTCATCATGGTCCGGCTGAGGGTCTCGTTGATCGAGATGTTCAGAACCTCTGCCAGATCCTTCTTCTTGTAGCGGCGAAGGTTCTCGCGCACACGGTCGAACACAACCACGGTGTCGTTCAGCGAGTAGCCGACGATGGTCAGCAGGGCCGCGATGATCGCCAGGTCAAACTTGATCTGCAGCTCCGAGAACACGCCGATGGTCAGCACCACGTCATGCACCAGCGCTGCCACCGCACCAAGCGCAAACTGCCACTCGAACCGCAGCCAGATGTAGACCAGCACCGCAGCGATGGCGAGCATAACGGCAATCACCGCGGTCTGGATCAGCTCGCCCGAGACCTTGGGGCCGACGGATTCGACAGAGACGAATTTGATGCCCGGAGCCACCGCATCCAGCGAGGCCTTCAGCGTTTCGATCATCTCGCCCGAGATCGCCTCGCCATCCTCCTGCGCCTGAATGCGGATCATGGCAACGTTCTGGTCTTCCTCGAAGGCCGGGTCGAACACCTCGGTGATCGACACATCGCCCAGTTCGTGCACTGCCAAGGCATCGCGGTAGGCGCCTACGTCCACGAATTCGGTGGCTTCGGTCCGGATGGTGGTGCCGCCGCGGAAGTCGATGCCGAAGTTCAGCCCTTGCCACATGAAGGAGGCAAAGCCCACCACCATCATCAGCGCCGAAATGCCCAGCCACAGCTTGGCGCGCTTGAAGAAATCGAATGAGGTCTCCTTGGGAACAAGTCTCAGCCGCATATCACACCTCAATCGTTTTCGGACGGCGCCGTTCAAACCACATGACGATCATCAGGCGGGTCACAAAGATCGCGGTAAAAACCGAGGTCATGATGCCCAGCCCCAGGGTGATCGCAAAGCCACGCACCGGGCCGGAGCCCATGGCGAACAGGATCACTGCGGTGATGAAGGTGGTGATGTTGGCGTCAAGAATGGCGCTTAGCGCCTTGGAGTAGCCCTCGTCGATGGCCTTGGCCGGGCCGCGGCCCGCCTTCAGCTCCTCGCGGATACGTTCGAAGACCAGCACGTTGGCGTCCACCGCCATACCAACCGTCAGAACAATACCGGCAATTCCCGGCAGGGTCAGGGTGCCGCCAATGAGGCTCAGCATGCCAAAGATCAGCGCGATGTTCAGCACCAGCGCCACATTGGCGAACATGCCGAACATGCCATAGCTGAGGCCCATGAACGCCAGCACCGCGACAAAGGCGACGGCAGTCGCCACCTTGCCCGCATCGATGCTGTCCTGGCCCAGTTCCGGGCCGATGGTGCGCTCTTCCAGGAACTCCAGCCCCGCCGGCAGCGCGCCTGCGCGCAGCAGAACGGCGAGATTGGTGCTTTCCTCGATGGTGAAATTGCCGGTGATGATGCCGGAGCCGCCCGGGATGTGCGACTGGATCACCGGGGCGGAGACCACCTCGTCATCCAGCACGATAGCAAAGGGAGAGCCGATGTTCTCGGCTGTATAGTCCCCGAACCGGCGCGCACCGGATGTGTTGAACCGGAAGGTCACCGCAGGGCGGCCGTTCTGGTCGAACGACGGTTGCGCATCCACCAGGTCCTCGCCGGTGACCACCGCGGCGGCCTCAATGGTGTAGTAGGTGCCCTCTTCATCCAGCGAGGGCACAACCTTGTTGCCGATGCCCGGCGCCGCATCCGCATTGCTGCCGCGGCCCACGACCGGGTTGAACGTCAGCTGCGCGGTGGTGCCGATGATGGCCTTCAGTTCAGAGGCGGAGCCGATGCCCGGCACCTGGATCAGAATCCGGTCGGCGCCCTGGCGCTGGATGGTCGGTTCGCGGGTGCCGACTTCGTCGATCCGGCGGCGCACGATTTCCAGCGACTGGCGCACGGTGCGGTCGTCCGAAGCCAGCTTTTCCGCTTCGCTCAACTGCACCACCAGGATGTCGCCTTCGGCGGAGACCTCAATGTCGGTTGCGCCGGCGCCGGTCAGGCTGGTCACCGGATTGGCGAGGGCGCGCACCACTTCCAGCGCACGGGACATGCCGTCCGGTTTGGAAATCTTCAGGCGAATCTGGTCCGCAGGCCCCGGCTGGCGGCGGAAGGTGCCGACAGTGGAGCGTTCGGGCCGCAGCGCATCGCGCACCTCCGGCCACAGCGCATCCATCCGTGCCTCATAGACGTCTTCGACCTGCACCTCGGCCAGCAGATGCGCGCCGCCCCGCAGATCGAGGCCCAGGTTCACCAGGCCCGACGGCAGGAAAGACGGCCACTGGCCCGCGGTTTCCAGCCGTTCCGGCGTTTCGCCCTTGGCGATGATATCGGCGGCCGCGTCGTTGGCCTGTTCGACGCGGGTGTAAAATCCGTTTGGCAGGGCAAGCAGCAGGCCGGCCGCACAAACCAGCCAGATCAGCACCCTCTTCCAGAGATCGATTTGCAGCATTGCCCTGCCTTTTCAGATGGTTGCGTAGGGCGCTTACGCTGCCGGCTCGGTCTTGTTCAGAACCTGGGCAATGGTCGCCTTGACCACGCGCACCTTGACGCCATCAGCGATCTCGACTTCGATCTCGCCATCTTCCTTGACCTTGGCCACCTTGCCGATCACCCCGCCCTGGGTCACCACCTGGTCACCGCGGCGCAGGCCGTCCACCATCGCCTGATGCTGTTTCATCTTCTTCTGCTGCGGGCGGATCAGCAGGAAGTACATGATCGCGAAGATCAGGATAAGCGGGAGAAATTGGGCGACTGCGCCACCGTCCATGGGATATTCCTTCTGTAAAAGCGGCACTGGGTTAGCGCCGGAATTTTGCAGCGGAACCTATGCGCTGGACCGGGGGTTTGCAAGGGAACGCTGCAGTCCCCGCGGGGTGGATTGCAGGCCGCGGCGGCCCGCCGTGCGGCTGGCGGCAAAAGAAACAACGGGCGCACCGTTCCGCCCTGCAGAATTTGATTGCAAAACAGCGCGATTCGGCGCTTTGCTTTCCCTTGCGCAAGCCGCCAGGCGCGGGGCTTCTGCCCCCTCTTTCCGGTCCGGATGGCGGCCCGGCCATTCCTGAAAGAAGGAACAGGCGCATGATGATGGTGCGCTGCTATCTCGCCCCCTCGGCCATCGAAGGGCTGGGCGTTTTCTGCCATGACAACATCACCAAGGGAGACATCGTCTGGCGGCATGACAGAATGCTCGACACCTCTTTTCCGGAGAGCAAGCTGGACAATGTCGAACCCCACATGAAGGAGTTTCTGGAACGCTACAGCTTCCCGGATCCCTGCCGCCCCGGCTACCTGATCCTGCAATGCGACGAAGGCCGCTTCCTGAACCACTCAATGTATCCGAACCTCGATTTTTCTGACGGGGTCTGGGGCCGGGCTCTGGCCAATGTTCCGGCAGGCACGGAGCTGACATTCGACTATGCCGATTTCCTGACCGGCGAGATCCGGATGCAGCCGCCCCGGCATCACGTGCACATGCTGCCAATGGCAGCGGAATGACCAAAAGCAGGCCGGGCGCAACACCCGGCCTTTTTCTTTCCGCCATGAAGCGGGGAGGCGCCCGCCCCCTTCCCCTTTGTTCACCCTTGCGTCATAGGATGGGCCTACTGATTCAAACCATCTTCCAACGCTAGGAGAGACTCTCATGCATGACATCCGCGCTATCCGCGAAAATCCTGCCGCATTCGACGCCGCTGTGGCGCGGCGCGGGGATGCGGGCGTGTCGTCAGAGATCCTGGCGCTGGATGAGGCGCGCCGCGCCAAGATCCTGGCCGCCGAGACCGCGCAGGCGGAGCAGAACAAGGCCTCCAAGGAAGTCGGCGCCGCCAAGGGCCGCGGTGACGAGGCCGAGTTCAAGCGCCTGCGCGCGCTGGTGGCCGAGAAGAAAGCCGAAGTGGCGGCCATGAACACCGAGGCCAAGGCGCTGGACCAGCAATTGAACGACATGCTGGCCACCATCCCGAACCTGGCGTTCGAGGATGTGCCGCTGGGCGAGGACGAGGACGACAACGTCGAAATCCGCCGCTGGGGCGAGCCGAAGGCGCTCGATTTCGAGCCCAAGGAGCATTTCGAGATCGAAGGCGTGAAGCCGGGCATGGATTTCGAGGTTGCGGCCAAGCTCTCGGGCAGCCGCTTTGTGGTGCTGTCGGGCGCAGTGGCCCGCATCCACCGCGCCCTGGCGCAGTTCATGATCAATACCCATGTGGACGAAAACGGCCTGACGGAAACCTGGACCCCGGTGCTGGTGCGCGAAGAGATGATGTACGGCACCGGCCAGTTGCCCAAGTTCGGCGAGGACAGCTACAAGACCACCAACGGCTGGTGGCTGGTGCCGACCGCTGAGGTCACGCTGACCAACATCGTCAACAACCTGGTCGTCGAGGAAGGCTACCTGCCGCGCCGCTATGTCGCCCACACCCAGTGCTTCCGCTCCGAGGCCGGTTCGGCCGGCAAGGACACTGCCGGCATGCTGCGCCAGCACCAGTTCGAAAAGGTCGAGATGGTCTCGGTCACTCACCCGGACAACAGCCTGGAAGAGCACGAGCGCATGACCCGCTGCGCTGAGGACATTCTGGAGCGCCTGGGCCTGCCCTACCGCACCATTGTGCTGTGCACCGGCGACATGGGCTTTGGCGCCCGCAAGACCCACGACATCGAGGTCTGGGTGCCGGGCCAGAACACCTACCGCGAGATTTCCTCGGTCTCGGTCTGCGGCGACTTTCAGGCCCGCCGCATGAACGCGCGCTTCAAGCCCGCAGACGGCGGCAAGCCGCAATTCGTGCATACGCTGAACGGCTCCGGCCTGGCCGTCGGGCGCTGCCTGATCGCAGTGCTGGAAAACGGCCAGCAGGCCGACGGCTCGGTCAAGCTGCCCGAGGTGCTTGCACCTTATCTGGGCGGCAAGCTGACCCTGACGGCTGAGGGTGCGCTGGTCTGAACCAAGGCCGCACCCCAGAAGCAGAAACCGGCGCCACTGGCGCCGGTTTTCTTTTTGAAGCAGGGGGATGAAGCTACTTCTTCGCCTTCTTCTTTTTCTTTTCCGGCGCCCTTCCTTCCAGAATAGCCTTGGCCTTGGCCTTTTCCTTCTCGATGGCCTTCTTTGCCTTGGCCTTGACCTTCCGCGCCTTCTGCTTGGCCTTTACCTTGGCTTCGGCAAATTCCGCAGCGAGCTGGACCGCCTGGCGCTTGGCCTTGCGTGCCTTGGCTTGGGCCTTGGCCGCCTTTTCCTCTGCAGCCTGCCGCGCTGCCTCCGCCTCTGCCAGTTTGGCATCCATTTCAGCCTGGACAGGAGACGTCCCGGCCTGAGCATCCCGCTCCTCCTGGCCGGCTGCCTTGCTATTGACAGACTGTGCCGCCAGATCCGCATTTGCGGCTGCCGGGCTGCTGCCTGCCTGCGCCTTGGCAGCGGTTTTCAGGCTCGCCGCGCGGTTCGCACCAATTCCGGGAATGCTGCGCAGACGGGCATCTTCCATGGCGGCCAGCGTCTCGATGGTCTCGACACCGTTTGCCGCCAGCACCTTGGCCAGCGCCGGCCCCACCCCGCGCAGTTTCTGAATTGCTGTCATTGCTGCCACTTTCCCCTTTTCAATCAATTCAATACCCAGGTTCCCTCAAAAGGATTGCACGGATCCGCTCATGCCGGAAAGGGAACCAGGCATTTTTTGTCCTCATCCCAAAGCTTCAGCGTAAGTGCCTTCAGGGCCTCGGGAAGCTTGATCCGCCGCAGCCCCAGCTCCGGCGGCAGGCTGTAATGGCACTGGCGCAGCCGGTAGGACGGAATGCGGGCGTTGTAGTGATGGATGTCATGCAGGGTAATGTTTGCCACCGCCATGTCGAAGAACCAGCCGAAATCCAGACAGGACGATCCCTGCAGCGCCGCCACTTGCGGGTTCAGGTCCGGGCGGCGGTCCCAATAGGTGTCCTCGAAGTTATGCTGCAAGTAGACCAGGAACACCCCGATCATGCCGCCAAGGAAGGAAAACACCAGCCAGATCCAGAGGCCGGTCATCCCCGCCGCCCAATAAAGCAGGCCCAGCATGGCGACGATCACCAGGTTGTGCAGGATCACCCCGTACACACCGAACCGCACCGTGTTCTTGGGCCAGCGGTAGCGGATGAAATAGGTGAAGGCTGACCCTAGCGGCACCAGCACAAACGGGTTGCGGTAGAGCCGGTAGCCCAGCCGCTCCCAGAACCCGGCGGCCTTCCATTCCCGCAGCGTCATGGTATGAATCTCGCCGGTTTCGCGGTGCTCCAGGTTGCCGATGTTGGAATGATGCAGGTTGTGGTTCTGCTTCATCACCTCAAACGGGGCAAAGGTGAAGGGCGACAGCACGTGGCCGGCAATCTCGTTCTGCATCCGGGTCTCGAACAGAGAGTGATGGCCGGTATCGTGCTGCAGCACGTAAAGCCGCACCGCGGCAAAGGCAAAAACCACCCCAGCGGGCAGCATCACATACCAGCGGTCAGCATGGGTGATTGCAAGGTAGAGCGACAGGAAATAGACCGCAAATGTCCCGAAATAGCTGAGCGATGCCAGCCGGTTGTCCTTTTCCGTGTACTTGCGCGTGTGTGCCCTCAGATCCATGAATTCTTCCATAAATACGCGATGTGACAGGCATGCGAAAAAGGGCGCAGCCCGCCCAAGATAAAAATGAGATAATCCCGGCCCGGCCAAAGGCAAGCCGGCTGAGGCCGAAAACCTCAACCCTAGGGGTATCACCCTACCACTTTTGATGGAATAGCTCCTTTGCGGACAGCACCGCACGGCGGAAGCCCGCCGAAGGTTCGGCTGCCCGGCTGTGCCCAGCACGGAGAGCACCGCCCGTCAGGGCGGCGCCGGGCCCAACGGGCCTAGGTATTCTTTGAATGCCGCGGGCCGGGCGGGAGTACCCGCCTCTTGCCGGTCAGCTGCCGCGTTTCTTCAGGTGCTTTTCCAGCGCGCCAGCGTTCTTGGCCCGCTTGCCCTTGTAGGGGTTCTTGTCGCCCTGCCCGCGCATATAGAGGCGGATCGGGGTGCCGGGCATATCGAAATCCTCGCGCAAGCCGTTGACCAGATAGCGGGTATAGCTTTCCGGCAGCTTGTCAGGGTGCGAGCACATCACCACGAACCCCGGCGGGCGGCTCTTGGCCTGGGTCATGTAGCGCAGCTTGATCCGCTTGCCCTGCGGGGCTGGCGGCGGGTGCTGCTCCAGCATGCCAACCAGCCAGCGGTTCAGCGCCGCAGTGGGGACCCGGCGGTTCCAGGTGCCATAGGCGCGCATGATCGCCTCATGCAGCCGGTCCAGACCCTTGCCGGTCTTGGCGGAGACAGTGACCAGCGGCGCACCGCGCAGCTGCGGCAGCAGGCGCCCGAAGGCTTCCTTCAGGTCGCGCAGCTTTTCCTGCTTGTGCTCTTCGGCGTCCCATTTGTTGACCGCCACCACAACCGCTCGCCCTTCGCGCTCGGCCAGGTCGGCAATCCGCAGATCCTGCTGCTCGAACGGGATGCTGGCGTCTAAGAGAACCACCACAACCTCGGCAAACTTCACCGCGCGCAGGCCGTCAGAGACGGAAAGCTTCTCCAGCTTCTCCTGCACCTTGGCCTTCTTGCGCATGCCGGCGGTGTCGAACACCCGCATCGGCGTGTCTTTCCAGTTGATCTTGAGCGAGATCGCATCGCGGGTGATCCCGGCTTCGGGCCCGGTCAGCAGCCGCTCCTCGCCCAGGATCTTGTTGATCAGGGTGGATTTGCCCGCGTTCGGGCGGCCAACCACGGCGACCTGAAGGGGCTTGGCATCGGTCGGGACCGGAATGACCTCTTCCTCGTCCTCGCCGATCTCTTCATAGAGCTCGACATCGGTGACCGGCGCATGGTCTTCGGCAGCGGCTTCTAATTTCTCGGCCAGCGGCTGCAGGATGCCATAGAGGTCGGGCATCCCCTCGCCATGCTCGCCGGACAGCCTTAGCGGCTCGCCCAGGCCGAGGCCGTAGGCTTCCAGCACGCCGGCCTCGGCAGCGTTGCCCTCGGCCTTGTTGGCGGCCAGGATCACATGCGCGGATTTGCGGCGCAGGATGTCGGCAAAAATTTCGTCCGTCGGCGTCACGCCGGTTCGGGCGTCGATCATGAACAGGCAGATGTCGGCCATATCCACCGCCCGCTCTGTCAGGCGGCGCATGCGGCCCTCCAGCGAGTTGTCGGTGGCGTCTTCCAGACCCGCGGTGTCAATCACCGTAAAGCGCAGGTCGCCCAGCCGCGCCGCGCCTTCGCGCAGGTCGCGCGTCACGCCCGGCTGGTCGTCGACCAGGGCCAGCTTCTTGCCCACAAGGCGGTTGAACAGGGTGGACTTGCCCACATTGGGACGGCCCACGATGGCGAGGGTAAAGGACATCAGACCAGCTTTCTGCGATTCAGAGGCGGCTCATAGCGCATCCGCGCGGCTTCCGCCACCCGGAAACACTGATCAGCGGTATGCCTGCAATTCGCCGTTGGTTGAAACCAAATACAGCGTTCGTCCGGCGACCACCGGCGCCGTGGTGGCACCGCTGGGCACCTCCAGGGTGCGGGCCAGGCTGCCGTCGACAGGGTTGAAGAAGCGAAGCAGCCCGTCATTCGAGGCAACGACCACCTGCCCGCCGGCCACAACGGGGCCGTGGTGCACATGGATCTGGCCGCGCTTCCGCGGCTTGTCTTTCAGAAAACCGGGCAGGTCCACGGCCCAGATCACCTCACCGCTGCCTGCATCCAGCCGCAGCAGCTGATTGAGGTCGCTGACCTGGAACAGGCTGCCGCCGACGGGCCAGGCGGTTCCGGATGCGCCTTCGCGCGCGGTCCACAGACGGTCTCCGGTTTCAAGGTCGATGGCAACGGTGCGGCCGGAGTTGTTGCCGGCATAAAGACGGTTCCCGGACACCACCGGCGCACCCGTTACGTCGCTGATCCGCGACAGGGTCTGCCCGGTGCGCTTGCCCGCGACAGACGCGCTCCAGCGGCGCAGGCCGCCGCGACGGAAGGTGGCAATCAGATCGCCGGAACCAAAGGCAAAGACCGCAAGGTCGCTTGTCACCACCGGCGCCGGTGCGCCCAGGACATTGGCCGCAGAGGGAGCGGCGTCGATCTGCCAGGCGATGCGGCCATCCTTGGTATTCACTGCCCAGCCGGTGTCGTCACCAGCGACCAGGTAAACCAGCCCGCCGCTGACCCGCGGCTGGCCGGAACCGGTGGCATCCAGCTCCTGCCGCCAGATCGGATTGCCATCCGCAGCATTCAACGCCGTCAGCACACCGAAACCGGAGGAGATATAAAGAACACCGTCGGCAAAGGCCAACCCGCCGCCGGTGGCCTGGCCTTCATCATCAGCGGCCGGGGTCAGTTCGCTTTGCCACAGGATCTGGCCCTGCGGTGAAACCGCGGAGACCCGTGCAGCGCTGTCCAGGGTGTAGATTCGCCCGCCGCCCACGACAGGGGTCGCGGTTATGCGCTGGCGGCGGCTGTCGCCGGCACCGATCGAAGCGGACCAGATGCGCTGCGGGGCGGCCGCCAGTGCCGGATGCGCGGTGCGCACGGCCTCGGCCCCATGGCCCTGTTCCCAGCTGGCGTTGGCAACTTGCTGCGGCAGGGAAATCGCGCGGGACTGATTGACAATCTCCACCGCGGCGTCCGGCCAGATGTCCTCGCGCTCGCCGCGCAGGATGATCTCTTCCTCTGCGCAGGCCGCCAGAAGGACCGCAGCCGCAGTAGTGCAAAGAAGAACCCGTGCCCGGGAGAAAGATTTGCTTATTGTCATTGCCCTGCCCTGTCTGCCGTTCTTGTTCCGCAAATTCCAGTCCGCGGAGCGCCTTACCCCTCAGGCGCAGCGTCCCCGTTAACGGAGCCGCCAAGCGCCACAATCACCTGAGACGCTCGGTCTTTCAAGTCTGCAGTGACCGTTGCATCCGCAACGATGTCCCGCAGCCGGGCAATGGCCGCCTCGGCGTTGCCTTCTTCAACATCCAGCAGTGCCAGCTGTTCGGCAGCCAGCAGCGCCAGCGGCGCGCCGGGCTGGGCCAGCGCCTCATACTGCACGCGGCGGTCTGCAACGCTCAGGCTCTCTGCCTGCAGCGCCAGCGCCTTGAAACTTGCGATGTGCCGGTAGATCAGCGGCAGCTCGCCATCCACTGCAACCGCCTCCAGCTGGGCAACCGCTTCAGCGGTCTTGCCGGCGTCTGCCAGCGCACCTGCTTCGAGCATGTTCAGGATGGCCGCGCCGCCGGCGCTCTTTGCCGGGACGGCTGCAAGCGCTGCTGCCTGTTGTTCACTGCCTTCGATTTCCAGCGCCGCGGTGATATCATCCCCGAGTGTTTCCGCTGCGGCCTGATCCTTGGCCTTGTTGTATTCCCGGAACGCCGCGCCGCCGACAATCAGCACAACAACAGCGCCGCCGATCCAGCCATAGCGTTTCAGCATCAGGAAAAGACGGTCACGGCGGACCTCTTCGGTCACTTCGTCGATAAAGCTGTCGGTATCGCTCATGAAAAGCCCCTGATATGCGCGGCCCGGGCTGCCGCCCGCACCGGTATTGAATGCGTCGCGCCCCTCTTAACCCGGCTCAAAGGCCAAGCCAAGTGGCCCGTTTGCACCAGAAACCCCGTCAATTAGGCCAGAAAAGCAAGAAATGTGAACTAAACCACTTAGTTTAGAATGGACATCTCCTATATCAGGCCTATCACATACGCGCGACTCCCGCTGTGAGCAGGCCCGGCCGTCCGACGGACAAGGGTCATGTACCCGTGGAAGAGATAAAAAACAGGAAAGGCCCGACATGCGCATTGTACCGATACTGACCGCAGTTGTGGTGACAGCCAGCCTTTATGCGCTGGTCTTCGAGCGTGAAGATCTGATGGCCTTTGCCCGCGGAGAGGATGCGCAGGAGGCCGCCGAGGCCGAACCCGCCGCGGAAGGCCAGCAACTGGCCGAGGCCGGAGAATCGCGCGTCGGAGTCGTGGCCATTCAAAGCAAGGCGCGCACCATCGGCAACGCGGTGATCCTGCGCGGCCAGACCCAGGCCATCCGCCAGGTGGAGGTGCGGGCCGAAACCACCTCAACCGTGATTTCAGAGCCGCTGCGCAAGGGCGCCCATGTCAAGAAGGGCGATCTTCTGTGCGAGCTGGACCCCGGCACCCGCCCCGCCTCGCTGCTGCAGGCGCAGGCGCAACTGAAAGAAGCCAAGATCAACCTCACGGCCGCCGCCAAACTGTCGGAGGGCGGCTATGCCTCCGAAACCCGGCTGGCCTCAGCTGAGGCAGCTGAACGTTCGGCGCTGGCTGCAGTTGCCGCGGCGGAGCGGGAGATCGGCCATCTGACCATCACCGCGCCGTTTGACGGCCTTCTGGAAAGCGACACCGCTGAACTGGGCAGCCTGCTGCAGCCCGGCAGCCTGTGCGGCACGGTGATCCAGCTCGATACCATCAAACTGGTCGGCTATGTGCCGGAGGCCGAGGTCAACAAGGTCAAACTGGGCGCGACTGCAGGCGCTGAATTGTCCACCGGCCAGCAGGTCCAGGGTGAGGTCACCTTCCTCAGCCGGTCTGCCGACCCCACCACCCGCACCTTCGAGGTCGAGATCACGGTTCCCAATCCGGACCTGAGCATCCGCGACGGCCAGACCGCCGACATCGCGATTTCCTCGGCCGGCGCGCTGGCGCACAAGCTGCCGCAATCGGCGCTGACGCTGAACAACGAGGGCCAGCTGGGCGTGCGCGTTGTCGGATCCGACAGCACCGTGGTATTCTACCCCGTGCAGCTTCTGCGGGATGATGTGGATGGCGTCTGGCTGGGCGGTCTCCCTGAAAACGCGGATGTGATCGTGGTGGGACAGGATTTCGTAACCGAAGGCGTCGCCGTGGCGGCCACCTACCGGGAGACTGAACAGTGATTGGCATCGTCGATTGGGCCGCCGGCCGCGCCCGGATGGTCCTTGCGTTCATCGCAATCTCACTGCTTGTCGGCGGCTTCGCCTATTCGATGCTGCCCAAGGAAGGCGAGCCGGACATTGAAATCCCGGCCCTGTTCATCTCGGTCCCCTTCCCCGGCATTTCCGCCGAAGACGCCGAATCCCTGATGGTCAAGGTGATGGAGACCGAGCTTGCCGACCTCGACGGGCTCGACAAGATGACCTCCACCGCCGCCGAGGGCTATGCCGGGGTGGCGCTGGAGTTCGAGTTCGGCTGGGACAAGACAGCCATCATGGCCGACGTGCGCGACGCCATGGACAAGGCCGAGGCCGAGTTCCCAGAAGGCGCCGAGAAATATTCAATCACCGAGATCAACTTCTCCGAATTCCCGATCGTCATCGTGAACCTGACCGGCGCCGTTCCGGAACGGACGATGGCGCGTATCGCCAAGGACTTGCAGGACGACCTTGAGGCGCTGGATGCGGTTCTGGAGGCCGGGATCGCCGGCAACCGGGACGAGATGGTCGAGGTTCTGATCGACCCGCTGCGGCTGGAAGCCTACAACGTCACAGCGCTGGAGCTGATCAATGTTGTGCAGAACAACAACCAGCTGATTGCGGCCGGTGAGGTTGAAACCAGCCAGGGTGCGTTCTCGGTCAAGATCCCCTCCTCCTTTGACGACGTGAAGGATATCTACCAGCTGCCGGTCAAGACCAACGGCGACCGGGTGGTCAAGCTGGGGGAGCTGGCGCAGATCAACTTCACCTTCGAGGACCGCGAGGGCACTGCCCGCTTCAACGGCGAGGACACGGTTGCCCTCCAGGTGGTCAAGCGCAAGGGCTACAACCTGATCGACACCGTCAATCTGGTGAAGCAGACCCTGGAAGAGTCCAAGTCCAAATGGCCGCCGGAACTGCAGACCGCGGTTGAGGTCGGCACCTCCAACGACCAGAGCCGCGTGGTCGGCTCGATGGTCAGCCAGCTGGAAGGCTCGGTGCTGACCGCCATCGCGCTTGTGATGATCGTGGTGCTGTCGGCGCTTGGCAGCCGGGCTGCGCTGCTGGTGGGTTTTGCGATCCCGACTTCCTTCCTGCTGTGCTTTGCGCTGCTGGCGCTGATGGGCATCTCGATTTCCAACATCGTGATGTTCGGCCTGATCCTCGCCGTGGGGATGCTGGTCGATGGCGCCATTGTGGTGGTGGAATACGCCGACAAGCGGATCAAGGAAGGCACCGGCCCGATGCACGCCTATGTCGAGGCGGCGCAGCGGATGTTCTGGCCGATCGTCTCTTCCACCGCGACCACGCTCTGCGCCTTCCTGCCGATGCTGTTCTGGCCCGGTGTGCCGGGTGAGTTCATGGGCATGCTGCCCGTGACCCTCATCTTCGTGCTGTCTGCCTCGCTGGTGGTGGCGCTCATCTACCTGCCCGTCATGGGCGGCGTCACCGGCCGCATCAGCCGCACCTTCGAGGGCGCCTCGCGCGCACTGCGCATGATCGCGCCCTGGTGGCTGCGCGCACTGCTGGTGCCGGTCTCCATGTGGGGCATGTTCGCTGGCGCCATGCAGATGCTGAACCCCTCCTACCTGCTGGGTGAGGGCACAGGCCCGATGGCGGGGGTCCTGTTCGGCGGGCTGGTGTTCACGCTGGCGTCCTTTGCCGCCTCGATCACCCTCAGCTCGGTCAAAGTGGAGCGCGAGGAGAAGGAGGTCGCCCCCGGCTACCACCACACCCCGTTCGGCTACGTGATCAAGTTCATCGCCGGCAACCCGGTGATGCCGATTGTGACCATCGCCGCCGTGGGCTTTGCTATCATGACTGTGTTCTCAACCTTCAGCGAGAACAACTACGGCGTTGAATTCTTCGTCGACTCCGAGCCCGAACAGGCCACCGCCTACATCCGCGCCCGCGGCAACATCTCCCTGCACGAAAAGGACGAGATGGTCCGCGCTGCCGAGGAGGTCATTCTCGACCATCACGCAGTGATCAACGTGTTCTCCTTTGCCGGTGACGGCGGCCTCAACACCGACAGCTCCGGCGCGCAGCTGCCGCCGGACACCATCGGCCAGGTCCAGTTCGAGATCATCCCCTGGGAGGAGCGCCCCACCGAGAGCGAACCGCTGGACGGCTGGTTCGGCGGGCTGCTGAGCAAATACCTGGGCTTTGAGAAGAAGGTGATCGCCGAGGAATACGACGGCAATACCGTGATCGATGAACTGAACGCCGTGCTTGGCGAACTGCCAGGGTTCGAGGTCGAGGTCCGCGCCCTGGCGCAGGGCCCCGCCTCCGGCAAGCCGGTGCATCTGCGCCTGCGCGGCGACGGCTGGGAAGACCTGACCACGGCAACCCTGGCTGCTCGGGAGCATTTCGAGAACACCCCCGGCCTGATCCTGATCGAGGACAGCCTGCCCCTGCCCGGCATCGACTGGCAGATCAACGTGGATGTTGAGAAGGCAGGCCGCTACGGCGCCGATGTGGCGACTGTGGGCGCGATGGTGCAGCTGGTCACCCGCGGCATCCTGCTGGACACCATGCGGGTCGACAGCTCCGACGAGGAGATCGAGATCCGCGTCCGTCTGCCGGAACAGGACCGGGTGCTGTCCACGCTCGACAACCTCAAGGTTCGCACCGCGGACGGGCTGGTGCCGCTCTCGAACTTCGTGACCCGCCAGCCGGTGCCGAAACTGGCGCAGATCAACCGCATCGGCCAGGAGCGTTTCTATGACGTCAAGGCGGACGTGGAGCCAGGCCTGAACAAGGTGGTGATCGAGGATGCGGACAGCGGTGAAATGACCCGCCTGGCGGTCCTGAAGGAGCTGCCGGAAGGCGCTGCGGCGACCGGCGACACCCTGGTTGCACCCAACGGCAAGACCATGCAGCTGCTGCAGCTGACGGGCGCCGAGAGCTTTGACGCGGTGCTGACGGCGCTGGACAACGGTGCCAAGATCAGCCCGGTGAACCCGAACGAGCGGATCGCCGTGATCACTGAGTGGCTGGACACCGAACCGCTGCCGCGCAGCATCGGCTGGGAATGGACTGGCGACCAGGAGGAGCAGGAGGAATCCGGCGCCTTCCTGTCCAAGGCTTTTGCCGGCGCGCTGGCGCTGATGTTCGTGATCCTGCTGGCCCAGTTCAACAGCTTCTACAACTCGGTGCTGGTGCTGCTGGCGGTGGTGCTGTCCACCACCGGCGTGCTGATCGGCATGATGGTGATGCAACAGCCGTTCTCGATCATTATGACCGGCACCGGTATCGTGGCGCTGGCAGGCATCGTTGTGAACAACAACATCGTGCTGATCGACACCTATCAGGAGTTCAGCCAGCAGATGCCGCGGATCGAGGCAATCATCCGCACCGCCGAGGCGCGTATCCGTCCGGTGCTCCTGACCACCATCACCACGATGGCGGGCCTCACCCCGATGATGTTCGGCGTCAGCCTGGACTTCATCAACGGCGGCTACTCCATCGACAGCCCCACTGCGCTTTGGTGGAAACAGCTGGCAACCGCCGTGGTGTTCGGCCTGGGCATTGCCACCGTGCTGACTCTGGTGGTCACGCCCTCGCTGCTGTCGATCCGGGTGTGGTTCTCCACCTACATGCGCGCCCTCGGCCGGATGCTGTCGCGGATCACCCGCGGCCGCTCCAGCCGTATTGCGCAGGACTCCAAGCTGTTCAAAAAGGCGCGCCAGCTGCCCAGCACGGAAATCCAGTGGGTCGAGGTTGCAGCCCCTGAGACAAGCGAAGGGGAAGCTGAACCTGAAGAGGGCGAGCCGCAGCCGCCTGCCCCGCGCGGCCGCCTGCGCGCCGCGGAATAACCAGGCAAACAAAAAGCCCCGCTCCGGCGGGGCTTTTCATTGCACCAGGCCGGGCTTCCCGGCGCGCGGCAAATTCAGTCGGTAAAGACGTACTCGCCCAGATCACACAGATCGAGGCCAAAATCCTCAGCCTCGGACCCATCGGCAAAACTGCCGCGGATGTCGTAGACGCAGGTGGTTGCACCATCGGCAATCAGGACGCCGATCTCATAGCCGGGCGCCAGGTAGCCGCCCTCCATCAGGTTGCCTTCCCAGCTGTCCGAGGACGCGGGCGATACGTTGAATTCAACCAGATCGGCGCTGCTGTCGTTTACCAGCAGGAACTCGAGGTCTTCGGCATAGGCAGGCGCCTGAAAGGCAAGCAGGGCAGCTGCGGAGGCTGCAGTCAGAAGGGTCTTCATCCATTTGTCCTTGTCTGCGGGCCAGCCGGCACAGATGCCGCTGTTTCCCGGAATGGGGGCACTTTAAAAACAGCAGCCACCCGGTCAATGGGGAAAGCCAATGATGGTTTCCCCTCCGTAAGGCTGTGCCGGACTGTCAGGCTGCGTCCTGATCCGCCTGCTGGCGCTGCCAGAGCCGGGCGTAGCGGCCATCCTTGGCAAGCAATTCGTCATGGGTGCCGGTCTCGGCAATCTCGCCCTGTTCCAGCACCACGATCCGGTCGGCCTCGGCAATGGTCGACAGCCGGTGCGCAATGGTGATCACCGTGCGCCCCTGCCCGGCCCGCGCCAGCGCCTCCTTGATCTCCTGCTCGGTATCGGTGTCCAGCGCCGAAGTCGCCTCGTCCAAGAGCAGAACCGGCGGGTTCTTCAACAGCGTCCGGGCAATCCCCACCCGCTGCTTCTCGCCGCCCGACAGCTTCAGGCCGCGCTCGCCCACCTGGGTGTCATAGCCTTCTGGCAGCGCCATGATGAAATCGTGGATCTGGGCGTCGCGGGCCGCCTGCTCCACATCTTCCTGCGTGGCCCCGTCGCGGCCATAGGCGATGTTGTAGCGGATCGTGTCGTTAAACAGCACAGTGTCCTGCGGCACCACGCCGATGGCCTGATGCAGGCTTTGCTGGGTCACCTCGCGCACATCCTGGCCGTCGATCTTCAGCGCGCCGCCAGTGACGTCGTAGAACCGGAACAGCAACCGCCCGATGGTCGATTTGCCCGACCCCGTGGAACCGACGATGGCCACTGTCTGGCCCGGCGCCGCCTCCAGCGAGATGCCTTTCAGGATCTCACGTCCCGCATCATAGGAGAACCGCACATCCTCCAGCGTGATGCGGCCGCCGTTGACCTGCAACTCCCCTGCACCCGGCCTGTCGCTCACATCGGCGGGCTGTTCCAGCAGATCGAACATCTCTCCCATGTCCACCAGGCTTTGGCGGATCTCGCGGTAGACGGTGCCGAGGAAGTTCAGCGGCACGGTGATCTGAATCATGTAGGCGTTGACCATGACAAAATCGCCGACAGTCAGGTTGCCCTGCTCCACCCCGATGGCCGCCATCACCATCACCCCGATCAGACCCGCAGTGATGATCACACTCTGGCCGAAGTTCAGCGCCGCCAGAGAATAGGCCGTCTTGAGCGCCGCCTGGGCATAGCCGCGCATCGCGCCGTCATAGCGGGCCGCCTCGCGCTCCTCGGCAACGAAGTATTTCACCGTCTCAAAGTTCAGCAGGCTGTCGATGGCCTTCTGGTTGGCGTCGGTGTCCTGCTTGTTCATTTCTCGGCGCAGTTTCACCCGCCATTCGGTGACCGCGAAGGTGAACCAGACATAAAGCCCGATGGTCACTGCCACGACCACCAGATACCAGGCGTCGAACAGCACCGTCAGGATCACCGCCACCAGCGTCAGCTCCAGGATCAGCGGCCCGATGGAGAACAGCATGAAACGCAGCAGGAACTCGACGCCCTTCACCCCGCGCTCGATGATCCGGCTGAGGCCGCCGGTCTTGCGGGTGATGTGATAGCGCATCGACAGGCGGTGGATGTGGGTGAAGGTCTCAAGAGCCAGCCGCCGCAGGGCGCGCTGCCCCACGGGGGCAAAGACCGCATCGCGCAGCTGCTGAAAACCGGTGGTCAGGATCCGTGCCATGCCATAGGCAACAGTCAGGCCCACGGCACCAAGCGCCAGTGGTGGCACGCCCTCACCCGCAAGGCTGTCCACCGCGCCCTTGTAGAGCATCGGCGTATAGACCGCGATCAGCTTGGCCAGAACCAGCACCGCCAGCGCCAGCACCACCCGGACCTTCACCGCGCGGTTGCCCTCGGGCCACAGATACGGCCCCACCTTGCGCAATGTGCGCAGGCCGGAGCGTCGTTCGTCCTGGGCGATGTCGGCTTGGCGCGGTGCGGCGGCCTGGTCTGTCTGGGTCATGGCTGTTCCTGGCTAGACACCTCCAGATATTCACCTGTTCACGGTTTTGCGAGGGGCGGCAGAAAAAAACGCGCCGCAAGGGCGCGTTTTCCGTGGATTATTCGGGGATCGTAAAGACCTGCCCTGGATAGATCAGGTCCGGATCGCGGATCGCGCCCCGGTTGGCCTCGAACACCCGCACATACAGGAAGCCGCTGCCGTATTTTTCCTGCGAGATGGCCCAGAGCGTATCGCCCTTCTGCACCGTCACCGCCCGGACCAGCGGCGCGGGCTGATCCGGCACCGCATCACGTTCCGGCTTCGGCAGCACCTCCGGCGCTTCGCGCTTGAACGGGGTTTCCAGGCGGCTCACCACTTTGCCGGTGGCCGTTTCGATCTCATCCAGGCGCAGGGTGTAGACGCCGGGCGCCACATCCTCCAGCAGGCCGTTCCATCGGCCATCCTCGGCTGCATCCAGCTCTGCCACCACCTGGTTGTCCACATAGACCCGCACCCGCGACTGCGGCCGCGCCCGGCCCGTCAGCTCCACCCCGCCAGTGCCGTTGTAGCTGATCGCATCGAGCGCCACTTCCTTATTCAGTTCAGGATCGGCGGGAACAGCGGGCTGAACCACCTCTACCCCGTCCTGATCGGCGCGCAGCACCGCCACGGCTTGGCCTTGGGGCTGCCGTGCATCAGATTCTGCCGCAAGCTCCGGGTCTTTCTGCGAAGATCCGGCTGAAGCAGTCTCAACAGCTTCCTGGCCGTCTCCGGCGGGTGCTGCGGTATCCTCTGCGTCTTGCACGCCATCGGCTGCTTCGGCGGTTTCCTCAGGCGGTTCAACCGCATCGGGCTCAGGCACAGAAAGCGTTTCGCCGGTCTGGGCAGTTTCCTCCAGTTCTGCGGCCGGCGTTTCTTCATCCAGCGCTGCCACCTGTTCTTCCGCTGGGTCCTCATCGCCCCCTGCAGCAGCAACCGGGCTGACCGGTGCCAGGATGAAGGACGCGCCGGAAGCTGTCTGCTTGCCGTCATGTTCGGCCAGCAGCGATACCACCCGCGCATCCGCACTGGGGGCAATCGTGGTCAGCGAAACAAACTCGCCGCCCGCCGGCACCTCCAGCTGTTCCAGCACCTCGCCGTCCAGCAGCACAGAAACCTGCACGCCCTCTTGCGCCCGGCCGGCAATCACCGCAGCACCGTCGCTGTCCACCCGCACCAGATCCAGCTCCGGCGCCTGCAGCACAAAGATATCCTCTTTTGCAGCTTCGGTGTCCGGGTCCGGCTGGGTATCCGCTGAAGCGTCCGCTGGCTCGGTCAAGGCCGCCAGTTCGGTGCCTTGATCCGGTGTTTCCGCTCCGGCTTCCTCCGTACCGGTTTCTGCCGCAGCATTATCCTCAACGGCAATTTCTGCGTCGGGTTCGTCAGGTGAAGGCTCAGCGCGATCTTCAGCCGCGATGTCAGCGCCGGCGCCTTCCTCTGCTGCGCCGGTCTCCTGCTGCTGGCCGTCTTCTACCGCTTCAACCTGATTGCTTGCGGCTTCCTGAACGGCACGGTTTTGCAGCGGCTGGCCGGATTCCCCGCCGTTTCCGGAAAACGCGCCGTTCCCGTTCGCCGCCTGCCCGGCGGTCTCTTCGCTCACCACCGTGCCGTCAGGCGCAACCGTGCCAAACACCCCGAACTGGTACAGCACCACGCCGCCCACGACCACAGCCACGCCGGCAATACCGCCAAGTGTGAGGGCCCCAAGACCCCCGCTTCCAGATGCATCCGCCATTTCTTTCCCTTCGGTATTTGCGGAATGTGACCTTCCGCTTAGTTGAGGGAATCTAACAACCCCGCTATCACGGGTCAAAACACCAATTGGTTTTCACCTTGATATTCCACGGAAAGGCTGGCCGATGAGCATCAAATCCGTCTGTGTCTACTGCGGATCCCGCGCCGGCGCATTGCCTGCCTATGCCGTAGCCGCCCGCGAGCTCGGTGCTGCGCTGGCCGAAAACGGGATGCGGCTGGTCTATGGCGCCGGCGATGTCGGGCTGATGGGCGAGGTCGCCCGCGCGGCGCAGCAGGCCGGCGGGGAGACCTTCGGGGTAATCCCCAGCCATCTGGAGCGGCGTGAAGTAGGGAAATCCGACCTCACCACCTATGTGGTCACCGAGACCATGCATGAGCGCAAGAAGGTGATGCTGTGGAATGCCGATGCAGTAATCGTGCTGCCGGGCGGCGCCGGCTCACTGGACGAATTGTTCGAGGCCCTCACCTGGCGCCAACTGGGACTGCATTCCAAGCCGATCGTGATCCTGAACACCGAAGGCTACTGGGACAAGCTGCGCGACCTGCTGGGCCATGTGGTCAGCCAGGGCTTTGCCGGCCGGGAAACGTCGGACTACCTGATCTGGGCCGACACGCCGGTGGCCGCCATCGCCGCCCTGCGCGACGCCCGCTCCTGACGCAGCGCTGAATAGGAAAACACCGCAACCGCGCTCCAGATCAGCGCAAAGGCGGTGCCGTGCCAGGGGGTAAAGGGTTCGGTAAAAACCAGCACCGCAACCAGGAACTGCAGTGTCGGGTTCAAATACTGCAGAACCCCCACGGTCCCCAGGCGAACCCTCCGGGCGGCATAGGCAAACAGGATCAGCGGCAATCCGGTCAGGATGCCGGCAAACATCAGCATTGCCGCATCCCCGATACCGCCCAGGAAACCGGCCCCGCCGGTTATCCAAATGATGGCCAGCGCAACCGGCAGAAGCAGCGCAACCTCCGCCGTCACCGACACCACCGGCCCCAGGGGCAGCTGTTTCTTAACAACACCATACAGGGCAAAGCTGAAGCTGAGCGCCAAGGGGATCCAAGGCGCGGCACCAAGCCCGAAAGACAGAACCGCCACCGCGAGGCCTGCCAGAAAAACCGCGGCCCCTTGCGCCCGTGTCAGCCGCTCGCCAAAAGCCAGCCGCCCCAGAAGCACGCTCAGCAGCGGGAAAATGTAGTACCCGAGGCTCGCCTCGGTGGCATAGCCCAGCTGCACGGCTGAAATGAAGATGAACCAATTGAGGGAAATCATCGCCGACGCGAACGCCAGCAGCAGCGCACTGCGGCGGGTGGAGAGCGCTGCGCCAAGCGCGCTGATGCGGCCCTGACACAGCAGAACAATGGCGAAAAACACAAACGACCAAAGCGCCCGGTGCGACAGAACCTGCTCCGGCGGCACATGCGACAATGCCTTGTAGTAAATGCCCGACAGCCCCCAGACGGTGCAGGAGGCACAGAGTGCAAGAACGCCTTTTTGTGCCTCGCCCATAAACAGCTCCTGCCCGGCTTTTGTCTCACAGACACCGGGCAGGTGCGCGGGTCAAGTCCGGTCAGCTGTGACGCAGCGCGTCTTTGACCATTTCCTCGATCTTGCTGATCTCATGGCCGGTCAGGTTCTTGCTGATTTCTCCGATCACGCAATCGCTGACTTCCTTGTGCAGGTTCTTGCGCAGTTCCCCCAGAACCTCCGGGGCGGCGACCAGAACCAGCTTCTCGAACTCGCCGCGGTGGGCCATTTCGTACAGTTTATCCGACAGGTCCTTGGCGAACCGCTCCTTGGCCAGTTCGTGCCAGTCGGTGTCGGCAACCGCTGACCGGTGCACACTTGGTCCGTCGTTGAACCGTCCCGGACGGTTGGCCGACTGCTCCCGGTCGGGCGGGTTGTCCTGTTCATCCTTGCGGCGCACCTGCAGATACGGGTTGTCTCCGTCCACGGTGTTTTCCAGGAACAGCGCCTTTTCGCTGTCTGCGACCAGGACGAAGGTGCCGTGTGAGAGCCGCGTCATCATTTTTCCTCCTGTTCGTTGGACTTGCGTACCCGGGTCGCCCCCGCCGGGCGTTCCCTGGAGCGCTTTTCCTCGTCCTTGCTGCCGACTTCCCGGGCCAGCCGGCCGCCGGTGCGGCCGCCGTGGGAAACACTGCCCTCCTCGCCCAGGATGTCCTTGGTTTCACGGTGTCCGTCCTTGGACCTCTTACGTTCGGCCATGGTGGTCCTCCTTTCGTACATCGAACCAACGTTCGAAACCCGGCCCGCGTTCCGGAGGAACCACCGAAAGGTGGCGGAACTCAGCATGAAAAAGCCCGCCGGAAACCTCCGGCGGGCCTGAAAAGCCAGTATGCGGCGCGTGCCTTACATCCGCGAGGCGACGTTTTCCCAGTTCACCAGGTTGTCGAGGAAGTTCGACAGGTAGGCCGGGCGCTTGTTGCGGAAGTCGATGTAGTAGGAGTGCTCCCAAACGTCGCAGCCCAGCAGAGCGGTCTGGCCGAAGCACAGCGGGTTGACGCCGTTTTCGGTCTTGGTCACCGCCAGCGAACCGTCAGCGTTCTTGACGAGCCACGCCCAGCCGGAGCCGAACTGGCCCGCGCCTGCGGCAGAGAACTGCGATTTGAACTCGTCGACCGAGCCAAAGGACTCAACCAGAGCCTTCTCCAGCTCACCCGGCATCTTGCTTTCGCCCGGGCCCATCATTTCCCAGAACTGGTTGTGGTTCCACAGCTGGGAGATGTTGTTGAAGATACCGTTCTGGGCAACCGCGTTCGCATCGTAGGTGCCCTTGATGATCTCTTCCAGCGACTTGCCGTCCCACTCGGTGCCGGCGATCAGCTTGTTGCCGTTGTCGACATAGGCCTTGTGGTGCAGGTCGTGGTGGTATTCCAGGGTTTCCGCCGACATGCCTTTGGCAGCCAGGGCGTCGTGTGCATAAGGAAGATCGGGAAGTTCAAAAGCCATTTGGGCCCCCTGTGAAATAAGTTTGCGTTCCTGCGCAGATACATGCTGTGTGCGCGCTATCAGGTCAAGAGGCCTAGGCGCGGTTTCCGCGCAGGGTCTATGTGCAATTTCGACCAAAAGACCGCAGCCGCTTCAATGCAGCCTTGCCTCTTTTCCATTGCGCCGCCTTCCCATCAGGTTGCAAGAAGCTCCTCCTTGCATCCCTGCGCAATGCCAGTCTCACCTTTTTCTCTCGGATGTGCACGTAACCAGCCCGCCGCTGCGGGCATTGTTGTCAAGCGGTACAGATGCATACATCTTCCCAGCCAGTTGTTCCGGGTCAAATTCGACACGGTAGGCAACCGGGGTATTAAAGTCCAAGTTGGTAGGGGCGCTTACTCGCCACTTAATCAGCAGGCGCCCCTCTCGCCTTTCTTTAACTTTCGCCAAAATGGGTTCTTTGTCCCTCTCCCAGAAATAAGGAAAAAAAACATCAGCCTGCTGCGCTTTGACCGTAAAACCTATCTCATGAGGGATCCAGCTGTCATCACCATAGGGCTCAACAATGCAGTTGTACTCGGCACTTGGCATGGCTGCATGACCTTCTTCCGGCTGTGCAGCCGAGAAAGTTCCGGCCATCGCAAGACACACAAAAAATCGCTTCAAAACCAGTCTCCAAATTCGCAGGCCACATTGGCGAAATTCAAATCTGCCCTGCAGGCAGAATGAGATCGCAGCCTCACCCCTTCTTCACCTTGCATTTCCCGCGCCCGCGCGGCTGGTTCGCGACCCCGGTGATGACGCCGCGGATCGACAGCGTGTTCTGCTTCATGTTGAGGACCCCGGTGTAGAGGCCATCCAGAGACATCCGGGCGTTGCTGACCGGAATGTTATTCACCCGCCAGCCCAGGTTGTAAGAAATCTCGTTACGCCGTTCAACTTTGGCCGGAATCGGCTCGCCGACCAACTCGTGAATAAATCCGTCATAAACACGCGCGGACTTCTTTTCATCATCCCACATGACGATGACCCTCGGCGCAATCCACCCATTGTTGGTGAACACCTTGATCTCACAATCATATACCGTCTCGGCAAAGGCCATTTGGCCCGCAAGGCTAACGGCAGCTGCAATCGCAGAAAGTGCAATACGTTTCATCAGTTACTTCTCCGAATTCATCCCGGAGTTGATTGCAACCACTGCGTGGAATGGCAAGCGTTTTCTGGCGTCAGCAAGACGCATTTCGTGTTAAAGCGGTGCCAGTACGGCACACTCCCAGCAAGTCCAGAGACCGGGCGGCTTTCAGGTCAGCCACCGTTCTGCGCCAGCAGCGACAGGCCTTGATCCAATTGGCAACGGCCGCTGCCGCGCGGCAGCTTTCCGTCCAGGTCTTTCCAGACCGCCTGAATGCTCATCTTTAGATTGGAGGTGTTCAGAATGGCCCGGAACCGCGGCCGGGGCCGTCCGGGATCACCAGATACAGCGAGGCCCGGCATGGTCCAGCTTAGCGCGTAGGAGGTGCCGCTGTGCTGCACCACTCTCGCATTCACCGGCACGCCAAAGGCGGCATCGCTGACCTCGGCATGGCTGAAATCATCAGAGAACTTCAAACTCACCAGGCTGGGGATCCAGGCCGTTCCGGAAATCGGTTTCAGGCTGCAATGAAAGCTGGGGCCCGCCACCGCGCCCGCCCCCCCGAGCATTAAAATCAGTGCAAAGACCCCGCATAGCCGCAGACCCATGGGCAGCTCCCTGTAACATCGTCACGAAGCCACCTCCCCCCAAGGAACCAGCTCAAATTAAACCGCTTGCAGTAATTGCAAAAGGGATCTGCCTGGAACCGGCACCACAAAAAACGGTGCCCCGGAAGATCTCCAAGGCACCGTAAATGACGCGCAAAGGCGTCACAAGCAGAAAGCGAGTGAAAATTTTAGTAAACACCCACTTTACTTTGCGGATGCGCCGCCGTGCTCAGCAGTTTGAACACATATTCACCCACTGAGCGGAAGCAGATGATGTAAAAGCTGCCGTCCTCGTTCAACCAGAAGGCGCCGGCCACCTGTGCCAGGCGCGAGCGGCGGAACTGACCGGGCTTGAAGGCCGCGGCGTCGAAATCCACCGGGCTTACCTTGCCCAGCACCTCGCGCGCACCCTCGCCCGACAGGCGGAAGAAGGCACGGGCGTCGGAGACGTTCACTGCCAGCGCGTGCTCGCCCTTCAGCGCCTCTGACACTTCCGCCGTCTTGGCAACTGCGTCCTCATAGGGAACCAGCAGCAGAAGTTCGTCCGGGGACATCCAGGCCGCGGCGCCGTTTTCGGCAACCGAGATGGAGCCCTGTGCCGGAACCTCGGCGCCGGTGGCGGCTTTGACAGCCGCCTTCAGCGCTTTGGACCCCAGATCGCCGCGCAGGGTGATCATGCCCTGCAGACCGGCATCCTCGACGGTGGCCAGACCCGAGAAACGGGCGCCGTTCAGTACGGAAACAGCCTTAGACATTCTGCTTCTCTCCATCCTTATCGTAGAAGACCGGATCAACGATCTTGGCTTTGTAGGTCTTGCCGTCAGTGCCCGGGAACTCGATCACTTCGCCCATCCGCTTGGGACCATGCTTGACCAGGCCCATTGCGATACCGCGGCCCAGGGTCGCGGAGTGATAGGTCGAGGTCACCCGGCCGATCATGTTGCGCTGGCCGTTGGCGTTGACGCCTTCACCCACCGCATAGGCGCCGTCCGGCAGCACCGAACCATCGACCGTTTCCAGGCCAACCAGCTGCCAGCGCTCCGGATCGACCATGTGCGACCGCTGCTGCGCGCGCTTGCCCAGGTAGTCTTCCTTCTTCTTCGACAGCGCCCAATGCAGCCCCAGATCCTGCGGGATCACGGTGCCATCGGTTTCGTCGCCGATCATGATGAAGCCCTTCTCGGCACGCAGGATGTGCAGGGTCTCGGTGCCATAAGGCATGACGCCGAATTCCTTGCCCGCTTCCATCAGCGCATCCCAGAACGCCTGCCCTTCGGAAGCCGCAACCGCGATTTCGTAGGACAGCTCGCCCGAGAACGAGATCCGGTAGGCACGGGCGTCGAATTCACCGATCTTGCCGTCACGCCATTCCATGAAGGGCAGCGCCTCTTTCGAGACATCCATGCCGCCGCCTGCTGCCGCGTTCAGCTTCTCCAGCACCTTGCGGGCGTTGGGGCCGACCACCGCAATCTGGGCATACTGCTCGGTCACGTTGGCGACGTAGACCTTCATGTCCCACCATTCGGTCTGCAGCCACTCTTCCATCCAGCCGTGGATGCGCTCAGCACCGCCGGTGGTGGTGTGGCACAGGAAGGTGTCCTCGTCGATGCGCGCAACCACGCCGTCGTCCATCAGGAAGCCGTTCTCGGTGCACATCAGGCCATAACGGCATTTGCCGACCTTAAGCGTGGACATCATGTTGGTGTAGAGCATGTCCAGGAACTTGCCTGCGTCGGGGCCCTTGACCACCAGCTTACCGAGCGTCGAGGCATCCAGCAGGCCGAGGTTCTCGCGGGTGTTCTTCACCTCGCGGTTCACCGCAGCATGACGGTCCTCACCCGGCTTGTTGATGGAAAACGGGCGGCGCCACTGGCCAACCGGTTCCCAATCCGCGCCGTTCTTGTCGAACCAGTCGTAGATCGGAGTTTTACGCACCGGCTGGAAGATCTCGGCCCGTGCCTCACCGGCGATCGCGCCCAGCGAGATCGGGTGGTAAGGCGGACGGAAGGTGGTGGTGCCAACCTGCGGGATTTCCGAGTTCAGGCTGTCGGCCAGAATGGCCAGGCCGTTGATGTTGGACAGTTTGCCCTGGTCGGTGGCCATACCCAGCGTGGTGTAACGCTTGGTGTGCTCGACGCTCTCGTAGCCTTCGCGCGCAGCCAGCTGCACGTCCGACACTTTCACGTCGTTCTGATAGTCCAGCCAGGACTTCATACGCAGCTTGATGTCTGCCTTGGCGGGCATCAGCCAAACCGCTTCCATACGGGCTTCTTCCTCGGATTCACCCTTGGCAGCCGCCACGGATTTCGCCGGGAAGCCAGCTGCTTCGGCCGCCTTGGCACCAGCCGCGGCTGCGTCTTCCAGCAGCGCACCCAAGCCGAACTCGCCGTTTGCAGCACCGGCCGGAACCACAAAGCCTTCGCCATTGTCGCCCAGCGGCGGACGGGAGGCATCGGGGCGGAAGTTGGCGTTCGCCTCGTCCCAGATCAGCTTGCCGCCGCAGTGGGACCACAGGTGGACCACCGGCGACCAGCCGCCGGACATGGCAACCGCGTCAGCCTGCACGGTCTCGCGCGCACCGCCTTCGCCGTTCTGGGCGCAGATGGCGACCTCGGTCACGCATTTGCCGTCCTTCACCTTGGCGATGGCGCGACCCAGCTCGACCCGGATACCCTTCTCGCGGACAGCTTCCATCAGCGCGCCGCCGCCGGTTTCGCGGGTGTCGACCACCCGGACCACTTCGACGCCCGCGTCATGCAGCACCAGCGCTGTGCGGTAGGCATCGTCGTTGTTGGTGGCAACTACGACCTTCTGGCCGGGGTTGATGCCCCAGTTCACAACATAGTCGCGCATCGAGGCCGCCAGCATTACGCCGGGAACATCGTTGCCGGCAAAGGACAGCGGACGCTCGATCGCACCGGTTGCGGTGACGATCTGGCTCGCACGGATCCGCCACAGACGGTGGCGCGGACCGCCCTGGCCCGGTGCGTGGTCGGTCAGGCGCTCATAGCCCAGGGCATAGCCGTGGTCATAGACGCCGGAGCCCATGCAGCGGTCGCGCAGGGTGACGTTGTCCATGCCGCGCAGCTCAGCCAGGGTCTTTTCGATCCAGGCCTCGGGCGCTTCGCCGTCGATGGTGCCGCCGTCGACCGGCGCACGGCCGCCCCAATGGCTGTTCTGTTCCAGCACAAGAACCTTGGCCCCGGAGGCTGCAGCCGCCTTGGCCGCCTGCAGGCCGGCAACGCCGCCGCCGATGACCAGCACATCTGCAAAGAAGTAGAAGTGCTCGTATGTGTCGGCGTCCTTCAGCTCCTTGTCGGGCGCAGCGCCCAGACCTGCGGACTTCCGGATGATCGGCTCATAGACGTGCTTCCACAGCGGACGCGGGTGGATGAACATCTTGTAATAGAAGCCGGCAGTCAGGAAGCGGCTCAGCTTATTGTTCACCGCCAGAACGTCGAATTCCAGGCTCGGCCAATGGTTCTGCGACTGCGCAGTCAGGCCCGAGAACAGCTCGGTGGTGGTGGCGCGCTGGTTCGGCTCGTAACGGTCGCCCACACCCAGCTGCATCAGCGCATTGGGCTCTTCCGAGCCGGATGCGACAACGCCGCGCGGGCGGTGGTATTTGAACGAGCGGCCCATCATCACCTGGCCGTTGGCCAGCAGAGCGGACGCCAGGGTATCGCCGGCAAAACCCTGCATGGATTTGCCGTTGAAGGTGAAGGCGATCTGTTTGGAGCGGTCGATCAGCCGGCCGTGCTTGGCAAGACGCGTGCTCATGGGCGCAGACCTTTCAAGAGAAAAGCGGGTGTTTCAGTCAGGCGGAGGTTCATTTCTTCCCGTCCGCAAATTCGCGCCAGGTCCAGCCCGGGCGTTTGGCAGCGATCTTGTCCTTGATCTCCTGCGGCGGCTCGCTGGTCTGGGCGGTGTAGGTGCCAAAGACCTCCAGCGTCATGGTGCAGCGGGCGGCGTGGAACCACTTGCCGCAGCCGTTGGCATGGCGCCAGCGTTCGAAGTGAACGCCTTTGGGGTTTTCGCGCATGAACAGGTAGTCATGGAACTCATCATCCGAGGAGCCGGGGCCATAGCGCTTCAGATGCGCTTCGCCGCCCGCGGCCAGTTCGGTTTCTTCGGCTTTGACGCCGCAATAGGGGCATTCAAGGATCAGCATTGTGCTTGCTCCACAGTATTGAATTTTGCGGCGTTAGTGCGCCACACCGGCGGCGACGCTCTCGTCGATGAACTTGCCTTCTTTGAAGCGGTTGATCGAGAACTCCTCGGTCAGCGGCGAGTGGCCGGTGGCCATCAGCTCTGCCATCGCCCAGCCCGAACCCGGGATGGATTTAAAGCCGCCGGTGCCCCAGCCGCAGTTGATGAAGCAGTTCTGAACCGGGGTCTTGGAGATGATCGGCGAACGGTCGCCGGTCACATCCACGATGCCGCCCCACTGGCGCAGCATCTTCAGGCGGCTGACCATCGGGAAGGTTTCGACCAGGGCGCGGACGGTTTCCTCGATATGGTGGAAGGAGCCGCGCTGGGTGTAGTTGTTGAACCCGTCGGTGCCGCCGCCAATGACCATCTCGCCCTTGTCGGACTGGGACATGTAGCCGTGCACGGTGTTGGCCATCACAACCACGTCCATGCAGGGTTTGATCGGCTCGGACACCATCGCCTGCAGGGCAACGGATTCCATCGGCAGACGGAAGCCCGCCATTTCCGACAGCACCGAGGCGTTGCCCGCAACGATCATGCCGATCTTGTCGCAGTCGATCGGGCCTTTGGTGGTGTCGACACCCACGGTGCGGCCGTTCTCGGTGCGCACGCCGGTGACTTCGCACTTCTGGATGATGTCCATGCCCATGTCGGAGCACGCACGCGCATAGCCCCAGGCCACGGCGTCGTGACGGGCGGTGCCGCCGCGTTCCTGCCACAGGCCGCCCAGCACGGGGTAGCGGGGACCGTGCAGGTTGATGATCGGCACGATCTCCTTGACCCGCTCCGGGGTGATCCACTCGGTCTGCACACCCTGCTGCTGGTTGGCATGCGCGGTGCGCTTGTAGCCGCGGATCTCATGCTCGGTCTGGGCCAGCATGATCACGCCGCGCGGGCTGAACATCACGTTGTAGTTCAGGTCCTGCGACATGGTCTCATACAGGCTGCGCGCCTTTTCATAGATCGCAGCCGAGGGATCCTGCAGGTAGTTCGAGCGGATGATGGTGGTGTTCCGGCCCGTATTGCCGCCACCCAGCCAGCCTTTCTCGATAATTGCGACATTGGTAATGCCGAAGTTCTTACCCAGGTAGTAGGCAGTGGCAAGGCCATGCCCGCCCGCACCCACGATGACGACATCGTAGTGGCGTTTGGGTTCCGGCGAGCGCCAGGCGCGCTCCCATCCGGTGTGATAGCGCAGGGCTTCCCGTGCGACAGCAAAGACTGAATAGCGTTTCATGAGCGAATCCGATGGTTCGTGTCTGATAGCGGGTATGCCCGAAACGCATGGCTGACCAGTGCCGTTTATCGCCCTGTTTCTGCGTTATTGCGACATATCGAAATGACGCATTGCAGCATCCCGCGGCAGTTTGGCCCTTTTGTTCGGCCCGCCCCGCATATAGATGAAAACCAAACTACGGAGACGGCATGGTTTTCTGGACAGTCACCGCCTTAATCGCCTTTGCGGCAGCGCTGCTGCTGGCAATGATCATCATCCGCGCCCGCGAGCAAGGCGAACCTGCCGCGGCCTACGACCTGCGCGTCTACCGCCAGCAATTGCGCGAAGTCGACAAGGATCTGGCCCGCGGAGTGATCAATCAGGCCGACTCCGAGCGCATCCGCACCGAAATCTCGCGCCGCATCCTGGCCGCTGATACGCAGCTGCAAAAGCGCAAGTCCGGCCCCGCCCAGCCCCGCGCCCTGTCGCTGGGATTCGCCATCGCCACCGCGCTGCTGATCACCGGCGGCACCCTGGGCCTTTACTGGCAGCTGGGCGCGCCGGGCTATGGTGATCTGGGCCTGCAGGACCGTATCCGGATGGCCGGTGAGCGCGCCGAAAACCGCCCCTCGCAGGCAGAGGCCGAGGCCGAGGTTCCGGCAATCGGGAACCCGCAGGTGGAAGAAGGCTACGTCAAACTGGTCGAACAGCTGCGCAAGACCGCAGGCGAGCGCGAAGACGACCCCCAGGGCCAGGCCCTGCTGGCCCAGCACGAGGCCAACCTCGGCAACTTCAAAGCCGCCTATGAGGCCAAGACCAACTACATCCGGCTGGCCGGGGGCCAAGTGAACGCCCGCGACTTCACCGAACTGGCCGAATTGAAGATCATGGCGGCCGGTGGTTATGTCTCCCCCGAGGCGCAGACCGACCTCCAAAAAGCCCGCGCGATCGATCCCAGCCACGGCCCTGCCCGCTATTACTGGGGCCTGATGCTGGGTCAGATCGGCCGCCCCGACCTCGCCTACCGCGAATGGGCCGCCACCCTGCGCGACGGCCCGGCGGACGCACCCTGGGTCAAGGGCATTCAGGGCCAGATCGAGGAAATGGCCTTCCGCGCCGGTGTCGAATACCGCCCGATCACCCCTGGCGGCGGCGCCGCCCCCGCCCTGCCCGGCCCCAGCGCCGAGGAGATGTCCTCCGCCAGTGAACTGAGTGCAGAGGAGCAGCAAGAGATGATCCGCGGCATGGTCACCCGTCTGTCGGACCGTCTGGCGACCGAGGGCGGCAGCGCCGAGGAATGGGCCCGCCTGATCGGCGCCCTGTCGGTGCTGGGCGAAACCGAGCGCGCCCGAACAGTCTACGACGAGGCCAGCGGCGCCTTTGCCGGCAACACCGATGCACTGGAACTGCTGGACACCATCGCCGCCCAATCCGGAATTGCCGAATGATCCACGACGCCTTTGAAGATTTCGCCGCCGCCCTGCCGCCGATGAACGCGCTGATGGGGCTGGATCTGGGCACCAAGACCATCGGCGTCGCCGTCTCCGACCGCATCGGCGCGGTGGCGACACCGCTGGAAACAGTGAAGCGCAAAAAATTCTCGCTGGACGCCGCGCGCCTGCTGGAAATCATCCAGCAGCGCGACATCAGAGGCATCCTTTTGGGCCTGCCCCGCAACATGGACGGCACTGAGGGCCCCCGCTGCCAGTCCACCCGCGCCTTTGCACGCAATCTGGCGCAGCTCACCGATCTGCCGATCAGCTTCTGGGACGAGCGCCTGAGCACCGTAGCGGCAGAAAAAGCGCTTCTTGAAGCAGATACGACACGCAAACGCCGCGCAGAGGTTATCGATCACGTCGCGGCCTCCTATATCTTGCAAGGCGCATTGGACCGGATGCGGCATTTGAAGAACGGGTGAAGGCATGAGCGACGACGTTTGGAAACGGGACGAAATCCAGTCCCCCTGCATCAAGATCTGCGTCGTCCACCCCGAGGCCCGCATCTGCACCGGCTGCTACCGCTCCATCGACGAAATCCGCGACTGGTCGAAAATGACCAACGAGGAGCGCGCAGGCATCATGAACGACCTGCCCGCCCGCGCCAGCAAACTGGTCAAGCGCCGCGGCGGCCGCGGTGCGAGGCTGAACCGGGGCTGAAACCGCCCCTCCGTCTTAGTCCGCCGTCAGCCAGGCCTTTGCATTCTCAATCTCTTCACTTGGGAAGAACCGGCTTTCCGCGTTCAGGATCCGGGCCGCGACCCGTTGCGCCATGTGCTGCCAAGCCTTGTCACCGACCACGGCTGCGCGGTCCAGCAGCGGCACATGGGTCCGCGCCAGATTGAAATGCGCCGCCATGGCCGACAGGCCTTGCCAGCCGTCAAACTCCGTCAGGTCGATCAGGAGGCGGAACCCCTCCCGCTCCCGCAGCCTTGCGTCCAGATCGCCCCCTGCCCGCTGGTAGGCATCGGGGTCCACCTGCCCCATCAGCTTGATCTGAAGGCAAGGCCCGCCCAGATCGATGATGTGCACCGTGCCAAGGGACTCCCGCAGCCAGCGACGGGCCGCCTCCACCTGATCAAGGCCAAAGACTTGCACCGGGCACGGCAGCAGCGGCGCCGCCACGCGGATGGCTGTTTGCACCCAACCCTGATCCGCCGCCACAGCGCAGCGGTCAAAACCGCTCCAATGCCCCAATCCCAGCTTGGTATCGGCCCACACTGCGGACAGGTCATAGCCGTCAAAGCCCTGATCCAGGATTGCCAGCACCCTGATCCGGTCATGCTCCTTCAGCGCGGCCTCCACCGCGGGCACAAGCAGCTTTTCGTAATCTTCGCCTCGGATTTTTCCCGTCAGGCGCACCTCAATCAGAGAGCCGCCCATTTGAGTTTCGACTTGGATCATTTCAATCACCCCGCGCACTCATTGACGGCTGAATCTTAAACCCATTTGCTGACGCCGGCCACGGAAAGGACAGCAAGGCTGCCATGCGCCCGGCCATTCCATTCAACTTCTGTCGACCACGGCACGCTGCGGCAACCAAATGGACCCCAGGCGGACTGAATGCTAACCTATCACCTTATGGCTGCAGGCTACCTGCCTGGTCCGCATTCGCAAAAAACGGCATCAGATTGTGCACCATCTTCCTAGAAGCGTGGGCGCAAGCCTGCCTAAGGTAAAACTATAAAAAGCTGGCCACCTGTCTACCCTTCCGCCAGCCACCCCTTGGTCCAATCCGCCAGCTCCGGACGGAAATAGGCGATCATCCGGCCCTCTTCCGGCGCGGATGCTCCCTCGCCCCAGGGCGCAACTCCATGCAGGCACAGCCGGTGCATCAGATAGGACTCGCCGGGCTTTGCAGGCACCATGATCCGCGGACAGGTCTCGAACACCTCGGCGCGGGCGGCGGTATAGGCATCCGTCACATCCACATCCGCCCAGTCGGCCTGCGGCACTCCCTCAAACACCGCAGCAAAGGCGCGGCGCATGATGCGGTGGCTGCCCTCCCAGATCACCAGCGGCGAGGCATCCGGGCTGCTCTCATTCAGCGGAATGCCCAGCACCCAGGCATGCGGCTCCTCCACCTTGCGGCGGCGGTGCTCGCCGTACATCTTGACCCCGTCCACATGCGCCGCGTCGCGTTTTACACGGTAGCGGAAGGCGGCCTCGCCCTCGCCCGGGCGCGGGCGCGGATAGCCGGGAAAGACCGAGGACACCTGCGCCCGGTGCAGGTCCGGAATGGACCCGAGGTGCTGCGTGATGAAATCGACAGGCGCGCCGGCCAGAGGCGGCCCGTCCGGCAAACGCCCTGCGGCATCATTGGGCAAGGCATCAACACCAATGAACCAGGTCCGCTCGCATTGGAACCACTCGGCGCAGGCCGGATCGTCCAGCGAACGGATGCCGTGGCGCAACGCATCCGCCGCCCAGGCGGCCACCTGCGGGTCATGGGCAAAGCGCACCCAGCCCCTGTCCTGAAACTGTTCGATCTGTTCCAGCATGACGTCCTCTTAGTATCCAAAGGCCTTGCGCAGCATGTTCAGCGCCACCAGCACCAGAAACGCCCCGAACACCCGTTTCAGCGGTTTCGGGTCCATCGCATGGGCCAGCTTCACTCCCCAGGGCGCGGTGATCAGCGTCATCGCAATCACGATGAAAAACGCCACCAGATTGACTGCGCCAATGGTGAAAGGCGGCCGCGCCGACGGATCCACCTCCAGCAACAGAAAGCCGGCTACCGAGGGCACCGCGATGATCACGCCAAAACCCGCAGCGGTTGCCACCGCCCGGTGCACCGCGACTCCGTGCAGGGTCATCAGCGGCACCCCGAAGCTGCCGCCGCCGATCCCCATCAGCACCGACAGGAACCCGACCGCAGGCGACAGCGCCATCCGCTTGGCGCCCTTGGGCATGGCTTCTGCCAGCCGCCACTCGGACCGGCCCAGCCCCAGGTAGCAGCCAATGACCAGTGCCAGCCCGCCAAACACCCCCTGAAGCACGGTGGAGCGCAGGGCGGAGGCCGCCAGCACGCCGACAATGGCGCCAAGGGCAATGCCAATGCCCCAGCTACGCAGGATCTCCCAGTCCACCGCGCCCTTCTTGTTGTGGCTCATGACAGAGCGCACCGAGGTCACGATGATCGTCGCCAAAGAGGTCGCCAGGCAGATCTGCATCAGCTGATCGCCGCCATAGCCCAGCGTCTGGAAGGCATAGAAGAAGGCCGGCACCAGCACGATGCCGCCGCCAACCCCCAGAAGGCCGGCCAGCACACCTGCAAAGGCTCCGATCACCACCAGAAGCCCCGCCATCTGCATCAGCAGCGCAGGCTCCGCCAGCAGGGCAGCGGTCACGGCAGGATCGGTCATGCGGGGCACCTCGGGCTTTGGTTCACCGGCAAAGGGTTAGCGGCGGTTCCCCGCCTGCACAAGGCACTAGCGTGTGAGGCGCCGCGTCACGCCGCCGCGCGGCTCTCCACCTGCGCCAGCGCATCCAGCACCAGCTCCGGCCCGGCGCCGGCCCGGCAGGCGCCCTCGGACAGCATCCGCCGCCACTGCCGCGCACCCGGCTTGCCCGCAAACATCCCCAGCATGTGGCGGGTGATCTGGTTGAGCTTGGCGCCTTCGCTCAGCCGCGCCTCGATATAGGGCAGCATCTGCCGCACCGCCTCGCCCGCGTCACTCACCGCGCCGGTGCCGTAAATCTCAGGATCCGCCGCACAGAGCACATCGGCAGGCTGGTGATAGGCCGCGCGCCCCACCATCACCCCGTCCAGACCGCGCTCCAGATGCGCCTTGGCCTCACCCAGCGTGGCGATGCCGCCGTTGATCGAGACATGCATGTCCGGGAACGCCGCTTTCATCCGGTGCACCAGATCGTAGTCCAAGGGCGGAATGTCCCGGTTCTCCTTGGGCGACAGCCCCTGCAGCCAGGCCTTGCGCGCGTGGATCGTCACCCGCCGGCAGCCCGCGGCGCGGATCTTTCCCAGGAAATCCGGCAGCACTTCTTCCGGTTCCTGCTCATCCACTCCAATGCGGCATTTGACGGTAACCTCAACGTCCACAGCCTCGCGCATCGCTGCCACGCAGTCCGCGACCAGCTCCGGCGTCTGCATCAGCACCGCCCCGAAGGCTCCGGATTGCACCCGGTCGCTGGGGCAGCCGCAGTTGAGGTTGATCTCATCATAGCCGGCCTCCGCCCCCAGCCGCGCCGCTTCTGCCAGCTCCTCCGGGTCCGAGCCGCCCAGCTGCAGCGCCACCGGATGCTCTTGCGGATTGAACTCCAGCAAATGCAGCGCCCCGCCCCGCACCAGGGCAGGTGCGGTGACCATCTCGGTGTACAGCAGCGCCTCGCGGCTCAGCAGCCGGTGCAGATAGCGGCAGTGCCGGTCGGTCCAGTCCATCATCGGTGCGACGCTCAAACGCGCGGCCTGGTGCAGGGGGGCAAAATCTCTCATGCCGCGCCATATAGGCCCTGCGCCGCCCGCTGCCAAGCTGATCTGCTTCGGATCCGCCTTCGCGTGAGCACAGGCAGCCGGTGACAGGGGGCGGGATCAAGAAAAACCGCCGCGGGGCCCCGCCCGCAGGCGGGGATACGGCTGTTATGCTTGAGCCCGGCAGCTGGCACAGGCAGGCAGGGGGCATGTGAAGGCGGATCTGACGCAGGTATCTGCTTTGGTGAGCCCTGAGCTCCCTTCCCTGTCACGCCCTTCCCTACCCAGCCAAGGACGGCAGGTAGAGCACGATCCCCGGGAACGCCACCAGCAGGGCAATCGTCACCGCATCGGCGATGAAGAACGGGGTCACGCCTCGGAACACATCCTGCACGCTCAGATCCTCGCGCACGCCGGCCACCACGAAACAGTTCAACCCGATGGGCGGAGTGATCAGGCAGAACTCGGCCATTTTCACCACCAGGATGCCGAACCAGATCGCGCACATGGTGCCGCTCATGCCAAAGGCGCTGTCGGCGGCGGCCACGCTTTCACCGCCGTTCAGCGCCATAACCGCCGGATAGACCACCGGCAGGGTCAGCAGCAGCATGCCGATGGCGTCCATGAACATCCCCAGCACCGCATAGGCCAAGAGGATGCAGATCAGGATCAGCATCGGCGACATCTCCAGCGAGGTGATCCAATCTGAGAACGCCCCCGGCAGATCGGCAAAGCCGAGGAAGCGCACATAGATCAGGACGCCCCAGATGATGGTGAAAATCATGACCGTCAGCTTGGCGGTCTCCAAAAGCGCCGATTTCAGCTCCGTCCATTTCATCCCCTCCTTCAGCGCATAGAGAAACACGATGAAGGCCCCGATGGCGCCGCCCTCGGTCGGGGTGCCCCAGGCGTCGCCGCCAAAGGGGTTGTAGACAAAGCAGATGATGATCAGCACCACCAGAACGATCGGCAGCGCGCCGGGCAGCGCCGCAAACCGCTGGCCCCAGGTGAAGCCCTTGACCGGCGGGCCGACGGATTTGAAGATCACCGCGATGCCGACGATCAGCAGCCCGTAGACCACCGCCGAGAAGGCGCCCGGGATGAAACCCGCGAGCAGCAGCTTGCCCACATCCTGCTCAACGATGATCGCGTAAATGACCAGAATGGCGGAGGGCGGGATCAGCGAGGCCAGGGTGCCGCCGGCCGCGACCACCCCTGCGGCGAAGCGCTTGTCATAGCCGATCTCCAGCATCTCCGGGATGGCGATGCGGGCAAAGACAGCTGAGGTGGCCACGGAGGCGCCCGACACCGCGGCAAAACCCGCGGTGGCAAACACGGTGGAGACAGCCAGCCCGCCCGGCAGCCAGGCGATCCAGCGTTTGGCGGCCACAAAAAGCGCCCGTGTGAGCCCTGCATAATACGCGAGATATCCAATCAGGATGAAGGTGGGGATCAGGCTGAGCGCCTGGCTGGAGACCTTGGAATGCGGCACTTGGCCCGCGGTCTTGACCGCGATGGTCAGCGCCTTGCCGAACCGCCCCGGGTCATAGCCGAACTTGGCCCAGAAGATCCAGATGAGGCCCGCAAGACCCGCAAGCCCGGCCGCAAAGGCCACCCGCATCCCTAATACCACCATGGCCAGCAGGCCGCCCGTGACCCACAGGCCGATTTCAATCGGTTCCATCTGCCTTACCCCTGCCCGCTGCCATTTGTGTCATGGCCTTGCATCTGATCCGCTTCAGCCGCCGCCTGTTCTGCCGCGCTCTGGATCAGCGGCACCGCCACCGGCGCCTCCAGCCCCAGCACCAGCGCCCGCCCGTAGCCCCAGACCTGCAGCATCAGCCGCAGGGCCAGCACCGCAAAGGCAACCGGTGCCAGCAGCTTGGCGGGCCAGATCGGCAACCCGATGTCAATGGAGCTGTCGCGGCTCCACAGCGGCGCGGCAAAGTCGAAGGAGCGCAGGAAATGCGACCAGCTGCCCCAGACCAGCGCCAGGATCAGCAAGAGGATCAGCACTACCGAGACCAGCTCAAACAGCCACAGCGCCCGGCCCCTCAGCGCGCCGATGAAGATGTCCATGCGGATATGGCCGCCGCCGCGCTGCACATAGGCGATTCCCATGAAGGCGATCAGCGGCATGATCTGCTCGATCCAGTCGACATAGCCGGGCAGCGGCGCATTCATCGCATTGCGCCCGCCGACCGAGACCACCGCCAGGATCATCAGCGAGAACACCGCAATGCCGCTCAGCAGCGCCAGCAATTGCTCCGCCTTCAGCAATCCCCTGTCCAGCCTGCTGATCAGGCTGCCATCCTCCAGCACCGCCGCGCTGCCTGCCATGCCCTGCCCCCGTCATTTCCGTATCGCCAAAGACAGAAAGGGCCGGTGCAGTCCTGCCCGGCCCCTTCCAGTTCTACCAGCCTCAGCTGCCCGAGCGCACGTCGCTCAGGGTTTTCTGCACCAGGTCATAGAGCTCCTGCGCGGGCAATCCCTGGGCGCTCATGTCCTCGATCCACTTGGCGCGGATCGGGTCGGCGGCCACCTTGCGGAACTCGGCCAGCTGGTCGTCGGAGATCATCACCTTCTCGACGCCCTTCTCTTCCAGCACGCCGTCCCATTTGGTCAGCAGCGCGCCGTAGTTTTCCAGGTAATGGGCAATCGCCTCATCCACCGAGCTGTCCAGCGCCTCGCGCTCGGCATCGCTCAGGGCGTCATAGGCATCGGTGTTGACCACCACCGGGCAGTTCACGGTGCCGGGGTTCAGGTTGGCGGTCCACCAGTCGGCCTTGTTGATGGTGCCGAAGCTGAGATGCGCGTGCTGGGCAAAGGCAACAGTGTCGACAACGCCGGATTCCATCGCATTGTAGGCCTCGGTGGCGGTCACCGAGGTGGGCACCGCGCCCACGGCGGAGAACGCCTGGCCGATGCCGCCGGTGGCGCGCACCCGCATGTCCTTGAACTCGGCCAGCTCGTCGCGCGGCTCGCCGGTGCCGACGATATTGTACTGCGGCATCGGCGAAGTCATCAGCAGCTTGGCGTTCCAGCGCGCCAGATCCGCCTGCACCGCCGGATGGGCATAGACCGCATGGGACACTGCCACCTCCTCTTCCAGCGTGTTCACGCCCAGGAACGGCAGCTCCAGCACAGTAATGGTCGGGTTCTTGTCGCGGTGGTAGCCGGCGCAGAACTGCGCCATCTCAAAGGCGCCGATGGAGATGCCGTCGAGGTTTTCCTTGTTCTTCGACAGCCCGCCATAGCTGATGTTCAGGGTGAACTCGCCGCCGGTTTTCTCGGAAACCAGCTCCGCCAGTTTCTCCACATGTTCGGTAAAGGCCCGGCGCTTGCCCCACAGGGACACGTTCCACTCGGTGGCCGCGGCCTCCCCGGCGATGGCAAAACCCGCAGCAGCCGCCACGGCGGCAGTCAGAAATCTGTTCATGATGTAACTCTCCCGAATTGCGCCCTTGTGACTGCCGGCAAACGAAAAACCGGCCTGGACGCTTGTCAGTCAGGCTAGCGGCAGGGATGCGCCCTGCCAAGCCCCCCGGCTGCAAAGATGACGCAGCGACTCGCGCAGGGCGGCTGGTGCCTTCTCCGCCCCTGGGCACAATATGCCGCAGGCGGCTGGCCGCCCCGCCCTGCGGCAGGACGCCGCCCCCGGGCCAATATCAGGCCGGCAGGCGGCAATTGCGCCGCACTGGAATTTACAGAAAAGCCCTTGAAAACAAGTGCCGGTATGCGTCCGCATGCAAATTTATTTTCAAACCGCGCCGGAGTCTCGAAATTCGTTTACAGATAAATCCTTTGATACCGGCATTTTATTCACAAATTTTCAGACTGCGGTATTATCTGGTCTCAGGAGGAAACGGTTTGACAGCCACGGCACAGCGTTGTCGTTTGTCTTGCCAATGAAATTCTGGGAGGAAACCGAATGAACGCGCTGCACGCAGACGCTGTCTATCCGCCGTCCGACGAAACCGTTGCCCGGGCGCATGTGAATGCCGCCAAGTATCAGGAGATGTACGAGGCCTCGCTGTCCGATCCCGAAGGCTTCTGGGGCGAACAGGGCAAGCGCATCGACTGGATCAAGCCCTTCACCCAGGTGAAGGACGTGAACTACAACTTCGGCAATGTCTCGATCAACTGGTACGCCGACGGCACCCTGAACGTTTCCGCCAACTGCATCGACCGCCACCTGGACACCCGCGGCGACCAGACCGCAATCATCTGGGAGCCGGATGACCCGAACGAAGACGCGCAGCACATCACCTACAAGGAGTTGCACCGCCGCACCTGCCGGATGGCCAACATCCTGGAGTCGATGGGCGTTCGCAAGGGCGACCGGGTTGTCATCTATCTGCCGATGATCCCCGAAGCGGCCTATGCCATGCTGGCCTGCGCCCGCATCGGCGCCATTCACTCGATCGTGTTTGCCGGTTTCTCCCCCGACGCGCTGGCCGCCCGCATCAACGGCTGCGACGCCAAGGTCATCATCACCGCGGACGAGGCGCCGCGCGGCGGCCGCAAGACCCCGCTGAAGTCGAACGCCGACGCTGCCCTGCTGCACACCAAGGACACGGTGAAATGCCTGGTGGTCAAGCGCACCGGCGGCCAGACCACCTGGGTGGACGGGCGCGACTATGACTACAACGAGATGGCGCTGGAGGCGGACGACTACTGCAAGCCGACCGAGATGAACGCCGAGGATCCGCTGTTCATCCTCTACACCTCCGGCTCCACCGGTCAGCCCAAGGGCGTGGTTCACACTTCCGGCGGCTACCTGACCTATGCCGCGATGACCCATGAGGTCACCTTTGATTACCACGACGGCGACATCTACTGGTGCACCGCGGACGTGGGCTGGGTGACCGGCCACAGCTATATCGTCTATGGCCCGCTGGCCAATGGCGCCACCACCCTGATGTTCGAGGGCGTGCCGACCTACCCCGATGCCTCCCGTTTCTGGCAGGTCTGCGAAAAGCACAAGGTGAACCAGTTCTACACCGCCCCCACCGCGCTGCGCGCGCTGATGGGCCAGGGCGACAAATGGGTCGAGAGCTGCGACCTGAGCGCTCTCAAGGTGCTGGGCACCGTGGGTGAACCGATCAACCCGGAAGCCTGGGAGTGGTATCACAACGTGATCGGCAAAGGCACCGTGCCGATCGTCGACACCTGGTGGCAGACCGAGACCGGCGGCCACCTGATGACCCCGCTGCCGGGCGCGCACACGCTCAAACCCGGCGCCGCGATGAAGCCCTTCTTCGGCATCCAGCCGGTGGTTCTGGACCCGCAGTCCGGTGTCGAGATCGACGGCAACGGCGTCGAGGGCGTGCTGTGCATCAAGGACAGCTGGCCGGGCCAGATGCGCACCGTCTGGGGCGACCATGAGCGGTTCGAGAAGACCTATTTCTCCGACTACAAGGGCTACTACTTCACCGGCGACGGCTGCCGCCGCGACGAGGACGGCGACTACTGGATCACCGGCCGCGTCGACGACGTGATCAACGTCTCCGGCCACCGCATGGGCACCGCCGAGGTCGAAAGCGCGCTGGTGGCCCACGCTGCCGTGGCAGAGGCCGCCGTGGTCGGCTACCCGCATGAGATCAAGGGCCAGGGCATCTACTGCTATGTGACCCTTATGAACGACAGGGAGCCGTCGGATGATCTGCTGAAGGAGCTGCGCACCTGGGTCCGCACCGAGATCGGCCCGATTGCCTCCCCCGACGTGATCCAATGGGCGCCTGGCCTGCCGAAGACCCGCTCCGGCAAGATCATGCGCCGCATCCTGCGCAAGATCGCAGAGAACGACTTCGGCTCCCTGGGCGACACCTCGACACT
This sequence comes from Leisingera sp. JC11, assembly GCF_040704725.1. Classification (NCBI taxonomy): domain Bacteria; kingdom Pseudomonadati; phylum Pseudomonadota; class Alphaproteobacteria; order Rhodobacterales; family Roseobacteraceae; genus Leisingera; species Leisingera sp. JC11. The sequence goes on from NZ_JBFCVS010000009.1 coordinate 114,646, forward strand.
CGCCGATCCGTCGGTGGTCGAGGACCTGATCGAAAACCGTGCCAACAAGGGGTGAATGAACAATGACGACGGACGTAATGACCCGCCCTGCCGTTCTGATCCTGCTTGGCCCGCCCGGCGCCGGCAAGGGCACTCAGGCACGGATGCTGGAAGAGAAATTCGGTTATGTGCAGCTCTCGACCGGCGACCTGCTGCGGGAGGCGGTTGCCGCCGGCACCCCCGCCGGTCTGGCCGCCAAGGCGGTGATGGAGGCAGGCCAGCTGGTCAGCGACGAGATCGTGATCAACATCCTGCGCGACCGTCTGGCAGAGCCGGACTGCGCCAAGGGCGTGATCCTCGACGGCTTTCCCCGCACCGCGGTGCAGGCCGAGGCGCTGGACGGTCTGCTGGCGGAAACAAACCAGAAGATCAACGCCGCGATCAGCCTCGAGGTGGACGACGCCGCGATGGTCGAGAGGATTTCCGGCCGCTACACCTGCGCAGGCTGCGGCGAGGGCTACCACGACAGCTTCAAGCAGCCCGCCGAGGCCGGCAAATGCGACAAATGCGGCGGCACCGAGATGAAGCGCCGCGCCGATGACAATGCGGAAACCGTTGCCAGCCGGCTGGAGGCCTATCACGCGCAGACCGCGCCGCTGATTGCCTACTACGGCGGCAAGGACGTTCTGAAGACCACAGATGCCATGGGCGGTATCGACGACATCGCCCAGGACATGGCGGCCATCGTGACCGAGGCCACCAGCTAACCAACAAGAAACGGGGCCTGCGCTGAACCCGCAGGACCCCGTCCCCCGGACATTGGAATACCCGAAGGCACCGCCTTGGCGGACCAGCGGAGTCATGCCTGCACGCCCGTGAACCCGGCGGCAGGCAAACAGAGGAGGTCTGCCCTGCGCTCCCGCACGGCAGGCATGGAGGAAGAAGGAGGAGCCGCCATGGCGGATCAAACCACAAACGCCGCAAAGGCCGCCGAAGCCGACAAGGGCTATTGGGCGGCCAACGTGCGCATCATTATCGTCAGCCTGATTATCTGGGCTGTTGTTTCATTCGGCTTCGGCATTCTGCTGCGCCCGATGCTCTCGGGCATTCAGGTCGGCGGCAGCGATCTGGGCTTCTGGTTTGCCCAGCAAGGCTCGATCCTGGTGTTCCTGGGGCTGATCTTTTTCTACGCGTTCCGGATGAACAAGCTGGACCGCGAATACGGCGTGGAGGAAGAATAAGATGGACCAGTTTACCATCAACCTGCTGTTTGTGGGCGCGTCCTTTGCGCTCTACATCGGCATCGCGATCTGGGCCCGCGCGGGTTCCACATCTGAATTCTATGCCGCGGGCCGGGGCGTTCACCCTGTCACCAACGGCATGGCCACCGCGGCCGACTGGATGTCGGCGGCCTCCTTCATCTCGATGGCGGGCCTCATTGCCTTCACCGGCTATGACAACTCCACTTTCCTGATGGGCTGGACCGGCGGCTACGTTCTGCTGGCACTGCTGCTGGCCCCCTACCTGCGCAAGTTCGGCAAGTACACCGTGTCCGAGTTCATCGGCGACCGGTTCTATTCCCCGACCGCGCGCGTGGTGGCTGTGATCTGCCTGATCGTCGCCTCGACCACCTATGTGATCGGCCAGATGACCGGCGTCGGCGTTGCCTTCGGCCGCTTCCTGGAGGTCTCCAACACTGCGGGCCTGCTGATCGGCGCCTGTGTGGTCTTCGCCTACGCCGTGTTCGGCGGCATGAAGGGCGTGACCTACACCCAGGTGGCCCAGTACTGCGTGCTGATCACCGCCTACACCATCCCGGCGATCTTCATCTCGCTGCAGCTGACCGGCAACCCGATCCCGGCCCTGGGCCTGTTCGGCGACCACGCCGCCTCCGGCGAGCCGCTGCTGGCCAAGCTGGACGCCATCGTGACCGAGCTGGGCTTTAAGGAGTACACTCTGCACCACGCCGACACCTTCAACATGGTGCTGTTCACCCTGTCGCTGATGATCGGCACCGCGGGCCTGCCCCACGTGATCATGCGCTTCTTCACCGTGCCGCGCGTGGCTGACGCCCGCTGGTCGGCCGGCTGGACCCTGGTGTTCATCGCGCTGCTGTACCTGACCGCTCCGGCTGTTGGCGCCATGGCCCGCCTGAACATCACCGAAATGATGTGGCCGAACGGCGGCATCGAAGGCGGTGCCGTGACCGTGCAGCAGATCGAAAACGATCCGAAGTACGACTGGATGGCCACTTGGCAGAAAACCGGCCTGCTGGCTTGGGAAGACAAGAACGGCGACGGTGCAATCCAGTACTACAACGACCAGTCCGAAGAGCTGCAGGCAACCGCTGCGGCAAACGGCTGGGCCGGCAATGAGCTGACCAAGTTCAACCGCGACATCCTGGTTCTGGCCAACCCGGAAATCGCCAACCTGCCCAGCTGGGTGATCGGTCTGGTGGCGGCTGGCGGCCTGGCGGCTGCATTGTCGACCGCTGCGGGCCTCTTGCTGGCGATCTCGTCCGCCGTGTCGCACGACCTGATCAAGGGCTCGATCAACCCGAACATCTCGGAAAAAGGCGAGCTGCTGTCTGCCCGTATCGCCATGGCCGTGGCCATCGGTGTGGCAACCTACCTGGGGCTGAACCCGCCGGGCTTTGCCGCGCAGACCGTGGCGCTGGCCTTCGGCCTGGCCGCTGCCTCGATCTTCCCGGCGCTGATGATGGGCATCTTCACCAAGGTGAACAACAAGGGCGCCGTGGCCGGCATGCTGGCAGGCCTGATCGTGACCCTGGTCTACATCTTCCTGCACAAGGGCTGGCTGTTCATCCCGGGCACCAACTCCTTCACCGATGCGGACCCGCTCTTGGGCACCATCAAATCCACCTCCTTCGGTGCGATTGGCGCAATGGTGAACTTCGCGGTGGCCTACTTCGTGTCGAAGTCGAGCGAGGCCATCCCGGCCGAGATCGAAGAGCTGGTGGAAAGCGTCCGCATCCCGCGCGGCGCAGGTGCCGCACAGGACCACTGACCTCCCCTGGGCGGGCTGCTCCCAGCGGCCCGCCTCTTCCCTCATGGTCCCGTCCGGTGTTTCACTGGCGGGGCCATTTTTTTCCTGATCCCATGCAGGTACAACCATGCCCCTATCTGACGCCGCCCTGCTCCGCTTCCTGTCCTCGGTTCACCCCTATGACAGCCTCGACCCGGCGCGGCTGCAGGATCTGGCGCCGAAGTTCCGCCAGATCCAGGCCGCCGCCGGCGACCCCGTCTATGCGCTGAACGAGGAGCTGCAGGGCCTCTACCTGGTCCACACCGGCGAGGTGGAAGTGACCGATGAGAACGGCATCCCCGTCTCCATCCTCGGCCCCCGCAATTCCTTTGGCGAGCGCGGGCTGACCCGCGGCGGCCGGGCGGTGACCTCCGCCCGGGCAACGGCAGAGACGCTCCTGCTGCTGCTGCCCAAGGCAGACTTCCACGCCCTGATGGCGAGCCAGCCGAAGGTGGCTAGGTTCTTCGACCGCCGCCGCCCCGGCAGCCGGAACTCCGGCAGCCTTGCGACCACCCGCGTGGCGACCATCATGGCCCGCGATCCGGTCACCTGCTCCAGCGGCCTCACCTGCCAAGGCGCGGCGCAGCTGATGCGGGACCGCCGGATTTCATCCATCTGCGTGACCGACGGGGACACTCTGCACGGCATTCTCACCACCCGCGACCTCACTGGCAAAATCCTCGCCGCGGGCAAACCCATCTCGACCCCGGTCAGCACGGTGATGACCCCGGATCCGCTGACCCTGGCCCCCTCCGCCATCGGCTCTGACGTTCTGCACATGATGATGGAGCACGGCATCGGCCACATCCCGGTGGTCGAGGCAGGCAAGCTCGCGGGCATCGTGACCCAGACCGACCTCACCCGGTTCCAGGCCGTCAGCTCGGGCGAGATGGTCTCTGCCATCGCCCGCGCCGGATCAGCCGAGGAGATGGCCAAGGTAACCGCCGAAATCCCCCGTCTGCTGGTGCAGCTGGTGGCAGGCGGCAACCGGCACGAGGTGGTCACCCGCCTGATCACCGACATCGCCGACACCGCAACCCGGCGCCTGCTGGCGCTGGCCGAGGAACACCTCGGCGCGCCGCCCGTTCCCTACTTGTGGCTCGCCTGCGGCTCGCAAGGGCGGCGCGAGCAGACCGGCGTCTCCGATCAGGACAACTGCCTGATCCTGTCCGATGATCTGGCCCCCGGAGATGAGCCCTATTTCGAGCAGCTCGCCAGGTTTGTCTGCGACGGGCTCAATACCTGCGGCTATGTCTATTGCCCCGGCGACATGATGGCCTCCAACCCGCGCTGGCGGCAGCCACTGCACGTCTGGCACGACTATTTCCGCGGCTGGATCGCCAAGCCCAGCCCCGAGGCGCAGATGCTGGCCTCGGTGATGTTCGACCTGCGCCCGATCGGCGGCGACGCCGTGCTGTTTGCGGACCTGCAGCAGGAAACCCTGAAGGCCGCCAGCGCCAACTCGATCTTCACAGCGCACATGACCGCCAACTCCCTGAAGCACGCGCCGCCGCTGGGCCTCTTGCGCGGGCTGGCCACCATCCGCTCGGGAGAACACCGCAACACGCTGGACATGAAGCACAACGGCGTTGTGCCAGTGGTGGACCTGGGCCGCATCTACGCATTGCAGGGCCAGTTGGCGGAGGTCAACACCCGCGCCCGGCTGGAGGCGGCGGAGGCGGCAGGCGTGCTCAGCCCCTCCGGCGCGCGCGACCTCATGGACGCCTACGACCTGATCGCCCAAACCCGGCTGGAGCATCAGGCGGCACAGATCCGCAGCGCCCAGGCGCCGGACAACTATCTGGCGCCCTCGGATCTGTCGGATTTTGAGAGAAGCCATCTGCGCGACGCCTTTGTTGTGGTAAAAACAATGCAATCGGCGGTTGGCCACGGTAAGGGAATGCTGAGCTGACGGCTGCGCCTGCGGAGAATGCGGGAGCCTGCGGCGCGAGTATTTTGAGAAAGATGAAAAGGCCGGAGGCCTGCGGGGAGAGCATATGTTTCTGGAACTGATTGCGGTGATTTTTGCGGGCATCGCCGCGGCCGGCGTGGTGATGCTGCTGAACCGGACGCTGAAGGGGCGGCTGCCGCGCTGGATGGCGCCGGTGGCGGCGGGCCTGGCGATGATCGGCGTCACCATCGCCTCGGAGTACGGCTGGTACAGCCGCACCAAAGCCGCCCTGCCCGAAGGCCTGATGGTGGCGGAAACCGTCGAAAACCGCAGCCTCTACCGCCCCTGGACCCAGGTTGTTCCTTACGTGGACCGTTTCGCCGCGGTTGATACCGCCACAATGAAAAGCCACCCGGCGCACCCGCAGGTTTTCCTGGCTGATCTCTACTTCTTCGGCCGCTGGGCGCCGGTCAGCAAACAGGCCGCGGTGCTGGACTGCGGCAAGTGGCAGCGGGCGCTGGCCGGAGGCACAGCCGCGTTTTCCGGCGACGGGCTGCCCAAGGGGCTGGACTGGGTGGCAGCGGCGGCCGATGATGCCATTCTGACCACTGCCTGCGGAGGATAGCCATGCACACACGCTTGTCACTGCGGCTGCGGATCTTCCTGTTCTTCTGCCTGCTGGCGCTTGGCGGCACCGCGGTCACTGCCGGCGCGCTCTGGGCCGGCTACAACCGCGCGGGCCAGCCCGAGCTGATGGATGCCTTCATCTTCTCCGGCCTGCTCAGCGCCTTCGCCATTCTTGGCCTCTGCGCCGCGGTCTGGCTGCTGTTCGACGAAAACGTCGCCAAGCCGATCGAGCGGCTGGCCGCCGGCATGCGCGCCCGCACGCATGCCGGTGTCAGCAAGGAGCTGGACACCCACGGCGCCCGCTACCTGGGCGATCTGGCCGCAGCCGCGGAAGGGCTGGCCGGAAAGCTGGGCGCCTCGGCGCTGGACGCGGCAGAGGCGATCGCCCGCGAGACGGAGCAGCTTGAGGCGGAGAAAACCCGGCTGGCGGCGCTGCTGACCGACATTCCGGTTGCCACCGTGATGGCCAGCCCCGCGCATCAGATCGTGCTTTATGACGGCCAGGCCGCCGCGGTGCTGGCGGAAGAAGCGCCGCCGCGGCTGAATGCGCCGCTGTCGGATTACCTGGACCTGACCGGGCTGGAGGCGGCCTACGGCCGTCTGGTGCGCAGCGGCAAGGAGGTTGAGGCGGAAGTCAAAAGCGCCAGCGGCAGCCAGGTGTTCGAACTGCGCCTGAAACCCCTTGGCGGCGCGCCGGGCTATATCATCTTGTTCGAGGGCGCCCATGCCGACCTCGCCCCGGAGGAAGACCGCCCGCTGGTCTATGACTTTGCGCTGCTGGAAACCGAACACGCAGAGCTGAACGGCCGCAAGCTCTCCAGCCTCAGCTATGTGGTGTTCGACACCGAGACCACCGGCCTGCTGCCGCACAAGGACGAGATCGTGCAGATTGGCGCCCTGCGGGTGGTGCGCGGGCGGATCATCGAAAGCGAAGCCTTTGAAACCCTGGTGAACCCGGGCCGCCCCATTCCGGCCGCCTCGACCAAGGTGCACGGCATCACCGATACCATGGTGCGGGGGCGTCCCGGCATTGCCAACGCCGCCCGCGACTTCCACCGCTTTGCCTCCGACGCAGTGATCGTGGCCCATAACGCCCCCTTCGACATGGCGTTTCTGCACCGCCACGCCAAACGCACCGGCGTCACCTGGGACCAGCCGGTGCTGGACACGGTGCTGCTGAGCGCGGTGCTGTTCGGCGCTTCCCAGAGCCACACGCTGGATGCGCTTTGCGACCGGCTGGATGTCACCATCCCGCCTGCCCTGCGCCACACCGCCATGGGGGATGCCCGCGCCACCGCGGAGGTGTTCTGCAGGATGCTGCCGATGCTGGAGGCCCGCGGGCTCACGACTTTCGGCGCGGTGCTGGAACAGACCCGCAAGCATGGCCGCCTCATTGAGGACATGAACTAGGGGCAGAACCGAGGCTAGACAATCGGGGCCATGCGTGGCAGGTCACGGCCCGGAACGAACAAAAGGCGCGCGAAATGGCCGACACCAGCTTTATTCCCGGGCCGGACACCGCCCGGGCCTACCGCGATGCGCTCGGCTGCTTTGGCACCGGGGTGACCGTTGTCACCACCCGGACAGAACGCGGCCCGCTGGCCATTACCGTCAACAGTTTCACCTCGGTCTCGCTGGACCCGCCCTTGATGCTGTGGTGCCCGGCCAAAGCCTCGCTGCGCCACGACGCCTTTGTCGCGGCCGACAATTTCGCGATTCATGTGATGGCAGAGGACCAGCTGGGCCTTTCCAAGCATTTTGCCGCCTTCGGCGAGGATTTCAGCGCCGCGGCCTGGCAGCCCAACGAACTGGGCGCGCCGGCGCTGGAGGGGGTGATTGCCCGTTTCGACTGCCGCCGCTATGCCGCCCATCCTGCGGGCGACCACACCATCGTCATCGGAGAGGTGGCGCGTGTCACCACCCGACCGGGCAAGGGGCTGATCTTCAAGCGCGGCCAGTATGGCGGCTTTCTGGAACAGGGCTGACCGCCGCCTCCGCAAAGGGCAAGCCGTCTTCGGGGGCAGGATGCGGCCCGGCCGGCGCCTCGTCCCCGGCAATCCCGACGGCGGACGGGCCGGCCATGTGCCCGTCTTCCCCGGACAGCTGATGCGGCAGCACCGCATAGGCGGTCAGATCCATGCCGGGCGTCATGCTCAGCGCCCGCTGCGGGCAAACCGAAACGCACAGCCCGCACTGCGTGCATAGCGACTCCACAAAGGTCAGCGCGCCGCCGTTCTCAGTCAGGCTCAGCGCGTCCGAGGGACAGACCCAGACACAGCTGCTGCAGTTGTTGCACAGGGCCTCATCCAGGCTGACAGCCCCGTAAGGCGCCTGTTCCGGCAGGGCGGCATGGCCGGTGCTGGCAGGCAGCAGCGCCGCCGCACTGGCCCGCGCGGTGTCCCGCCGGCTGCCCACCGCCAGCACCTCCGGCGCAACCGCGGGAAACGGCAGCAGCCGCGCCGCCAGACGCCGGTCCACCCCGGCGGCACCGTTGAACAGCAGGATCCGGCCCAAGCCCCCCAAGGCCCGCACCAGGTCCACTTCCAGCCGCTGCGCCTCCTGCCCCTGCGGCGCGGTGCAGGCCTGCAGGTAGACAACGTCGAAACCGCAGGCCAGCGCATGCAGCAGGTCGGCATGGGTGATCTTGTCCAGGCGGCAGACCGCTGCCGGAACCACATCGCTGTGCGCAGTGCAGGACTCTGCCAGCCCCGGCGGCTCGAGCTCATACAGCACCAGGATCTGCGCCCGGCCCGTTTCCAGCTTGCGCCCGTGCGCGGCCTGGCACAGCGCCATCAGCGGCAGGGCACTGCTCCTGCTGGCCACATCCAGCAAGGCGGACCGCCCCTTGACCGCATACCTGGACCGGCATTCGGCGGCCTCCGGCTGAGCGCAAAGGCACAGATGCTGCGGTGCGCAGCCAACAGGCCCTTGCCGTTCAGAGATATGTCCACACACCTCTCCCATAAAGGAAGGTTAACACAAAACTATACAACCTTAGGGAGTTTTTCTCCGCACAGCCTTTTTGTTGCAATTTTAACAGAACCGCAGGCATGCCACGCAAAACCCCGCCGGACCGGATCCGGCGGGGCTGCAAGCCTTTCGGCAGGCGCGTTGCCTTACTTCAGCGCCGCATCGGTGATGGCATGGGTCCAGGCGCCTTCCGGCTGCTTGGTGATCACCGGGTCAGAGCCGCCGCCCATCAGGGTCGACACGGTGCGCTGGTAATCCGCTTCGTCCAGCGCGCCGTTGCTGCCTGCGGTCAGCTTGGCAATCTCGCCCATCATCCGCTTCTGGTGGGTCTCGGTCTGTGCGCCGGAGGCATCGTTGTCCAGCACGATCTCTGCCGCCTCATCCGGGTTCTCCTCGGCGTATTTCCAGCCTTTCATCGACGCCCGAACAAAGCGCTGCATCTTGTCCGCGAAAGCCTCGTCGCCCAAGTTTTCCTCAAGCACGTACAGGCCGTCCTCCAGCGTCGCCACGCCCTGGTCCTCATACTTGAAGGTAACCAGCTCATCCGGGCTGACACCGGCGTCGATAACCTGCCAGTATTCATTGTAGGTCATGGTCGAAATGCAGTCCGCCTGGCGCTGCAGCAGCGGATCGACATTGAAGCCCTGCTTCAGCACCTCGACACCGTTTTCGTCCTTGCCATCGGTGTCGATGCCCAGCTGGCTCATCCAGCTCATGAAGGGGAACTCATTGCCGAAGAACCAGACTCCCAGGGTGCGGTTTTTCAGGTCTTCCGGGCTTTCGATGCCGGCATCCTTCCAGCAGGTCAGCATCATGCCGGAGGATTTGAACGGCTGGGCGATATTGACCAGTGGCAGGCCCTTTTCGCGCGCTGCCAGCGCCGCGGGCATCCATTCCACCGTCACGTCAGCGCCGCCGCCGGCAATCACCTGGGTCGGCGCAATGTCGGGGCCGCCCGGCAGGATGGTGACGTTCAGGTCCTCTTCCTCGTAGAACCCCTTGTCCAGCGCCACGTAGTAGCCTGCGAACTGCGCCTGGGTCACCCATTTCAGCTGCAGCGTCACGTCATCCGCCGCCTGCGCCGCCCCCGAGGTGCCCAGTGCCAGCGCTGCCGCCGTCATCAGATGTTTCATGTCTCGTTCTCCCTATTGATTATGGTGTGAAGCTTGCCCGGGTTTGACCATTCGTTCAAAGTTTTTTCTTTATAAGGCCGGCCTTTGTCGACACCCCGCGCAAGATTTCCGCAAAAACCGCCCCGCAATCAGCGGGACGGTTCAACTTTCAGCCCCGCTGTGACGGGTGCCAGAAGGTAAAGCTCTTCTCGATCAGCGCCACCAGCCCGTAAAAGGCCGATCCCGCCAGCGCCGCCACCACGATTTCCGCCCAGACCATATCCAGCGCCAGCTGGCCGACACTGGTGGAAATGCGGAAGCCCATGCCAACGGTGGGCGAGCCGAAAAACTCCGCGACGATTGCGCCAATGAGCGCCAGGGTGGTGGAGATCTTGAGACCGTTGAACACAAACGGCAGCGCCGCCGGCAGCCGCAGCTTGAAGAAGCTCTGCCAGTAGGTCGCCGCATAGGTCTGCATAAGATCCCGCTGCATGGCCGAGGTCTCGCGCAGGCCTGCCACAGTGTTCACCAGCATCGGGAAGAACACCATGACCACAACCACCGCGGCCTTCGAGTGCCAGTCGAACCCGAACCACATCACCAGGATCGGCGCGGTGCCGACAATCGGCAGCGCCGCGACGAAGTTCCCGACCGGCAGCAGCCCGCGGCGCAGGAAATCGCTGCGGTCCACCAGGATCGCGGTTAGGAACGCCGCGCCGCAGCCGATCACATAGCCGCCAAGCGCGCCTTTCAGGATGGTCTGGGCAAAATCCTCCCACAGGATCGGCAGGCTGGAGGCAAAGCGCGCCGCAATCACCGACGGCGCCGGCAGGATCACCAGCGAGACGGCCAGCCCCCTGACCAGCAGCTCCCAGACCACCAGCACGGTAATGCCGAAGATGGCCGGCACCAGCAGCTGCACCGCGCGGGTTTTCGAGGCCGGGCTGTTTGCCAGCCGGCTGTTCAGCCACCAGCCCAAACACCAGACAAGGATTGCAAGGATCACCAGTATCATGCCCGCACCCCCATCCGGTTCAGCACCAGTTTCTCAACCAGCCCCAACAGCGCCACCAGCGCCGCCGCCAGAATCGCCGCGGCAAACAGCGCCGACCAGATCTGCACGGTCTGCCCGTAATAGCTGCCCGCCAGCAGCCGCGCGCCAAGGCCCGCAACCGCCCCGGTCGGCAGTTCACCCACGATGGCGCCGACCAGCGAGGCGGCAATGCCGATCTTCAGCGACGCAAACAGGTAGGGCATCGAGGACGGCAGCCGCAGCTTCCAGAAACCCTGGTTCGTATTGGCATTATAGGTCTTCAAAAGATCCAGCTGCATCGCATCCGGCGCACGCAGTCCTTTCACCATGCCGACAACCACCGGGAAGAAGCTGAGGTAGGCCGAGATCACCGCCTTGGGGATGATCCCCTGCACCCCGATGGAATAGAGCACCACGATGATCATCGGCGCCAGCGCGATAATCGGGATGGTCTGGCTGACAATCGCCCAGGGCATCACCGACATGTCCATCACCCGGCTATGCACAATCCCCACCGCCAGCAGAATGCCCAGCCCGGTGCCGATGGCAAAGCCCAGCAAAGTGGCGCTCAGCGTCACCTGCCCGTGATAGATCAGGCTGCGCTTGGAGGTGATCTTCTTCTCCACCGTGGTCTCCCACAGCTCCACCGCCACCTGATGCGGCGCGGGCAGACGCGGGCGATCCTGCACCCAGGTGTCGCCGATGGCAAATGTGTTCTGCGCCACCAGACTGAACTCGCTCATGTCCCGGCGTGCCTTGGGTGTGGCCGGGGTAACTTCGGCCCCCGCCCGTTCGGCCGCGTCCAGGACACCCTTGATGTTCATCGGCACGCAGGCTGCGTACCAAAGGGCAATGATGGCGGCGAGGACGGTGAGGACGGCAAGGAGGCTTTTCATGGCTGCGCCTCCTTTCTCAATTCCTTCAGTGTCTTAAAGAACTTATGTGCGAAAATAGCTGTCAGTAACCCGAATACGACCGAACGGACGACTTCGCCGCTCGTGTAATTCGACACTGTCACTAACCCGCCCATAGCCATACCTAGAAACCGGAAACCCAAGATCCAGATCTTTCTTTGACGCGCCCGCTTGGTTTCCTCTCCCGCCCAAGCCTCAGGTTCACCCCCCGTCGCATTTTGATTTTTCTCATCCATCTGCAACTGCCCCCCCTATCCGGCAGCTGCCCGATGCACAGGGGGTGCACAGGCAGTGCACGGATGCCGCCCCCTGGTTTTGCAAGCCGAGATCAGTCATCGCCATGCCCCGCCCTGAGGCCTTCGCGCACCCGGTGGGCGATCTCGATGAACTCCGGACTGTCGCGGATATCCAGCGGCCGCTCCTTGGGGAGCGTGCTGTCGATCACATCATGGATCCGGCCCGGCCGCGGCGACATCACCACGATCTTGGTCGACAGATACACCGCCTCGGGGATCGAGTGGGTGACAAAGCCGATGGTCTTGTTGGTCCGCGCCCACAGCTTCAAGAGCTGCTCATTCAGATGGTCGCGCACGATCTCATCCAGCGCCCCGAAAGGCTCGTCCATCAGCAGAATGTCGGCATCAAACGCCAGCGCCCGCGCGATACTGGCCCGCTGCTGCATACCTCCCGACAGCTGCCAGGGGAACTTGCCGCCAAAGCCCGACAATTCAACAAGTTCCAGGACTTGATTGACGCGCTTTTCCTGCTCCGCCTTGGAGTATCCCATGATCTCCAGCGGCAGCTTGATGTTCTTGGAGATGGTGCGCCAGGGGTACAGCCCCGCCGCCTGGAACACATAGCCGTAGGCGCGGTTGCGCCGCGCCTCATCCGGGGTCATGCCGTTGACGCTCAGGCTGCCGCCGGTTGGTGTTTCCAGCGCCGCGATACAGCGCAGAAAGGTGGTCTTGCCGCAGCCCGACGGGCCGATGAAGGAGACAAAATCGCCCTTGTTGATCTCCAGGCTCACATCCTTCAGCGCGTGCACCGGGCCATCGTTGGTCTGGAAGGTCAGGTCCAGGTTCCTGGCCTCGATCACGCAATCTGCGGGGGCTGGTGCGGAAGCGGCGGCCTCGGGTCGGATTGCCTGGGTGGTCGGTTCCATATTCATATCTTCGCCTTGATTTCACACAGGAAAACGGGCCGCCGTTACCGGCAGCCCGCTCCTGATTTACACGCCTGTTGCCGGGATGCCGGTGCGTTCCACCGGGCGCGGCGCGGTCAGCTCTTTCCAGGTCGACAGCGCCTTGTTCACCGTGGTGTTGGGCTCCCGCGACACGAACTTTCCGTGGCCCTCCTGGCAGCGGATCTCGCCGTCATGCACCGCCACATGGCCGCGGGTCAGGGTAAAGCGCGGCAGGCCCTTCACCTCATGGCCCTCGAACACGTTGTAGTCGATCGAGGACTGCTGGCTGGCGGCGGAAATCGTCTTGCGCTTTTCCGGATCCCAGACCACCAGGTCGGCATCGGCGCCGACCAGAACCGCACCCTTTTTCGGGTAGCAATTCAGGATCTTGGCGATATTTGTTGAGGTCACCGCCACAAACTCGTTCGGGGTCAGGCGGCCGGTTTCCACGCCGTGGGTCCACAGCATCGGCATCCGGTCCTCCAGGCCGCCGGTGCCGTTCGGGATCTTGGTGAAATCCCCGACGCCAGTGCGCTTCTGCTCCGTGGTAAAGGCGCAGTGGTCGGTCGCCACGACAGACAAGGAGCCTGACTGCAAACCGGCCCAAAGGCTATCCTGATGCTGCTTGTTGCGGAACGGCGGCGACATCACCCGCCGGGCGGCGTGGTCCCAGTCCTTGTTGAAATACTCGCTCTCATCCAGGGTCAGATGCTGGATCAGCGGCTCGCCCCAGACCCGCTTGCCCTGCATCCGGGCGCGGCGGATGGCCTCGTGGCTGTCCTCGCAGGAGGTATGCACGACATAAAGCGGCACGCCAGCCATATCGGCGATCATGATCGCGCGGTTGGTCGCCTCGCCCTCCACCTGCGGCGGGCGGGAATAGGCATGCGCCTCCGGTCCGGTGTTGCCCTCCGCCATCAGCTTGGCCTGCAGCTCCGCCACCACATCGCCGTTTTCGGCATGCACAAGCGCGATGCCGCCCAGTTCCGAAAGGCGCTTGAACGACGCATAAAGCTCATCGTCATTCACCATCAGCGCGCCCTTGTAGGCCATGAAGTGCTTGAAGGTGTTGATGCCGCGCTCCTGGATCACGGTCTTGATGTCGTCAAAAACCTGCTCGCCCCACCAGGTCACCGCCATGTGGAAGGAATAATCGCAGTTGGCGCGGGTCGACTTGTTGTCCCAGCGCTTCAGCGCGTCCAGCAGGCTTTCGCCCGGGTTCGGCAGCGCGAAATCCACCACCATGGTGGTGCCGCCGGCCAGCCCGGCGCGGGTGCCGCTCTCAAAATCATCGGAACTGTAGGTGCCCATGAAGGGCATCTCCAGATGGGTGTGCGGGTCGATCCCGCCCGGCATCACATAGCAGCCGGTGGCGTCCAGCTCCTCGTCGCCTTTCAGGTTCGGGCCGATTTGGGTGATGACCCCGTTTTCAATCAGCACATCGGCCTTGTAGGTCAGATCGGCGGTCACGATGGTGCCGCCTCGGATGACTTTACTCATGGTTATAACTCCCTGAATCGGGGCGCATTTTGGCGCCTCCACTTATCTCTTCCGCTGTCTGGCGCAGCTTGTTTCATCTTTCCCGAAGCACTCCGGGGGAGCGGCCCAAGGGGCCGCGGGGGCAGCGCCCCCTATTCAACGATCTCCGCTGTTTCGACCACCGCGTGGAACAGCACATTGGCACCTGCCTCGGCCCATTCCTTGCTGATCTCCTCAGCCTCGTTGTGGCTGAGGCCGTCAACGCAGGGGCACATCACCATCGCAGTCGGCGCCACCCGGTTGATCCAGCAGGCGTCATGGCCGGCGCCGGAGATGATATCGAGATGCGAGTAGCCGAGACGGTCCGCCGCATTGCGCACCGCGCTGACGCAGCCCTCGTCAAAGGCCACCGGGTCAAAGCCGCCCACCTTCTCGAATTCGATCCCGACCCCCATCGCCTCTGCAATCCGGGTGCCCTTCTCGCGCAGCCGGTTCTCCATGTCGGTGATCACGTCCAGATCCGGGCTGCGGAAATCGACGGTAAATACGACTTTGCCCGGGATCACGTTGCGCGAATTCGGATAGACGTCGATATGGCCCGCGGCACCGACAGCGTGGGGCGCGTGGCTCCAGGCGATTGCGTCCACCTCCTCCAGGATCCGCGCCATGGCGAGCCCTGCATTGCGCCGCATCGGCATCGGGGTGGAACCGGTATGGGCGTCCTTGCCTGTGATGGTCACCTGCGTCCAGCTGAGACCCTGGCCGTGGGTCACCACACCGATGTCCTTGCCCTCAGCCTCCAGGATCGGTCCCTGCTCGATGTGCAGCTCAAAGAAGGCATGCATCTTGCGGGCACCGGTTTCCTCCTCGCCGCGCCAGCCGATGCGCTTCAGCTCATCGCCGAATTTCTTGCCCTCTGCATCTTCCCGGTCGTAGGCCCAGTCCTGGGTATGCACGCCGGCGAACACGCCCGACGACAGCATGGCCGGCGCATAGCGGGTGCCTTCCTCGTTGGTGAAGTTGGTGGCCACAATCGGATGCTTGGTCTTTATGTTCATGTCGTTGAGCGAGCGGATCAGCTCCAGCCCAGCCAGCACGCCCAGCACACCGTCATATTTGCCGCCCGTCGGCTGGGTATCGAGGTGAGAGCCGACATAGACCGGCAGCGCGTCCGGGTCGGTGCCTGCACGCATCGCAAACATGTTGCCCATCTGGTCCAGCCCCATGGTGCAGCCTGCCTCCTCGCACCACTTTTGAAACAGCGCACGGCCCTCGCCGTCCTCGTCGGTGAGCGTCTGGCGGTTGTTGCCGCCCGCCACGCCGGGGCCGATCTTGGCCATCTCCATCAGGCTGTCCCACAGCCTGTCACCATCGATTTTCAGATTCTGTCCAAGCGACGTCATCAACAGCTTCCTTCCCTGTGCGCCCGTCTTTGCAGGCTGTCCGGCTTGGCGCCGTGTTAGGTGGCTTTGAGTGCCGGTCTCATCAAAGCTGTGGTCTTTGCGCGCCCGCCTTTGATTTGACCAACTGGTCAAACTCACGCTATCACGGGTTCACCACCAGTCAAGAAATTGCCGCGTGGCTCTTGAAAAAATCGGCTGTTTTGCCGGAAATAGGTGAAATTCCGCGCTTCCGCTGGCGGGTGCGGCAGAAACAGACAGGACGGACATGCCCGCAGACCGCGCGCCCACCCGCATTCAGAAGAAGAATCGCGCCGCCATTCTGGAGGCCGCGCTGGACGTGTTCTCCAGCCATGGCTTCCGCGGCTCCACCGTGGACCAGATCGCCAAGGCGGCCGGGCTCAGCAAGCCGAACCTGCTCTACTACTTCCCGTCCAAGGAAGCGATCTTCAACGAGCTGATGGCCGGGCTGCTGGATACCTGGCTGGACCCGCTGCGGGCTTTGAACCCGGAGGGTGAGCCGCTGGAAGAAATCCTCGCCTATGTGCAGCGCAAGCTGCAGATGAGCCGGGATTTCCCGCGCGAAAGCCGGCTGTATGCCAATGAAATCGTTCAAGGCGCACCGCGGCTGCATGATGTGATCGCTTCGGATCTGTACGTGCTGGTCGAGGAAAAGGCGCAGCTCTTGCAAGGCTGGATGGATGCAGGCCGGATCAACCGCGCCCATCCCAAGCACCTGCTGTTTTCGATCTGGTCGCTGACCCAGCACTACGCCGATTTCGACGCCCAGGTGCGCACGCTGATGGGCGACGAAGACCCGTTCGATGCCGCACCGCTATACCTGGAAACCCTTTACCGGCGGATGCTTACACCAAAAACCTGACGCAGTCTTCCGGTGCGCTCACACTGCGGCACGGACTGCGCCGCCCTGCCTATTTCCAATACCAAGCCGGATGAAAAAAGCCCCGGCCAGACAGCCGGGGCGTAAAGTCAACGGGGAGACAGCGCGCCCGCCCGGGCGCGTTTCAGTTACTCCGCGGCTGTTGCCGACGGATTGTTCGGATGCGTGGTCCAGTTGGCGTATTCGCCCGAGACCACCTCGCCGGTGCGCTCGTCGATCTGGCCAGCCGGCACCTCTTCCATGGTGATGCAGCCCTCCACCGGGCAGACGTTCACACAAAGGTTGCAGGCGACGCATTCGTCGTCCTTGACGGTGAACACCCGGTCCTCGCTCATCGCGATTGCCTGGTGCGAGGTGTCCTCGCAGGCCGCATAGCAGCGGCCGCACTTGATGCAGTCGTCCTGGCTGATCTTCGCCTTAGTGACAAAGTTCAGGTCCAGATACTGCCAGTCGGTCACATTCGGCACCGCCATGCCGATGAAGTCCTGGGTGGAGGTGTAGCCCTTCTCGTCCATCCAGTTGGACAAGCCCGAGATCATCTCCTTCACCACGTTGAAGCCATAGGTCATGGCTGCGGTGCAAACCTGCACGTTGCCCGCGCCCAACGCCATGAACTCCGCCGCGTCGCGCCAGGTGGTGACACCGCCGATGGCAGAGATCGGCAGGCCGCGGGTTTGCGGGTCACGGGCGATTTCCGCCACCATGTTCAGCGCAATCGGCTTCACCGCCGGTCCGCAATAGCCGCCGTGGGTGCCCTTGCCGCCGATGGTCGGCTCCGGCGCCATGCTGTCGAGGTCCACCGAAGTGATCGAGTTGATGGTGTTGATCAGGCTGACCGCATCAGCATTGCCCGCATTTGCCGCGCGGGCCGGGTTGCGGATATCGGTGATATTCGGGGTCAGCTTCACGATAACCGGCTTGGAGTAGTATTTCTTGCACCACTCGGTGACCATCTGGATGTATTCCGGCACCTGCCCCACCGCGGAGCCCATGCCGCGCTCGGCCATGCCGTGCGGGCAGCCGAAGTTCAGCTCGATCCCGTCGGCGCCGGTGGCCTCGACCTGCGGCAGGATATCCTTCCAGGCCTGCTCCTCGCAGGGCACCATGATCGACACGATCACGGCACGGTCCGGGTAGTCCTTCTTGACCCGGGTGATTTCCTCCAGGTTGGTCTGCAGGGGGCGGTCGGTGATCAGCTCGATGTTGTTGAGGCCCAGCAGGCGGCGGTCGGCGCCCCAGATCGCGCCGTAGCGCGGGCCGTTCACGTTCACCACAGGCGGGCCTTCGGCGCCCAGGGTCTTCCAGACCACGCCGCCCCAGCCGGCCTCGAATGCGCGGCGGACATTGTATTCCTTGTCGGTCGGCGGCGCAGAGGCCAGCCAGAACGGGTTGGGGGATTTGATACCCAGAAATTCTGTTGTCAGATCAGCCATTTGATCTCTCCTCTTAAGGCTAGCTTGGGAGCAGTGGAACCGCACCCGAACTGGCTCAGCCCATCAGGCTGGAGTGAATGTCCATTGCAGCGTCGCGGCCCTCGGCCACGGCGGTCACGGTGAGGTCCTCGCCGCCCGAGGCGCAGTCGCCCCCGGCCCAGACCCCGGCCAGGGAGGTGCGTCCGCTGGCGTCCACCTTGATCTTGCGGCCCTCCAGCACCAGCGCATCGGGCTGGCCTTCCAGCGTCTGGCCGATCGCCTTGAACACCTGATCGGCCGCCAACCGCACGGTCTCGCCCGTGCCGGAAACCTTGCCATCGGCGACCTCAGTATACTCCAATTCGATCTCGGCTGCCGACCCATTGCCAAGCACCGCCTTGGGCATGACGTTGAACATCAGTTTGACGCCCTTGGAGGCCGCCAGATCCTGTTCAAAGCGGCTTGCACCCATCTCCTCGCGGCTGCGGCGGTAGGCGATGGTGACATTTTCGGCGCCCAAAAGCTTGGATTGCACCGCGGCATCCACCGCGGTCATGCCGCCGCCGATCACTACCACATTGCGGCCCACCGGCAGCGCGGTCAAATCCTCGGCCTGCCGCAGTTCCGCGATGAACTCCACCGCATCCCGCACACCGTCCTTGTCCTCGCCCGGCGCCCGCAGGGCGTTGACCCCGGCAAGGCCGATGGACAGGAACACCGCGTCATAAGCAGACGTCAGCCCGTCCAGCGACAGCTCCTCGCCCAGCTTCTTGCCGTAATCCATGGTGATGCCGCCGATTTGCAGCAGCCAGTCAACCTCGCGCGCGGCGAAGTCATTGGTGGTCTTGTAGGCGGCAATGCCGAATTCGTTGAGCCCGCCGGCCTTGGACTTGGCGTCATAGACGACCACGTCATGGCCCAGCATCGCCAGCCGGTGCGCAGCAGCCAGGCCCGCGGGGCCGGCGCCAACAACAGCAATCTTCTTGCCGGTGGAAGCGGCTCGGGTGAAGGGATGCACGCCCTTCTCCATCAGCGTGTCGGTGGCATAGCGCTGCAGGCGGCCGATCTCGACCGGCTTGCCTTCGGCGGTTTCGCGCACGCAGACCTCTTCGCACAGCGTTTCCGTCGGGCAGACCCGGGCGCACATGCCGCCCAGGATGTTCTGCTCCAGAATGGTCCTGGCCGCGCTTTCGGGGTGGCCCGCCTGAATCTCCCGGATGAACTGGGGGATGTCGATGCTGGTCGGACAGGCGGTCATGCAGGGCGCGTCATAGCAGAAATAGCAGCGGTCCGCCGCCACGGCCGCCTCGTGCGCGTCATAAGCTGGGTGCAGGTCCGAGAAATTCTCCGCAATGCCGGCAGCGTCAAGACGCGCTGCCTGAATGCCGGATGCCTGATGGCTGGTCGCCATTGGGTGTCTCCCTGATTTTCTGTTGTTCTGATATCAGAGTGCCACAGTCTCGTTTTTTATCAACTGGTAAAATTTTTCCGCAGGGCAAAAAAAATGCCGCTCCCTGAAGGAGCGGCTTGCAAAGGCCTGAAATCAGGCACTTATGCCGGTACGCCTTTCGGCCAATTCCGGCCTTATGCGCAAAAAACAGGGGCTCACCAGCAGCCGGACACCGCTCAGGGCGCGTTTTCCGCCTTCTTGCCGGGCAATCCGGCGCCTTTAAATGAGGTCCCAGCAGTCTTTCTGCAGGGTCAGGACGGCAGAACTGCGGTGGCCTCGATTTCCAATTTGGCCTCATCCTCGACCAGGGCGGACACCACCACCATGGTCATCGCCGGGAAGTGATAGCCCATTACCGCGCGGTAGGCCCTGCCGACCTCCGCCTGATGGGCCAGGTATTCCGCCTTGTCCGTCACATACCAAGTGAGCCGGGTGATATCCTGAGCAGAGCCGCCTGCCGTCTTGACGACCTCCAGAATGTTTCGCAGCGCCTGGCTCATCTGGCCGATGAAGTCCTGCGCCTCGAACACCTGGTCCGCGGTCCAGCCGATCTGGCCGCCAACGAACAGCTGCCTGCCTTCCGCCACCATGCCGTTGGCATAGCCTTTTGCGGGCTTCCACCCTTCGGGATGCACGCTGATGGCCGGCATGGCGGAACTCCTTTGCTGATTACTGCCTAGGCTGACATTAGCGCCGCCGCAGCATTTATTTCAAGCTTAAAATTTCTCGCAGCAGATCCTCAAAAACAAAACCGCGCAGGTGCGGGACCTGCGCGGCTGTTCAGTTCTACTGGAAAACGCGGCTTACATGCCGAGCGCTTCCTTGTACATTTCCAGCACCGCCTCTTCTTCGGCGATGTCGTTTTCGTCACGCTTGCGCAGGGCGATGATCTTGCGCATCACCTTGGTGTCATAGCCGCGGCCCTTGGCTTCGGCCATCACCTCTTTCTGCTGTTCGGCGATGGTTTTCTTTTCTTCGTCCAGCCGCTCGAACCGTTCGATGAACTGGCGCAGTTCGCCAGCGGTCACGCGGTAGTTTTCGCTTTTTTCGTCTTCTGTGATGTCCATCTGCGGCTCCGTCGAACATGCTGTCAGTTGCTGTCGGAGCAAGGGGATAGCGCCCCGTCCGCTGCGCCGCAAGAAGGGAAAGCCGCAGAGGCGATCAAAGCGGCAAAATCCGGCGCCGCTCTGGCGCAAGCGGAGCCCGCGCGCTTGCACGCACAGACCGGATCGGCTAGGCGCATCGCAGCACGAAACCCCGCAGGAGCCTACCTATGTTCGATCTCATCGTCTGGACCGGAGCCGCCGTGTCCGTAGCCGGCCTGCTGGGACTGGTCTGGTGCATCATCAAGGTCGCCCGCGCCCGCCGCCAGCAACTGGACGACGAGGCGCTGCGCGCCGTCGTGCAATCGGTGCTGCCCTACAATCTGGGCGCCCTGCTGCTGTCGGTTCTGGGGCTGATGCTGGTGATGGTGGGCATCTTCCTGGGCTGACGCCCGGGCCGCCCCATAGCGGCCCTGCTCCTGCCCCCGGTCAGACCGGCACGTTGTCGAACATCTCCTCAACCGCTTCTTCGCACAGCGCAGCCTCCAGGCGGCGCAGCCGGCCGGGAACCTCGGCACCGGTTTTGCGCATGTAGTCCAGCAGGCGGATGAACTCCGGCCGCATGGCCAGCCGTTCAGCGCCGCTTTCCTTGCGGATCCGGGTTTCCAGGCTTTCCACGGTGCTGAGCAGATCTTCTCGAGTCATATGCAGTCCTCCCTGTCACGATCAGGTTATGACGGTATTTCACAACAGCTGCATGAATACCTGCGCAGTTTGGGCATGCCGCTGCTTTTTTACGCAGAATTATCGGCCGGCTGATGGTTTTCAGGCAACTTGGCAGCCTGCGAAGGCTACCGCAGTGCAGCATCCCGATACCTTGACTTAAATCAGTTGCAGGTGATGATTCATCTGCCCTTCAGCCCCGCCTTCCGGCGGGCTTGAAACATATTCTCAAATCGTTATATGAATTGCGAACCCAAGGGAGAGCACCTTATGACCCCCGCCGTCAAAGCCTTTTTCGACGAAGCCACCAACACTGTCTCCTACGTGGTGCGCGAACCGGAAGGTTCCGCCTGCGCCATCATTGATTCGGTTTTGGACTACGACCAGGCAGCGGGGCGCACCTGCACCGCATCCGCGGATGCGATCATCGCCTGGATCCGGGACGAAGGCTTGCGCGCTGAATGGATCCTGGAGAGCCATGTGCACGCCGACCACCTGTCCGCAGCGCCGTATCTGCAGGACCAGCTGGGCGGCAAGATCGGCATCGGCGACCAGATCACTGTGGTTCAGGACACCTTCGGCAAGGTGTTCAACGAAGGCACCGAATTCCAGCGCGATGGCAGCCAGTTCGACCGGCTGTTCCGCGAGGGCGACAGCTTCATGATCGGCCAGATGCGCGGCGAGGTGCTGCACACGCCCGGCCACACGCCGGCCTGCCTCACCTATGTGATCGGCGATGCAGCCTTTGTCGGCGACACGCTGTTCATGCCTGACTTCGGCACTGCCCGCTGCGATTTTCCCGGCGGTTCCTCTGCCGATCTCTACAACTCGATCCAGAAGATCCTGTCCCTGCCGGATGATACCCGCATCTTTGTCGGCCACGATTACAAGGCGCCGGGGCGTGATGATTTTGCGTGGGAAACCACCGTGGGCGAACAGAAGGCGCTGAACGTGCATGTCGGCTCCGGCCGCAGCATCGAGGAGTTCGTCAAAATGCGCGACGCCCGCGACGCGACGCTGGGCATGCCCCGGCTGATCCTGCCCTCGCTGCAGGTCAACATGCGCGCGGGCCAGATGCCGGAACCGGACGAACAGGGCGATGTGTTCCTGAAGATCCCGGTCAACAAGCTCTGACCGCAAAGTAACGGAGACCACACATGGAAGCAGATTGGATCTGGGGATTGGGCGGCGGTTTGCTGATCGGGCTGGGCGGCGCGGTCTACCTGCTGGGCAACGGCCGCATCATGGGGGCCAGCGGCATACTCGGCGGGCTGCTGGATGGCAGCGGCCGCAATACCGCGGCAGAACGGACTGCTTTCATTGCCGGGGTGATCGGCATGCCGCTGCTGATCGGGCTGCTGACAGGCGGCACGCCCGACACCCATGTCACCAGCAATGCAGCGGTACTGGTGCTGGCCGGCCTGCTGGTGGGTTTCGGCACCCGGGTTGCCAATGGCTGCACGTCCGGCCACGGGGTCTGCGGCATTTCCCGCCTGTCCCTGCGCGGGATTGCGGCAACAGCGGTCTTCATGCTGGCCGGTTTTCTGACACTGGCGGTTCTGCGCCAGCTTCTGGGGGTAATCTGATGCTGCGGATTATGCTGGCATTGCTTGCAGGCAGCCTGTTCGGGACCGGGCTGATGCTGTCGGGAATGACCGACACCGCCAAGGTGCAGGGGTTCTTGGATATCTTTGGCAACTGGGATCCCACCCTGGCCTTCGTGATGGGCAGCGCGCTGCTGCCGATGGCGCTGGCCTGGCGGCTGGCAGAAGGCCGCAAACCCGCGGCGGGCGGCAGCTTCCCTGCTCCGCCTTCTGCCGAGCTGGACAGGCGGCTTGTCCTTGGGTCGGTGCTGTTCGGCGCCGGCTGGGGGCTGGCGGGCCTCTGCCCCGGCCCGGCGATGGCTTCGCTCAGCTACAATAGCTGGCAAGGCGCCCTGTTCATGGCGGCAATGGCCTGCGGCATGATGGCCGCACCAAGGCTCAGCCGGCATCTGGACCGGGCCGCTGCAAACGCGTAAAGACTCGGGCCATGGATGCACGCGTAATCACCCCCCGCTATTCGGTCTCGCCGCAGATCTCGGCTGAGGACCTGCCCGCCATTGCCGATGCCGGCTACAAGACGGTGATCTGCAACCGCCCGGACGAGGAAGTGCCACCCAGCCACCAGGCTGAGGCGATCCGCGCCGCCGCCGAGGCCGCGGGCCTGCGGTTCGAGGTGCTGCCGCTGACCCATCAGACGATGACACCGGAAAACGTGGCCCTGCAGCGCGAACTGTATGAAGGCTGCGAAGGCCCGGTGCTGGCCTATTGCGCCTCCGGCACCCGCTGTTCGGTGGTCTGGGCGCTGAGCCAGGCCTGCGATATGGCTGCCGACGACATTCTGCAAAAAACCCAGGCTGCGGGCTATCAGCTGGATGGGCTGCGCCCGGCGCTTGAGTCGCTGGCGAGCAGCTGATCACAGCACGCCCTGTGTTGCGCCAGCAGGTTTTTTTGGCCCGTGCCCGCCGGGCAACCCACCAGGAAAAATGTTAAGATACGATAACTTATGCTGCGCCTTTAAGGTGAACCCTGAGGAGGCGCAGAAGTTTTCCGCCAGTGTTCAGGCGCTGCCGTCTGCACCGCGGGCAAGGCAAGGCTGGAAGCCGTCCGGCATCGTTTGCGCCTGACCCGTTGCCGCCGCGGCCCTGGTTTCCAGCCACGGCCGGCCTCATCCTTTGGGATCTCAGCTTTCGGGCAGCGCGCTGTCCAACCCGGCCAGCTGGGAAATTTCATCCGCATCCCCGGCGGCAAAATCGCCAAGGTCACCGGCCGGGAAATCCGGCAGGTCGGGAAGATCCGGCAAATCGGGCAAGCCGCCGTCCAGCCCGTCCATGCTCAGCGCGCCGTCGCCTTCGAGCACAGGCATGCCCACGGCGTCCATTCCGCCGTCGGGAGCACCGTCCAAACTGCCGCCCGGGTCACTGCCGAAGCCTGCGTCAAAGCCGTCTCCGCCAAGCGCGGGCAAACCGTCGCCGCCGCCCGCGTCCAAAACAGCGGCATCCAGGTCCGGCCCTGCGTCCAGCGCGGGCAGACCCATATTATCCATCGGGTCCTGCAGCCCCTGGGCAGCAATTCCCATATCCAGATCGATCGCCGGCGTTGCGTCCGGCAGCGGCGGCATGCCGCCGCTTTCGGAAAACGCTGCGGCCTCCGTACCGCCGTCTGCAGGCCGGCCGTTTCTGGGCGGGTGCAGGCGCACGGCCCGCGAGCCGTTCATCTGGCCAAGACGCCCCTGCGCCACCGGCGTGCCGCCGATGGTCAGCAGGTCCGTTTCATAAAGAAACGCCGAATCCAGCGGTATCGTGTCGCCGATCTGCAGACTGGCGAATCTCTGCACCGGCACCCGCATCCTGCACAGGACCGCCGTCAGCTCTGCCCGGATCGAATCGAGGTTGGCCCCAAGAGACGGGCCATTGGCGCTGCCGCTGCCGTCCTGCAATTCCGCTGCCGTGGGTTCCGGCAGGATCAGCTTCATCACGCCCTGCATGGCGCCACTGGCAAGGTCCAGGGTCAGCTCAATCACCCGGTAGTCATCAGCCTCCATCCCCAGCACCAGGCTGCGCACGTTTTCGACCTGGGCGCCAAAGCGGTAACCGGAAAAAAGGGATTGGTCCGCCTGGCCGTCCAGCATCGCCACAACCTTGGCAAAGCTGCGCTCCAGGAAGTCTGCGGTCATTGCGGCATCGGTGGGCGTGTAGTGGCGCTCGGACGGCGCCTTGCCGATCACCGCCCCGATGGTCTGCTGCTGAATCAGCGCCGTCACCGTGGCGGCGTCCATGCTGGCCGCCCCCAGCCGCCCCTGCGGGCAGTCCAGCACCACCAGCAGATCCTTGTCTGACAGCTGGTCTGCCAGGTCTTCGGACATCCGGTTGGACTGGCGCGCCGCCAGCACCGCCATCGGCAGATTGCACAGGTCCGCGGCCGCGCGCGCGACTGACCGGCGCAACGCCTTCAGGGTCAGGGAACTGGTGAGTCCCCCGGCGCCTTCCTTGGTCGCCGCCAGCTTACGTGCAAGCACATTTTGCCTGCCGCTGCCTGCCTCTGCTGCTTCTGTCTCAGACATAGGCTGTTTAACCTGCCCCTTGCGCGTCCCGTTTCCCCGGTTTTAACCGAAAGGGGGTTAACAACTTCTGTATTCCAAGGCCGTTTACGCCGCCTTTTCGCCCGCGGCAGGCAGGGAAACCCGGAAGGCGCCGCCGCCGCGTCCCGGCAGATAGGACACATCGCCGCCCAGCCGCTGCATGACCTCGCGGCAGATCGCCAAACCAAGACCGGCGCCACCTGCCCGTTCCGGGCTGACCCGCGCAAATTTCTCGAAAATCATCTGCTGGGAATCTGCCGGCACACCGCTGCCATTGTCGGTGAAATCAATGTGCAGCCGCCCGCCGGACGCCGAAGCGGATACCGTCAGTTCCGGTTGCTCTGCATCGCAGTATTTCTGGGCGTTGGCGATCAGGTTGATAAAGACCTGTGCCAGCCGGTCCAGATCAGAGGAAATGCGGAAACCTTCCGCCTCCGGGCTGCGCCGGACCGTCAGCGGCTGCTCCGATCCTGCCAGCGCGGCTGCGACGGCATGATCCAGCACCTCGGACAGGGTGCCCGCTGTGATGTTGAGGCTGACCTGGCCGCTTTCCAGCACGCTGAGGTCCAGCAAATCATTCAGCAGCCGGGTCAGCCGCAGGGTTTCGTCGTGAATGATGCCGGCATAGCGGCGCTGCTCTTGCGTGTCGAGCTGCCCGGCATCGCGCAGGATCTCGGAAAACGCCCGGATCGACGTCATCGGGGTCCGCAACTCATGGCTGACCTGGCTCAGGAAAGCATCCTTCTGCTCGGAAAGTTGAGTGAGTTTCTCATTTGTTTCCCGCAGCTTGCGCGCCGTTGCTGACAACTCCGCCGATTGCGCCTCAAGGCGGCTGGAATATTCCAGCATCTGCGCCGTTTCGTCCGCCACTGCCAGTAGATCGGCTACCGAAACTGAAGATCCGCCAGCGATCTGACCGATCATCGCATGCGCCGCCGCCGCCCCGATGGAGGCGCTGAGCTCCCGTTCCAGCCGCTCCAGAAAGACGGGCGTCGGTTCCGGCAGCGGGCCGCGGCCGCCCTGGCGCATCCGCTCGCGCTGGAAGAACGCCTGCGCCTCTGTGGCGCCCAGGATCCGCTGCGACATGATCATCAGATCCTCGCATTGCGCCACCGATCCGGTCCAGCCGCGCGGCCCCGCCGAATGGTCGAACACATTGACGAATTGGGCGCCTTGCAGCCGCTCCAGCGGGCTGGGGAAGCTCATCAGCGAGACCAGGCAGAACACCAGCGCATTGAGGCTCATCGACCACATCACCGCATGGACCGTGGGGTCCAGGCCTTCGATCCCGAACAGCGCCTCAGGCCGCAGCCAGCTGAGCCCGAACAACCCATAGCGCAGGATGTGCTCCGGCAGCAGCCCGCCGCCCAGGGCCGGCAGCAGCATGGTGTAAAGCCAGATCCCGAAGCCGACAGTTAGCCCCGCCAAGGCGCCGCTGCGGGTGGCGCCGCGCCAGAACAGGCCGCCCACCAGCGCAGGCAGCAGCTGCGCCACCCCGGCAAAGGAAATAAGGCCGATGGCCGCCAGCGCCGCGGCGCCCCCGGAGAGGTGGTAATAGAAATACCCCAGCGCCATAATCGCCGCGATTGACACCCGCCGCGACAGCAGCACCACGTCGCGCACGTCGCCCGAAACCGAGGCCTGCCGGTTTTGCAGCCGCAGCCAGACCGGCATCACGATGTGGTTCGACACCATCGTCGACAGTGCCATCGCCGCCACGATCACCATCGAGGTGGCCGAGGAAAACCCGCCCAGGAAGGACAGCATCGCCAGCCCCTGCTGTCCTTGCTGCAGCGGAACCGTCAGCACGAACATGTCGGGGTTGGAGCCGGCCGGCAGCAGATCCAGGCCGACCACCGCAATCGGCACCACGAACATGGAAATCAGCAGCAGGTACAGCGGAAACGCCCAGGAGGCGATGCGCAGGTGGCGCTCATCCTCGTTCTCCACCACCATCACCTGGAACATCCGCGGCAGGCAGATGAATGCCGCGGCGGCCAGGAAGGTGATCGTGGCCCAGCGGCTGCCATCGACATTCCACTGCCCGATCTGGGAGGCGTCGATGCGCGCCAGCGTTTCGCCGACGCCGCCGGCAATGCCCCAGACAACAAAGATCCCGACCGCCAGCAGCGCGGCCAGTTTGACAATCGCCTCCAGCGCAACCGCGGTTACCACCCCATGGTGGCGCTCATTGGCGTTGAGGTTGCGGGTGCCGAACAGGATGGCAAACACCGCCAGCCCCGCAGCAACCCAGAAAACGATGGAGGTTTCGTTGTATCCCCGCAGCGGATCGGCCTCTGCAAAGATCGCAAAGGACAGGGTAACAGATTGCAATTGCAGGGAAATATACGGGGTAACGCCAATCACCGCCAGAATGGTCACCCCGGCGGCCAGCAGGTTCGACTTGCCATAGCGCGAGGACAGGAGGTCAGCGATGGAGGTGATCCGCTGGCTGCGCCCGATCCGGACCAGCTTGCGCAGCCCCCACCACCAGCAGATCATCACCAGCGACGGGCCGAGGTAAATGGTCACGAACTCCAGCCCCGACCGCGCCGCATAGCCGACGGCGCCGTAAAAGGTCCAGGCGGTGCAATAGATCGACAGCGACAGCGTGTAGATCAGCGGCGAGCGCATCCAGGCGGCACTGCGGCCGCGGCTTGCCATGCGGTCGGCCCAGAAGGCGATGAAGAACAGAAAGGCCACATAGGCCAGGCAGACAAAGGCAAGGACGTTGAGAGAGGCCATCAGCTGTCCTCCGTTCCGTCCGGGTCCTGGCTTGGGCTGCCGGCCCCGTCCGGCCCGCCACCGGTCCAGTGGTCGGCCCACCGCTGCACCGCCAGGCTGAACACGAAACAGGCGGCGATCAGGCCGATCCAGACGGCAAAGACATAGATGATGGCAACCGACATGCTGACCCCGCCGCGCGCCGCCGGATGGGCCGAGGCCTCGGGCCACAAAAGCGGCAGCGCCAGCAGCAGCGCCCCCAGCACCGGCAGCAGCCTGGAAATGTCCATCAGCCGGCGGCGGCGGTAGGTCTGGCGCTCGGTGCGGGTGCCCGCCTGTTCTTCGCCGCTTCCCAGCGCCATGGCGCCGTTATCCCTGCCCGGCCTGGGCGTGCAGGTCGCGCACCGCGGTCAGCACCTCGGCGTTTGAGAACGGTTTGGTCATGAACCGGGTCACACCTGCCTTCTCCGCCATTTCGCGGTCCCGCATCTGGCCGCGGGCTGTCAGCATCAGCACCGGCAGGGACTGCATCCCCTCTACCGTGCGCAGCTCCCGCACGATTTCCAGGCCGCTCTTGCCGGGCAGCATCAGGTCAAGAATCACCAAGTCCGGCCCCGCGTCCCGGATCACCTCAACCGCAGTTGCACCGTCGGTATGCGCGTCCACGCTCCAGCCGTCGCGCATCAGCAGAAACCGGATCGCCTCGGTAATGTTCGGCTCATCTTCAATCAGAACAACATGCCTGCCCATCAGCAGAATTTCCTCCCGGCGCGGCCCTGCGGCCTGGACAGCCCGGACACGCGGTTATTTTTGCGCAGGTTAGCCGCCTGCCCGCCTGAGTGTCAAAACTCTTCCTTCAGGATCGACGGCTCGCGCCGCGCCGGACAGCCCTGGCGTGGGCAGATCCGGCAGCTGGCACCGACCGGCTGGGGATCCTGTGCATCCTTGGCCCCTGGCAGGATCAGCATCACCGCGCGGTACAGAGGATCCTCGCCGAAATCCGGCTGATTCTGCATCCAGGCCGTGGCCATGCAATCAAAGGCCGCGGCATTGCGCCCGTGCTGGACCACGTTGCGCCTGACCGGCATATTCGGCTGCACCAAGGCAGTATAGAGCGGCCACAGCGGGCAGGAGGCGCCAAAGCGCGGCATCGCGAATCCTGTCACGGGCTTGCGGAACAGCAGCGTGCCGGAGGCATCGCAGATCACCAGCCCTGACTCCTGGCCCAGCACCTCCTCCGGCAGCGCCGCCAGACGGCGCAGCACCGCAGGCAGCGCGCAGTTGAACCGGCGGGCCAAGGCAACCGGATCAATCCCGCTGGCGGCGATCTCCTGCTCCAGCGCCCGCAGCGGCATTGCCCGGGCATCGGAGCGGTATTGCTCCAGCGCTGCCACCGCCAGGCTGCGCACCGCCTCACCGGTCAGGTCAGGCGCATCCAGCACCAGATCCTCTGGCGTGGCAGAACCGTCTTCGAGAGCCGGGAAATGAAAGCCGTTGCTCAGGAAAAACGCCTCCGCTTCCTCCTGCGGCATGCCGCGGCGGTCGGCACCTGTGCCCTCCTCATCCAGAAAGCTCACCAGCGCCCGGCTGCTTTCGGACAAACGCAGCGAATCCTCGTTGAGGTTCTTGTGGAAACGGTCGCGCCATTCCGGCTCCAGCTCGCCGGTTTCCGCAAGGATCGACGCAGTGGAGCGGATCGCGGCGGCGGTCGACAGCACCTCATGCACCGAGGCTGCAAGGTTGGGGTCATGGGTCAGCCGGTCCGACAGAGTTTCCACCGTCCGTTCCAAGGTGGCGATGCGGCGGTGGCCCGCCGCCAGAACCTCTGCCCAGCCCGGAAAGCGGCCGGCGAATTCATCGACCCGGTCCAGTTCCGCAATCGGCACACCGCTGTCCGCCGCGGCCTCCCGCAAGGTCGAGATCAGCGCCGCCTCTGCCCCCTCGCTCAGCATCGACGGTTCCACCCCCAGCACCCCGGCAATCCCAACCAGCAGCTTGCCGCCGATTCTGCGGCGGTTATGCTCAATCAGGTTGAGATAGGAGGGTGAGATCCCCGCCTCCCGCGCCAGTTCGGCCTGGCGCATGCCCAGGATCAGCCTGCGTTCGCGGATCCGGCTGCCGGTCAGGGTGTCGCGTGCCATGCTGGCGGGCCTCCCAAAACACTTCCATTTCAACGGCTTTCTGCAACGCAAAATAACTTTGTTTACAGATATCCCAAGAATACTGTTCAGTTCTTTACAGAATTTTCAAGCTGTAAAAGGGTTTTATTGCCTGAGTTTACATGAGCCTCTCATACTGATTTTGCACGCAATGTGCTGGTACCGCGCAGAAGTGAGGAGCTGCAAGGCACCAATCATATCAGGGAGGAATACATGTCTGAATTTGACGTTTCGCGCCGCAGAGTCTTGAAGACCGGCGCAATTGCAGGCGCCGGCGTGGCGCTGCCGACCATCTTTACCGCCTCTTCCGCCGCGGCCTTTACCAATGAGCCGACCGGCGGCACCGTCACCCTGGGCTTCAACGTGCCCCAGACCGGCCCCTACGCTGACGAAGGCGCCGACGAGCTGCGCGCCTATGAGCTGGCGGTCGAGCACCTGAACGGCGGCGGCGACGGCGGCATGATGAACACCTTCAGCTCCAAGGCGCTGCAAGGGAACGGCATCCTGGGCAAGAAGGTCGAGTATGTCACCGGCGACACCCAGACCAAATCCGACGCCGCCCGCGCCTCTGCCAAGTCGATGATCGAGAAGGACGGCGCGGTGATGATCACCGGCGGCTCCTCCTCCGGCGTTGCCATCGCGGTGCAGGGTCTCTGCCAGGAGGCTGGCGTGATCTTCATGGCCGGCCTGACCCACTCCAACGACACCACCGGCAAGGACAAGAAGGCCAATGGCTTCCGCCATTTCTTCAACGGCTACATGTCGGGTGCGGCGCTGGCGCCGGTGCTGAAGAACCTCTATGGCACCGACCGGGTCGCCTATCACCTGACCGCCGACTACACTTGGGGCTGGACCCAGGAGGAATCGATCGCCGCCGCCACCGAGGCGCTGGGATGGCAGACCGTGAACAAGGTCCGCACCCCGCTGGCCGCCACCGACTTCTCCTCCTACATCGCCCCGGTGCTGAACTCCGGCGCCGACGTGCTGGTGCTGAACCACTACGGCGGCAACATGGTCAACTCGCTGACCAACGCGGTGCAGTTCGGCCTGCGCGAAAAAGTGGTGAACGGCAAGAACTTCGAAATCGTCGTGCCGCTCTACTCCCGCCTGATGGCCAAGGGCGCAGGCGAAAACGTGAAGGGCATCCACGGCTCCACCAACTGGCACTGGACGCTGCAGGATGAAGGCTCCAAGGCCTTCGTGAAATCCTTCGGCACCAAATACGGCTTCCCGCCGAGCCAGGCGGCGCACACCTGCTATGTGCAGACCCTGCTGTATGCGGATGCCGTTGAGCGGGCCGGCAGCTTCAACCCCTGCGCCGTCGTGGAAGCCCTGGAAGGCTTCGAGTTCGACGGCATGGGCAACGGCCCGACCCTTTACCGCGCCGAAGATCACCAGTGCTTCAAGGATGTTCTTGTGGTGCGCGGCAAGGAAAACCCGACCTCCGAGTTCGACCTTCTGGAAGTGGTCGAGGTCACCCCGCGGGCACAGGTGGAATACGCACCGGACCACCCGATGTTCGCCGGCGGCAACCTGGGCGCCTGCAACCCGGGCGCATAAGCCAGCCACAGGGCACCGGAATATTGCAAAAATTCCGGGCCGGAGTCCGCACCGGACTCCGGCTGCCCCAACCGGCCCGTCCGCTCCCCCGCCGGACGGGCCCTCCCCAACCTGACGCACGGTGGGACCCATGGACGCCATTCTCCTGCAAATCCTGAACGGGCTTGACAAAGGCTCGGCCTATGCGCTGATCGCGCTGGGTTTGACACTCATCTTCGGCACGCTGGGCGTGGTGAACTTTGCCCATGGGGCGCTGTTCATGATCGGCGCCTTCTGCGCCGTCACCCTGCAGCGCATCCTGAACCTCAGCTTTGAGCTCGTGGACGAAACCCAGACCGACTTCCTGGGCAATCCGCTCAAGGTCAAAACTCCCTATGTGGAGGCTTGGTTCGGCCCCGATATCGGCGGCAGTATCATCGACTGGGCGGTTCCGCTGGCGATTCTCTTTGCCATCCCGATCATGATCGGCGTCGGCTACGTGATGGAGCGCGGCCTGATCAAGCATTTCTACAAGCGCCCGCACGCCGACCAGATCCTGGTGACCTTCGGCCTCGCCATCGTGCTGCAGGAAGTGGTGAAATACTTCTACGGCGCCAACCCGATCCAGACCCCGGCCCCGGACGCGCTGAACGGCGTGGTGAACCTGGGAGCGGCCATCGGCATGGATATCGTTTATCCGGTCTGGCGCGTGGTCTATTTCTTCTTTGCGGTGCTGATCATCGGCGGCATCTTCTCCTTCCTGCAGTTCACCACCTTCGGCATGGTGGTGCGGGCCGGCATGGCCGACCGCGAGACGGTGGGCCTCCTGGGCATCAACATCGACCGCCGCTTCACCATCATGTTCGGCATCGCCGCCGCCGTCGCGGGCCTGGCCGGCGTCATGTACACACCGATCAACTCACCCAATTACCACATGGGCATGGATTTCCTGGTTCTCAGCTTCGTGGTGGTGGTTGTCGGCGGCATGGGCTCCCTGCCCGGCGCGGTGCTGGCGGGTTTTCTGCTGGGTGTGCTCGAAAGCTTTGCCTCGATGAACGAGATCAAATCTCTGATCCCCGGCATCGACCAGATCATCATCTATGTGGTCGCAATCATTATTCTGCTGACCCGTCCGCGGGGCCTGATGGGCCGCAAAGGCGTGATGGAGGACTAAGACATGTTCGGACTGGATAAAAAAGATACTTCTTTGCTGATCATCGTCGCCTGCCTGACGCTGTTCGCCCCCTTCATCCTGAACCCCTTCCCGACCGGCAGCGCCATGGCGCAGTTCAACGCGGGCTATCCGGACCTGATGCAGCGTTTCGTGATCTTCGGGATCTTCGCCATCGGCTTCAACATCCTGTTCGGCCTCACCGGCTACCTGTCGTTCGGCCACGCGGCCTTCCTCGGCGCCGGCTCCTACTCCGCCGTCTGGATGTTCAAGCTCATTGGCATGAACGTGATCCCGGCTATTGTGCTGTCGGTCATCGTCGCGGGCCTGTTCGCCCTGCTCATTGGCTTCATCAGCCTGCGCCGCTCTGGCATCTACTTCTCGATCCTGACGCTGGCCTTCGCGCAGATGTCCTTTAACCTGGCCTATTCGGTGCTGACCCCGATCACCAACGGTGAGACCGGCCTGCAGCTGACGCTGGAAGATCCCCGGATCCTGGGTGTCTCTGCCACCGCGGACGGCTCGATTCCGGTGACCAACCTGTTCGGGCTGGAAATGC
The DNA here is from genome assembly GCF_040704725.1 of Leisingera sp. JC11. Classification (NCBI taxonomy): domain Bacteria; kingdom Pseudomonadati; phylum Pseudomonadota; class Alphaproteobacteria; order Rhodobacterales; family Roseobacteraceae; genus Leisingera; species Leisingera sp. JC11. Next base: position 148,082 of record NZ_JBFCVS010000009.1, read on the forward strand.
GCTCCACCTTCGAACTGGCTGTCGGCCCCTGGGCCTTCCAGTTCAATGCCGGCTACTACCTGTGCGCGCTGATCATGCTGGCTGCCTTCTACCTGGCGATCCGCATCTTCCGCTCGCCTTTCGGCATGATGCTGCGGGCGGTGAAATCGAACCAGCAGCGGATGAACTACACCGGCCTCAACACCCGTCCCTATACCTTGGCGGCCTTTGTGATCTCCGGCATGTATGCAGGTCTCGCAGGCGGGCTGATGGCCTCGATGGACCCGCTGGCAGGCGCTGAGCGGATGCAGTGGACCGCCTCCGGCGAGGTGGTGCTGATGACCATCCTCGGCGGTGCCGGCACGCTGATCGGCCCGGTGCTGGGCGCAGGCTTCATCAAGTACTTCGAGAACATCTTCTCCAAGATCAACGACAACGTGCTGCACACCTGGTTCAGCTTCCTGCCCGACGGGATGGAGGATGCCGTGGTCTTCATCATACACCCCTTCATCGGCAAGGGCTGGCACCTGACCCTGGGCATCCTGTTCATGCTGGTGGTGATCTTCCTGCCCGGCGGCCTGGTTGAGGGCGGCCAGCGGATCAAGGGCTGGCTCAGCCGCCGCAAGGCCAAAGACGGCGGCAAGGCCGCTGGCGAAACCAACCCCGCGGAATAAGGAGACAGAACAATGGGTATCCTTGAAGTCAAAGACGTGGGGAAACGGTTCGGCGGCCTGCAGGCGCTGTCCAACGTGAACCTCAGCGTCAAGGAAAACTCGGTCCATGCGATCATCGGGCCGAACGGCGCGGGCAAGTCCACCCTCTTGAACTGCCTGGTGGGCAAGCTGATCCCCGACACCGGTTCCGTCATGTTCGACGGCCGGTCGGTGCTGGGCCGCGCGCCTTACGAGATCAACCAGATGGGCATTTCACGCGTGTTTCAGACACCCGAGATTTTCGGCGACCTGACGGTGCTGGAAAACATGATGATCCCCTGCTTTGCCAAGCGGGACGGCGCGTTTGAACTAAACGCCCTGTCCGCGGTGCTGCGGCAGAAGGACATCCTGCAGAAGGCCGAGCACATGCTGGAAGAGATGAACATGGCGGACAAGCGGCACATGCACGCCGCCGCTATGTCCCGCGGCGACAAGCGGCGGCTGGAGATCGGCATGTGCCTCAGCCAAGAGCCGCGCCTCTTGCTGCTGGACGAGCCCACCGCTGGCATGGCGCGGGCCGATACCAACAACACCATCGACCTGCTGAAACAGATCAGCGATGAGCGCGACATCACCATCGCCATCATCGAACACGACATGCATGTGGTGTTCAGCCTCGCCAACCGGATCACCGTGCTGGCCCAGGGCACCCCGCTGGTCGAGGACGATCCGCAGAACATCCGCGGCAACCCGAAGGTGCGCGAAGCCTATCTGGGCGAGTCGGCGTAAGGAGGAAACTAGATGAACGTCAAACCCGATTTCTCCAAGAACGCCAATGTGGCCTCCACCGCCCCGGCTTTCCTGTCGGTCTGGGATGTGCACGCCTACTACGGCGAGAGCTACATCGTGCAAGGCATCAACTTCAACGTCCACGAGGGCGAGATCCTGGCACTGCTGGGCCGCAACGGCGCGGGCAAGACCTCGACCCTGCGCTCGATCGCCCGCACCGGCTCGCCGATGGTGACCCGCGGCGAGATCTGGCTGGATCACAAGCCGCTGCACAAGATGACGTCCTATGAAGCCGCTGCCGAGGGCCTGGGCCTGGTGCCCGAAGACCGCCGCATCATCCCCGGCCTAACAGTTGAGGAAAACCTGCAGCTGGCGCAGATCGCCCCGCCCATCGGCTGGTCGCTGGAGCGTCTTTACGACCTGTTCCCGCGCCTCGGCGAACGCCGCAAGCAGGAAGGCGTGACCCTGTCCGGCGGTGAGCAGCAGATGCTTGCAATCGCCCGCGCGCTGGCCCGCGACATCAAGGTGCTCTTGCTGGACGAACCCTACGAGGGCCTGGCGCCTGTGATCGTCGACGAGATCGAAAAGACCCTCATCCACATCAAGGAACAGGGCATGACAACCATCATTGTCGAGCAGAACGCGGTCCGCGCCCTGGAACTGGCGGACCGTGCGGTGATCCTTGATACCGGCGGCATCGTCTTTGACGGCACCGCCGCCGAGGTTCTCGAAAACGAGGAACTGCGCGCCGAATACCTGGCGATCTGAGGCGCGCGCCAAGAATTCATCTCCGTCTTGCCGGCCACCCGCGTGCCGGCAGTGGCAGACTGAGGCCGGCTCCGTTCAGGGCTGGCCTCTTTTTTACGCGGCCGCCAATAGAAAACCCAAACTCCGGGCCGTAAACCCCAGTTATACGCTGCGGTTTTCAGCCCTGTTCCAACCTAGCGCCTATTCAGAACGTCCGCCCTGCCCCCGATGTCGATGCCACGGCCTGCACCAGTACGGTGCGGCCTTTGACACAACACGGAAAGGACCTTGAAATGCGCAACTCTCTGAAACTCCTCGCCCTCGCTCTCACCATTCCTGCGGCCGCGGCTTTTGCCTCTGAACGCACCATCAGCACTGAAACTGAAACCAAGATCCGCGACCTGCTGAACGGCCAGGGCTATGAGGTCACCGAAATTGAAGCTGAGGACGGCATGTTCGAAGCCGAGGCCACCAAGGACGGCAAGGAATACGAGTTTCACCTGAATGATCAGTTTGAAATCGTGAAGAGCGAGGAAGACAGCGAAGACGACTGACCGCCCGCACAGACATGTTTCCCGGATGCAGCTGCCTCCGAATCCGGGATCAACAGGAGGCTGACATGCAAAAAGCATATGTCTGGGACCCGCTGGTGCGGTCGTTTCACTGGCTGCTGGCAGGCGGTTTTATCGCCAACGTGCTGCTGACCGATCCGGACGGTACCCTTCATCACAATATCGGCTACTTCATCGCAGCACTGGTGGGATTGCGGGTGATCTGGGGGCTGACCGGCAGCCGCTATGCCCGCTTCTCCAGCTTCCCGCCCGATCCGGGCGCCGCCGCCGGTCAACTGACCGACATCGCCACAGGAACAGTGCGCCGTCACAAGGGCCACAGCCCCTTGGGCGCCTTGATGATCTACAACCTGCTGCTGACACTGCTGGCGGTCGCCCTGAGCGGCTGGATAGCGGCCTCTCCCGCGTTTCAGGGTATCGGCTGGCCGGAAGACCTGCATGAGGCGCTGGTTTCCTGGGCGGAATTCTCGGTTGTCCTGCATGTGGCTGCGGTACTGTTCGAAAGCCGCCGGACCAAAGTCAATCTGGCGCGCGCGATGGTCACTGGCTACAAGGAACTGCCTGAGAGTGAAGCGGAGCCTGCGCCATGACCCTAAACCGGCAAGACCCGGCCAAACCCTGGATCCTGGTTGCCGTTATCGCCGTGCAGGCCCTCTGCGCGGCGTTTTTTCTAGGCGACATGATTGCGGATCTCTCCGGCATGGAGGCTGCTGAAGCCGAGCAAGGCGAAGGCCCGCACGCCTATGTCGAAGGCCTGGCGGCGGTGGCCCTGCTGGCCGCAATCGTGATCGAGACCCGCATCCTGATGTGGCTGATGCGGCGCAAAGCGCATCTGGAGGAAAGCCTGAATTCAGCCCAAGCCGCGGTACAGGAGGTGATCGACGCCGAGTTTGCCAATTGGGGCCTGACACCCGCAGAGCTGGATGTCGCAACTTTTCTGGTGAAGGGTCTCAGCACCGCAGAAATCGCCGCCATGCGCGGCAGTGCCGAGGGCACCGTCAAGGCACAGCTCAACGCAATCTACCGCAAGTCCGGCACCAGCAACCGGGCCGAACTGATGAGCCTCTTGATCGACACCTTGATGGGGCAGCGTCAGACCGAAGCTGAAGAAAACCCCGCCCGCTCTGCCTGAGCGACCCGTCACAGCATCTTACGCAACTCGGTTTTCAGCACCTTGCCATAGTTGTTCTTGGGCAGGGCTTCGATGCGCAAATACGCCTTGGGCCGCTTGAACCGGGCGATCTCGCTGTTGCACAGCTCGTCCAGCTCTGCATCCGGCGCATCGCCCACGACAAAGGCCACCACTTCCTCGCCCCAGTCCGCATGGGGACGGCCCACCACGGAAACCTCACGCACCTGCGGGTGCATCAGCAGCACCTCCTCCACCTCGCGCGGGTAGACGTTGGAGCCGCCGGTGATGATCAGGTCCTTGGAGCGGTCCTGCAGGGTCAGGTAGCCATCCTCGTCCAGCACCCCCATGTCGCCGGTCATCAGCCAGCCGTTGACCAGCGTCTTGGCCGTGGCTTCCGGGCTTTCCCAATACCCGGGCATCACCGCATCGCCGCGCACCATGATCTCGCCATGGCTCCCGGCAGGCAGGAACTCCCCCTCCGGCGTGCCGATCCGCACCTCCACCACGCTCTGCGACCTGCCGACGCTGGCCAGCCGCTCCTTCCAGCGGGGATGCACGCGGTCCTGCACGTCCTGGCGCGGCAGCGCGGTGATCGCCATCGGGCATTCGCCCTGGCCGTAGACCTGCACAAAGACCGGGCCGAAATGCGCCACCGCCTCAATGATGTCGGCGACGTACATTGGGCCGCCGGCATAGACGACCGTGCGCAGCCCCTCGCCGGTGCGGCCCAGCCGTTTCGCTTCGGCCGTCATCCGCGTGACCATGGTGGGCGCCGCAAACATGTGCACCCGCCCGAAATGCGCGGCCAGATCGAAAATCTCCGCCTCGTCAAACCCGCCGGACACCGGGCAGACATGGCGCGCGCCAGCCAGCACATGCTGGATCGCATAGATCCCCGCGCCGTGGCTCATCGGTGCCGCATACAGCGCGTGGTCCTCTGCGCTCACCTGATCCACGTCAGCGAAATAGGCGATGGCCATGTTCATCAGCATCCGGTGGGTGATCATCACCCCCTTGGGCCGCCCGGTGGTGCCGGAGGTGTAAAACAGCCAGGCCAGATCCCCCGGCAGGCGCGACGCGGGTTCCGCGACCGGAACAGCCTGCAAGGCATCCGCATACTCCGTGCCGGTGATGTCCAAGCAGCGCACTGCGGCCTCAGTCTCCTGAACCGCCTGTGTCAGCCCCGGCGAGGTGAACACCAGCCGGGCGCCGGAGTTCTGCAGGATGAACTCCGCTTCCTTGCCGTGCAGTTTGGCATTGATCGGCACCGCCGCCGCCCCGGCGTACCAGATGCCATAGAGCGCGATCAGGTAGTCCGGGCAGTTCTTCATGAAGATGCCAACCCGGTCGCCGGGCGCGATGCCCTGCGCCCGCAGCCAGCCCGCCACCGAGGCCGCGCGCGCATGGAGCCCGGCGTAGTCCGCAACCAGTTGCTGCCCCAGATACAGCGCCGGCCGCGCCCCCTCCGCTGCAGCCATCCGCTCCAGCCACACTGCTATGTTCATTTGCTCCTCCCGATGCCCGTTTGCCGCCAAAAGGCGCGTCGCGGCAACCCCTTCAATTTCCCGGAATAACCGGGCTAAGAATACCATATGAGCGATCTTGCCTTTGACCATGCCCCCGTGGGGCTCGCCGTGCTGGAACGCCGCGTCATCACGCGGTGCAATCTGCAGTTTGCCGCAACCTTCGGCGGCGCGCCCGCGGACTACACCGGAATGCTGGTGGCGGAACTCTACCCCAGCCAGGAGGATTTCAACCGCATCGGCGCGCTGTTGCAGCAGCCTGAGGCGCAAAGCGGCAGCTACAGCGACGAGCGTATCATGCGCCGCCGCTCCGGCGCCTTGTTCTGGTGCCGGGTGCGCGGGCGGTCGGTCACGCCGCAGGCGCCGTTTCAGACCGGCATCTGGTCCTTTGCCGACATTTCCGACGACCGTCCCGTCGTCTCCCTCACCCCGCGCGAGCGCGAGGTGGCGATCCTCACCTGCAAGGGCCTGTCGGCCAAGGAAATCGGCAAGCAGCTGGACCTGTCCTACCGCACCGTGGAAAGCCACCGCGCGCATCTGCTGCAGAAATTCGGCGCCCGCAAACTGCCGGAACTGGTGGCAAAACTGACCGGAATGCCGCTTTAGGCAGGAATTTCCCGCCGGCAATTGCGAATCCGCGCCATAGACCTCATGTTACGGCGCAGTTCAGGAGTGCTTTCCTTGCGGTAATCCTTGCCCTATAAGCGCCCTAATTTCCTGCCTGCCCTAACCGGCGGGCGTGTCGGAATTGGCTGAGGACAATATGACAAACAAAACTCACGAAGCTGACGTGGCATTCATCAAGGCGCTGGCGGAACTGCTGCGCGAAAACGATCTGACCGAACTGCAGGTCAAACGCGACTACGGCGATGATGACAGCCTGAACGTGCGCGTGTCGCGCCAGACCGCGATGGCGGCCGCCCCGATGCAGGTACAGGTTCCTGCCGCTGCTGCCCCCGCGCCGGTTGCCGCCGCCGCAGCCGCGCCTGCCGCTGCTGCCGCCCCCGCAGCCGCAAACGATGATCCGGCCAGCCACCCCGGCGCCGTGACCTCGCCGATGGTCGGCACCGTCTACCTGCAGCCGGAACCGGGCTCGCCCTCGTTCATTTCCGTTGGCCAGCAGGTCAGCGAAGGCGACACCCTGCTGATCGTCGAAGCCATGAAGACCATGAACCACATTCCGGCGCCCAAAGCAGGCACCGTGAAGCGCATCCTGGTCGAAGACGGCGCCGCCGTTGAATTCGGGTCCCCCCTGGTCATCATCGAATAAGGGTCTGCCATGTTTGACAAGATCCTGATTGCCAACCGCGGCGAGATCGCCCTGCGCGTGATTCGCGCCTGCCGCGAGATGGGCATCAAGTCCGTCGCGGTGCACTCCACCGCAGATGCCGATGCGATGCACGTCCGCATGGCCGATGAGTCGGTCTGCATCGGCCCGCCGTCGGGCGCCCAAAGCTACCTGTCGATCCCGGCCATCATCTCCGCCTGCGAGATCACCGGTGCCCAGGCGATCCACCCGGGCTACGGCTTCCTGTCGGAAAACGCCAACTTCGTGCAGATCATCGAAGACCACGGCCTGACCTTCATCGGCCCCTCGGCGGCGCATATCCGCATCATGGGCGACAAGATCACCGCCAAAGAAACCGCCAAGAACCTCGGCATTCCGGTGGTGCCCGGCTCCGACGGCGGCGTGCCCGACATCGCGGCAGCCAAGAAGGCCGCTGCAGACATGGGCTACCCGGTGATCATCAAGGCCACCGCCGGCGGCGGCGGCCGCGGCATGAAGGTGGCCAAGGACGAGAAAGAGCTGGTCTCGGCCTTCTCCACCGCCCGCTCCGAGGCCAAGGCCGCCTTCGGCAATGACGAAGTCTACATGGAGAAGTACCTCCAGAAGCCGCGTCACATCGAGGTTCAGGTCTTTGGCGACGGCAAGGGCACCGGCATCCACCTGGCCGAGCGCGACTGCTCCCTGCAGCGCCGCCACCAGAAAGTGTTCGAGGAAGCCCCCGGCCCCTGCATCACCCCGGAAGAACGCGCCAAGATCGGCAAGATCTGCGCCGACGCCGTGGGCAAGATGGGCTATTCCGGCGCCGGCACCGTCGAGTTCCTCTACGAGGACGGCGAGTTCTACTTCATCGAGATGAACACCCGCCTGCAGGTGGAGCACCCGGTAACAGAGGCCATCTTCGGCGTCGACCTGGTGCGCGAGCAGATCCGGGTGGCCGAAGGCCTGCCGATGTCGTTCACCCAGGACGATCTGGAGATCAACGGCCACGCCATCGAGGTGCGGATCAACGCCGAGAAACTGCCGAACTTCTCGCCCTGCCCGGGCAAGATCACCCAGTACCACGCCCCCGGCGGCCTGGGTGTCCGGATGGATTCGGCGCTCTATGACGGCTACTCGATCCCGCCCTACTATGACTCGCTGATCGGCAAGCTGATCGTGCACGGCCGCGACCGGACCGAAGCGCTGGCGCGCCTGAACCGCGCCCTGGGCGAACTGATCATTGACGGCATCGACACCACCGTGCCGCTGTTCCACGCGCTGCTGCAGGAACAGGACATTCATACCGGTGACTACGGCATCCACTGGCTGGAACGCTGGCTGGAAGAAAACACACCGGGATAAAATCCTGCGGGGCGCACCATCCGGTTGCGCCCCGTTTTACTTTTCCCTGCCTTTTCCCTTTATACTGGCGGCACCATGAGCCTGACTGCCGATCTTTTGCTGCACGCCTATTCCGCCGGTGTTTTCCCGATGGCCGAACACCGCGACGACCCCGAAGTGTTCTGGGTCGACCCCAAGCGGCGCGGGATCCTGCCGCTGGACGGCTTCCGCATCTCCCGGTCCCTGGCCAAGCGCATCCGCAACGGCGGCTTCGGGATCACCGTGGACCGGGATTTCGCGGGCGTGGTGGATGGCTGTGCGGACCGGGCCGAAACCTGGATCAACAGCGAAATCCGCGACCGCTATCTGGATTTGCATATGATGGGCAACGCCCACTCGCTGGAAGTCTGGCATCAGGGCGAGCTGGCAGGCGGCACCTATGGCGTTACACTGGGCGGCGCGTTCTTTGGCGAAAGCATGTTCTCCCGCCGCCGCGACGCCTCCAAGGTGGCTCTGGCCTACCTGACCGACCGGCTGGTGCAGGCGGGCTTCACCCTGTGCGACACGCAGTTCCTGACCCCGCACCTGGCGTCCCTCGGCGGGGTCGAGGTCACCCGCGCGCGCTACCGCGCGCTGCTGCGCGAGGCCTTGGACAAGGATGCTGATTTCTCAGCGCCGGCCGTCCCCGCGCCTCAGCTGCTTTTGCAGCGGATGACCCAGACGTCGTAACGGTTGTGGTCCAGCGCATTCAACGCCGGGCTGGAGGCAATCATCCAGCCCTGGAAATGCTCCGCCCCGTTCTTGGGGTCCTGCACTGACAGATAGGCAAAGGCGTCACCGGTCGGGTTGTCCGCCGGATAACGGCAGTCCCGCACAGTCACCAGCAGGCCGAACATCTCTGCGCTGCCGCCAATCGCGATCTCCGCGTCCAGGGAATGCCCGTTGACCTTGTCCAACGCCCGCAGCACCGCTGCCGTCCCCTGAGTGGCCTGCTCCTGCGCCGAGGCGGGCAGCGCCAGCAAGGCGGCCGTCAGTGCTGCCGCCAGCCGCTTCACGATTCTTCCTCGCCGCCGCCGGCCACGAACTTCACCAGCAGCGAAATCAGGCTGACCGCGCCCTGGGTGTCTTCGATCTCATCGCCGGCCTCAAAGGCAAAGGGCGAACCGCCCGGCATGATCTCGACGAAGTTGCCGCCGAGCAGACCCTCGGAAGAAATTATCACCGCGCTGTCGTCGGGAATCTCGATTCCTTCCTTGACCGAAAACACGGTATCGGCACGGAAGGTTTCCGGGTTCAGCCCCACGCCTGTGACGGTACCGATCTTGACGCCGGCCAGCCGCACGTCGGTGCCGACGCTGACGCCTTCCAGCGAGCGGAAAGAAGCATTCAGATCATAGGTGGAGCCGGCACGCGACAGGCCGGCCGCCTGCCCCGCATAAACGGCAAAGCCGATGGCCGCCGCCAGCACGATGCCGCCGGCAAAAACTTCAGTAGGATTATGGGACATGAAATCAGCCTTTTGGCAGATGGGTTTACTCGGGCACCCAGGCCTCGTAATCGCGGCGCTCTTTCGGCTCGCCGCCCGCGCGGATCGACCCCGCCGGCGCATAGGCCATCATGGTGCCGGTCAGGTTTTCCTGATGCGGCTTCTCCCAGGCCTTGTGCTTCAGCGGCTTCTCGCTCGGCACCTCGTCAAAGGTGCGGTGCAGCCAGCCGTGCCAGTCCGGGCTCACGCGGGAGGCTTCCGCCTCGCCGTTGAACATCACCCAGCGCTTGCTGTCATCCGCGTTGCGGTAGAAGACATTCCCCTGATCATCCTCGCCCACCTTGATCCCCTTGCGGGCGGTGAAAATCGCGGTGTTCAGGGTGGAGCCGTTCCACCAGGTCACAGCGCGCAGAAGAGTGTTCAGGATTCCCATGGGTGCCTCCGGATTTTTCCGACTTCGATATGGCCCAATTTCCCGCCAAGGTCCAGTGGCTTGCACCCAGGACGGCCTGTGACTCGGCGGGATTTGGCAGATTTGCCTCAGCGGCTGATGTGCCGCCCGCCGGATCAGCTATCAGCCGGCGCCAGTGCGGTCAGTTCAATCTCGATCCGGAATTTGGGATCGATCAGATTGCACTCCACCATGGTGGCCGCCGGCGGGTTGGCGCCGAAGGTTTCGGCTAGAACCGGCCAGCAGGGTTCGAATTCGGCGGCGTCCGGCAGGTAGTAGTTCACCCGCACCGCATCGGCAAAGCTGGCGCCCGCCTTCTCCAGCGCCGCACCGATGGTCTCCAGCGCCGATTTGCACTGGGCGACCACGTCGTCACCCTGGCCGACGGTGCCCGCCACATGCACGAACCCGCCCGCAACCACGGCGCGGCAATAGCCGATCTTTGCCTCGAACTCTCCACCCGAAGAAATCCGCTTGATCATGTTTCTCTCCTCAACATGAAAGCGGCGCGGAAAATCCGCGCCGCATGATACTGGCTTTTGGCCGTTCAGCCTGCTGACGCCGGCTCCTTCTCGGCGTCCGCGTGGATCATCAGCGGCTGCGCGTCAGAGGTCACCGCCTCCTCATTGACGACCACCTTGGTCACGCTGTCCATTCCCGGCAGGTCGAACATGGTATCCAGCAGGATATCCTCCATGATCGAGCGCAGGCCGCGGGCGCCGGTCTTGCGTTCGATCGCCTTCTTGGCAATCGCGCTCAGCGCCTCCTCGGTGAAGTCCAGCTCGGTGTCTTCCAGCTCGAACAGGCGCTGGTACTGCTTGACCAGGGCGTTCTTCGGCATGGTCAGGATGGTGACCAGCGCGTCCTCATCCAGATCTTCCAGCGTCGCCAGAACCGGCAGACGGCCGACGAATTCCGGGATCAGTCCGAACTTCAGCAGGTCTTCCGGCTCCAGGTCCTTGAAGATCTCGCCGACGCCGCGCTCGTCGTTGTCGCGCACATCGGCGCCAAAGCCCATCGCTGAGCCCTTGCCACGCTGCGCGATGATCTTGTCGAGGCCGGCAAAGGCGCCGCCGCAGATGAACAGGATATTGGTGGTGTCCACCTGCAGGAATTCCTGCTGCGGATGCTTGCGCCCGCCCTGCGGCGGCACGCTCGCCACGGTGCCTTCCATCAGCTTCAGCAGTGCCTGCTGCACGCCCTCGCCCGAAACGTCGCGGGTGATCGAGGGGTTTTCCGACTTGCGGGTGATCTTGTCGACCTCGTCGATATAGACGATGCCGCGTTGCGCGCGTTCGACGTTGTACTCGGACGCCTGCAAGAGCTTCAGAATGATGTTCTCGACATCCTCGCCCACGTAACCGGCCTCAGTGAGGGTGGTCGCGTCGGCCATGGTGAAGGGCACATCCAGGATCCGCGCCAGCGTCTGCGCCAGCAGCGTCTTGCCGCAGCCGGTGGGGCCGATCAGCAGGATGTTGGATTTCGCCAGTTCGATGTCTGAGCCAGCCTTCTGGGCGTGGTTCAGACGCTTGTAGTGGTTATGCACCGCAACCGACAGCACCCGCTTGGCGGTTGCCTGGCCGATCACATAGTCATCCAGCACCTGGCAGATGTCCTTGGGCGTCGGCACGCCGTCGGTGGCCTTCAGCCCGGAGGCCTTGGTCTCTTCACGGATGATATCCATGCACAGTTCAACGCATTCATCGCAAATGAATACGGTGGGGCCTGCGATCAGCTTGCGCACTTCATGCTGGCTCTTGCCGCAGAAACTGCAATAGAGGGTGTTCTTGCTGTCGCCGCCTGAATTCGTCGCCATGGTCTACCTTTCAGTCCGCCCGGTCCGCTGCGCCCGCGCCGCGGGGCAATTCATCTTTTGGTCAGCTTAAGCCAGTGCTTAGGCCGCCACAATGTGAAAGTGCGCCCCATCTGAAACGCCGGGGCACACGGCTGTTCACAAGCGCAGGCGTCAGGCCTGCTCGTCGTCGCCCTTGGCGCGGTTCTCGACGATCTCGTCGATCAGGCCGAAGTCCTTGGCCTCTTCCGGCGACATGAAGTTGTCGCGCTCCAGTGCGTTGACGATGTTGTCATAGTCCTGGCCGGTGTGCTTGACGTAAATCTCGTTCAGGCGCTTCTTCAGCTTCAGGGTTTCCTCGGCGTGGATCATGATGTCGGTCGCCTGGCCCTGGAAGCCGCCGGAGGGCTGGTGCACCATCACGCGGCTGTTCGGCAGCGAGAAGCGCATGCCCTTTTCACCCGCGGTTAGCAGCAGCGAGCCCATCGAGGCCGCCTGGCCGATCACCAGGGTCGAGACCTTGGGCTTGATGTACTGCATGGTGTCATAGATCGACAGGCCGGAGGTCACCACGCCGCCGGGGCTGTTGATGTACATCGAGATTTCCTTGGACGGGTTTTCCGCCTCAAGATGCAGCAGCTGGGCCACGATCAGCGAGCTCATTCCGTCGTGAACGGGGCCGTTCACAAAGATGATCCGCTCCTTCAGAAGGCGGGAAAAGATGTCATAGGCCCGCTCGCCCCGGCTGGTCTGCTCAACCACCATCGGGACCAGGGTGTTCATGTATGTTTCTCTGGGATCAATCATTTCGACCTGCCTGCGTTGTTTATGTCCGGCACCATACCCGACAGTGTGTTACCTGAGTCTTAGTATCGCCCCTTTTGACCTGCAAGAGGCGGCAGGCATTTTCGCGATGACGCAAACCTGTATCCGGTGTCGCAATCCGCTGGAACGCTGTCGCTATTCTCGGGCTGAAGGCCGCACCAGCGCCTTAGGAAGCGAAATCAAGTCCGAATTCCGCCCGGTGATGTTTCCCGGGCGCCGCGCTGGGGTCCCGTCATGTCCGACGACAGCTTCGTTCAGAAAGGCGCCGCCGCCAATCTCGCCATCCCGTTCGAGGGCGAGCCGCAGGATTTCTATTTCCTGCTGCTGCCCAAGGCGACGATGCTGCCGGTGGCTGCCGCCATCGAGCCTCTGCGCATCGCCAACCAGGTAACCGGCACCCGGCTCTACCGCTGGTACATCATGACAGAGGACGGGCAGCCGGTGCGCTGCTCCAACGGCATGGTGGTGACCCCGGACACCCAATTGCAGCCGCTGCCCTCGGATTCGCTGGGTTTTGTCTGCGCCGGGGTGGAACCGCATGCCGCCGCCAGCGAAATCACCCTGAACTGGCTGCGCCGCGAAAGCCGCTTTGGCCGTTCCATCGGCGGCATCTGCACCGGCGCCTTTGCCTTGGCCCAGGCCGGCCTCATCAAGAACCACAAGTTCACCCTGCACTGGGAAAACCAGCCGGGCTTCCTGGAGAGCTATCCGAACCTGGAGCCCTCTCCCAACATCTTTGAAATTTCCGGGCCCCTGATGACCTGCGGCGGCGGCAATGCCGCAACCGACATGATGCTGCATCTGATCGAGGAGCGCCACGGCAAGCAGCTGGCGATCATCGTCGCCGACATGTGCCTGCACGTTCGCTCCGGCGGTCAGGCGGCGCCGCAGAAATCGAACTATGCGGTGGCCATCGGCAGCCGCAACCAGCGCCTGCTGAATGCGCTGCAGCTGATGCAGGAATCGATTGAGGAGCCACTGTCGATCGGCGACCTCTGCGACCGGCTCGACATCTCCCGCCGCCAGCTGGAGCGGCTGTTCTCGCGCTACCTGAACCAAAGCCCGATGCACGTCTATTTCGACATGCGCCTCAGCCATGCCTTCGCGCTGATGAACGAAACCTCGATGAGCGTCACTGAGATCGCGCTGGCCTCCGGCTTCAACTCGGCCACCCATTTCTCGCGCCAGTTCAAGCGCAAGTTCGGCGCCAGCCCGCATTTCTTCCGCAAGGGCTGGAGCTGACGGCCTGCCGTCAGCGGCGGGGCGCAACCTGAAAATGCCCCGCAGCACGTTCTGGCCTATCAGGGCCTGAACGCAAAGAGCACCCGCCCCAACGGTCGTAAACGAACTTTTGCTTTGGCCGTTCCGCTCAGTTCTGCTAAGCGCTCATACATATTATGTTGATAATACGCACGGATTACGCAAAATCACTGCCTGCGCGGATTTCAAAGAAGGAGTAAGGCGCCCCGGTGCCGCCTGGAGACGTAAGATGCCACTACCCGAATTCTCAGCTGACATGGATCCTGAAGAGAAGGACAAGATGGTCGCCAACGCGACCAAGGCCTCCAACTTCCTCAAGGCCATCAGCCATCAGGGGAGGCTCATGATCCTGTGCCATCTGGTCTCAGGCGAGAAATCCGTGACGGAACTGGAAGAACTGCTGTCAGCCCGCCAGGCCGCCGTCTCCCAGCAGCTGTCGCGCCTGCGCCTGGAAGGGCTGGTCATCCCGCGCCGCGACGGCAAGGCGATCTACTACCGCCTGGCGGATGACAAGCCCCGCCGGGTGCTGGAAGTGGTTTACGAGCTTTTCTGCAACGACGGCGATTGACGTCCCGGAACTGCGGAAAACTCGGCCTTCCGGAAAAACGGCCTTATCCGCATCCAGGCTGCGGGCCTATGAGAGAGCAGCAATGAACCGCAGGCAGATCATTAACGCAGCGCAGACCAGCAACAAGGCAGAAGCCTTTGAAGCCGCTGACGATTTTCCGGCTAATCCGAACCTTCACCGCACCATCGGCGACGTGATCGCCGCCCGCTATGACCGCCGCGAGGTGCTGACGGGATTGCTTGGCACCTCCGCCACCGCTGCCTTGTTCGGCGCCCCCGCCCTCGCCGCGCCGCGCCCGGCAAATGCGGCGGTCTCCGGTTCCCAAAGCCGCTATGTCTTTGACGAGCTGGCCTGGGGAATTGACGAAACCCACCATGTCGCCGCGGGCTATGACACGGACATCCTGCTGCGCTGGGGCGACCCAATCACTGCAGATGCGCCGGAGTTCGACGTGATGAACCAGAGCGCCGAAGCCCAGCTGCAGCAATTCGGCTACAACAACGACTATGTCGGCTTCCTGCCGCTGAACGCCGAAGGCACCCGCGGCCTGCTGTGCGTGAACCACGAATACACCAACGAAGAGGTGATGTTCCCCGGCCTCGGCCGCCAGGACAAAGCGGAATTCGCCGGCATGACCAGGGAGCTGGCCGAGATCGAAATGGCTGCCCACGGTGGCTCGGTGGTGGAGATCACCCGCGGCACAGATGGCAAATGGATGGTGGTGCAGGATGGCGCGATGAACCGCCGCATCTCGCCTCTGAACACCGTGATGGCGATCGGCGGCCCTGCCGCAGGCCATCCGCGGATGCAGACGGGCGCCGATCCAACCGGGCGCGAGGTCATCGGCACCCTGAACAACTGCGCCGGCGGCATGACCCCCTGGGGCACTTGGCTGATGGCAGAGGAAAACTTCCACGGCTACTTCTGGACCGACCAGCTGGACGCCGAGGGCGAGCCGGATCTCTCAGCCCAGCCGGAGGCCGCGCAGATGGCCCGCTACAACGTGCCTGCCATGTGGTACGCTTGGGGCAGATACCACGACCGCTTTGATATCACCAAAGACCCGAATGAAGTGAACCGCTTCGGCTGGGTTGTTGAGGTTGATCCGCTTGATCCGCTGTCCACCCCAGTGAAGCACACCGCCCTCGGCCGCTTTGCGCATGAGGGGGCAGAAACCACCGTGTCCCCGGACGGCCGCCTCGTGATCTACATGGGCGACGATTCCCGGTTCGAATATCTCTACAAATACGTCTCCGAGGGCGTGGTGTCTCAGGACCGTGCTGCCAACTCCCGCCTGCTGAGCGACGGCACCCTATACGCCGCCCGCTTTGACCCGGACGGTTCGCTGCGCTGGCTGCCGCTGGTGCATGGCTACGGTCCGCTGACGGCTGAGAATGGCTTTGCCAGCCAGGCAGACGTGCTGATTAACGCCCGCCTCGCCGCGGACGCGCTGGGGGCCACGCCAATGGACCGCCCCGAAGACGTCTCGCCCCGCGGCGACGGCACCGCCTATGTGATGCTCACCAATAACTCCAAACGCAAACCTGGCCAGACCGATGCCGCCAACCCGCGCCCGGAGTCCGATTTCGGCCATATCATCGAGATTATGGAAGACGGCGGCGACCACGCCGCAACCCGCGGCAGATGGTCTATCCTGGTGCAATGCGGAAACCCCGAAATTGCCGCCGTGGGCGCCCAGTGGAACCCGGAGACCTCGGAAAACGGCTGGTTCGGCTCCCCGGACAACTGTGCCATTGACGCCGAGGGCCGCCTCTGGGTCGCCACCGACCAGGGCCGCAAGTGGGACAAAACAGGTAAGTCGGACGGGCTCTACGGGCTGGAGACCGAAGGCAGCCTTCGCGGCCACTCGAAGCTCTTCTTCCGCTGCCCGGTCGGGGCAGAGCTCTGCGGCCCCTATTTCACCCCGGACACTGAAACGCTGTTCTTGGCGGTACAGCACCCAGGGACCGACGGCACCAGAAGCCTCAAAGGGTTCGAACGCGAATCCACCTTCGAGGATCCGGCCACCCGCTGGCCGGACTTCGATCCCGCCATGCCGCCGCGCCCCTCGGTGGTCGTTGTGACCAAAAAGGGCGGCGGCAGGATTGCAACCTGATCCCCGCGCGCTTGCTGTACGCAATTGTGAGCATCTAGACCGCTCCGCTGCTATTAGTATTGGCACTGACGCAACGGAGAGCCCCATGTTTTTCAAACGCCTGACTGCCGCCCTGGTCCTCACCGCCGCAACTGCCTCCGCTGGCAGCATCACCCCGCGCGAGGGCTGGGCCGTGCATGAGACCTCCAAACCCTTCGAGCAGCTGATTGCAGATGTCAAAGCCGCAGCCAAAACCCAAGGCCTGGGCGTCGTCACCCAGGCAGGCCCCACCGGCGCTGCCGCCGCCCGAGGCATCACCATCCCCGGCAACCGCGTTATCGGACTCTTCAACAACGACTTCGCAGTCAAGATCCTCGCCCTGTCGACCGCAGCGATGATCGAAGCCCCGGTGCGCATGTATGTGACTGAGGAGGCAGACGGCACCGCCACGCTGTCCTACAAGCTGCCCACTCACGTCTTTGCCCCTTACTCGGATGAGGGCGGCGCCGGCCTGGCGGCTCTGGCCGGCCAGCTTGACCGCCGCTTCGCGCTGATTGCAGAACAGGCACAGAAATAACCATCCGCGCCCTTCGGGTTTCAAATACCCAAACCCCCGTTTGCGCCAATAACCGCCGCAGCATTTCTCACACTGGCGTGAGAGGGCTTGCGCACACACGCAACCTCGGCATTCTGGCGGCAAATCAACGGACTGGACGGACAAGATGACAGAATCCTCACGCGCAGCCGATGTTCTGGCCCGGCGGCTCTACGAGGCGGGCTGCCGCCACGCCTTCGGCATGCCCGGCGGTGAGGTGCTGACCCTGGTCGATGCGCTCACCAAGGCCGGCATCACCTTCCACCTGGCCAAGCATGAAAACTGCGCCGGCTTCATGGGCGAAGGCGTGCACCACGCCGACGGCGCGCCGGTCATCCTGGTCGCGACCCTCGGCCCCGGTGCTTTGAACGGCATCAATGTGGTCGCCAACGCCCATCAGGACCGGGTGCCGATGCTGGTGCTCACCGGCTGTGTCGATGCGGCAGAGGAGCAGAGCTACACCCACCAGGTGCTCGACCACCGCGCGGTCTTCACCCCGATCACCAAGGCCACCTTCCGGCTGAACGCAGACGCCGCGGATCTGATCGCCGACAAGGCGGTTGCCATTGCCACCGAGCCGCGCAACGGGCCGGTGCATATTGACGTGCCGATCTCCACAGCAGACGCGCCGGCCAGGGACCGCGGTATCCGCCGCGCGCCTGCAAGTGCCAGCGCACCAAGCGGCGAAACGCTGGCGCAGGCGCGTTCCTGGCTGTCGGCAGCGGAACGCCCGGTGGCGGTCATTGGCCTCGATGCGCTGCAAGAAAACGCCGGCGCGGCAATCCGTACATTCGTCGAGAAGCACCAGATCCCCTTCATCACCAGCTATAAGGCCAAGGGGATCATCCCGGAGGATCACCCCCTCTGCCTTGGCGGCGCAGGCCTGTCGCCGCTGGCAGACAAGCATCTGCTGCCGCTGGTGCGGGATGCCGATCTGGTGCTCTGCATCGGCTATGACCCGATTGAAATGCGCCCCGGCTGGCGCAATGTCTGGGAGGTGGAGACCCAGAACGTCATCGACATCGCGCCCGAAGCCAACACCCATTACATGCATCAGGCGGGGCTGAACTTCCTGACCGCCATTGCGCCCACGCTGGAAGCCCTGTCAGGCGGAACCGCCCCGCGAGAGACCTGGGCCAATGGCCGCCCGGCTGGGGTGAAAGCCGCACTCGCAACGGCCTTTCCGCAGGACGACGACTGGGGCCCTGCTGGTGTCATAGCAGAATGCCGCGCCACTCTGCCCCCGGAAACCCTCGCCACTGCCGACAGCGGTGCCCACCGTATCCTGCTCAGCCAGATGTGGGACTGTTCCGAGCCGCGCGGGCTGATCCAGTCCTCGGCGCTGTGCACCATGGGCTGCGCGGTGCCGATGGCGATCGGCCGCAAGCTGGCCCGGCCGGAGCGTCCGGTGGTCAGCTTTTCAGGTGATGCCGGTTTCCTGATGGTCGCCGGTGAACTCTCCACCGCTGCTGAATTGGGGGTTGCACCGGTCTTCGTGGTTTTTGCCGACGCCAGCCTTGCCCTGATCGAGCTGAAGCAGCGCCAGCGCCAGCTCGCCAACGGCGGGGTGGATTTCGCCGAACACGACTTTGCCGCGATGGGCCGCGCCTTCGGCGGTAACGGCGTGACAGTCACCAACCGCACCGAACTGCGCACTGCCCTGCAGGACGCGCTGACAGCAGACACATTCACCGTCATCTCGGCCGTGATAGACCGCGGAGGCTACGATGGCCGCATCTGACATGCTCCCCCACGGCGCTCTCAAAGGCGTCAAGGTTCTGGACCTTTCCCGCATCCTGGCAGGCCCGACCTGCACCCAGCTCTTGGGCGACCTCGGCGCCACGGTGATCAAGGTGGAAAACCCCAAGACCGGCGGCGACGACACCCGGCAATGGGGGCCGCCCTACGTAACCGATGCGGACGGCAACAGCTCTGATCTGTCGGCCTATTTCATGGCCGCCAACCGCAACAAGCGCTCCGTCGCCATCGACATTGCGACGGAGGAAGGCCAGCAGGCCATCCGCCGCCTGGCGGCAGAGGCCGATATCCTGATCGAGAACTTCAAACCCGGCGGGCTGGCGAAATTCGGGCTCGATTATGCCAGCCTCAAGGATGAGCTGCCCGGCCTGATCTACTGCTCGATCTCCGGTTACGGCCAGACCGGCCCCAACAGCCACAAGCCCGGCTATGACATCATGGCCCAGGGGTTCGGCGGCATCATGTCGCTGACCGGCGAGCCCGAGGGCCAGCCGATGAAGGCGGGCGTCGGCATCGCCGATGTGATGTGCGGCATGTACGCCTGTATCGGCATCCTGTCTGCCCTGCACCACCGCGAGAAGACCGGCGAAGGCCAGCAGATCGACTTGGCCCTGGTCGACGCCCAGATCGCCTGGTTGATCAACGAAGGCGTCGCCTATCTGAACACCGGCCAGATCCCCAAGCGCCGCGGCAACGAGCATCCCAGCATCATGCCCTACGGGGTCTATGAAACCTCGGACGGCCATGTGATCCTGGCAGTGGGCAATGACAGCCAGTTCCGCCGCTTCATGGAGTTCCTGAAACTCGAGGGCCTGGCCGAAGATCCCCGTTTTGCCACCAATCCTGCCCGCTTGCAGAACCGCGACGCACTGAATGCGATCCTCATCCCTTCGGTGCAGCGGTTCGCCACAGACGAAGTGCTGGCCGCCATGGAGGCCCGCAAGGTCCCTGCCGGCCCGGTGCAGAACCTGGAAACCCTGTTCGCCACCAATCAGGTCGAAGCACGGAAAATGGCCATCGGCATGGAGACCGCGGCAGGCCCGGTGAAACTCCTGGGCAACCCGCTGAATTTCTCGCGCACGCCAGTCACCTACCGGCATGCCCCGCCCCGATGCGGTGAGGGAACGGAGGAGATTCTGGGCTCCGGCACTCCCTTCGGACAGCCCTGACCGCCGCAATTCGCGGCAGCATTCCGCCAAGTGTTACAGTTTCCGGCAAAACACCGCCAAACCGGCGGTGTTTTTGCAATCAATTGCTGCGGCCTCTTGCAGGATTTTCCCGGGAAATCCTACACATCCGGCGAATTCCGCATCTGAAGGCACACAGCCCATCACCAAACCGCGAGCAGGGTTCGCCCGGGTCAATCCGATGATCTACTCTACATTACTGGAACACGGAAACCGCGCACAGTTCAGAAAAGAGATTGGAATCCCATGACGCATGACATTTTCGGCCAAGACAGCAGCCTGACTGACGCAGCCGCGCTGCAGGATTGGAACGCCGTGCAACTGGGAGTTCTGGCCCACGCCGCCGCCACCGCCGACCACCTCGGCGCGGTGCTGAAAACGGCACCGGAGTTTGCCCTGGCGCATGCGATCAAGGGGCTGTCGCTGCTGATGCTTGGCCGCTCCGAGCTGCTGCCCACCGCCCGCGAAGCACTGCGCGACGCCAAGGCGGTATATGAAGGTGCTCTGCCCCGCGAACGCAAATATGTCGATGCACTGGAAAACTGGCTGGCCGGCCGTCCCAGCATGGCGATCCAGCGGATGGAGGAGGTGCTGGACATCTTCCCGCAGGACACCCTGGCAATGAAGCTCAGCCACGGCATCCGTTTCATCATGGGCGACCCCGCAGGCATGCGCGCCTCGATTGAGCGGGTGCTGCCGTCCTACGATCCGGACCACGCGGGCCGCGGCTACCTCTTGGGCTGCCACTCCTTCTCGCTGGAGGAAACCGGCGAATACGAACGCGCCGCCAATGCCGGCCGCCAGGCGCTGTGGATGGCCCCGGACGATGCCTGGGGGCTGCACGCGGTTGCCCACGTCCACGACATGACCGGCAATGCAGCGGCAGGGCTGGAATGGCTGGAAGGCCGCGAGAACGCCTGGTCCCACTGCAACAACTTCCGCTATCACGTCTGGTGGCACAAGGCCCTGATGCACCTCGATTTGGGCCAGATGGAGGAGGCGGTTGCTCTCTATGACACCGAGGTCCGCAAGGACAAGACCGACGACTACCGCGACATCTCAAACGCCACCTCGCTGCTGATGCGGCTGGAGCTGGAAGGCGTCAACGTGGGCTCCCGCTGGGAGGAACTGGCGAATCTCTGCGCCAACCGGACCGAGGATGGAAGCCTGATTTTCGCCGATTTGCACTACCTCCTGGCCCTCACCGGCCACCGCAAGGAGGAGGCGCACAAGCTGGTTCAGCGGATTCACGCCGATGCCAGCGCCGGCGGCAGCGAAGCCAAGGAGCGGATGGCGGCCCCCGGCTGCGCTGCTGCCGACGGGCTGGAGGCCTTCGGAGACGGTAATTACAAGGCCGCATTCGCTAATTTATCCACAGCCCGCGCCACGATGCAGCTCGCTGGCGGCAGCCACGCGCAACGCGATGTTTTCGAACGGATAACCATCGACGCCGGCCTGCGCGCAGGACAGCTTGACGAAGTCGAAGCAATACTGGATGACCGCTGCGTCAAGCGCGGCGGCACAGAGGACAATTACGCCCTGGCCCGCCGCGCTCTGATCGCCGAAGGCCGGAACTCCCCCGACGCCGCAAGCGTTCCCGCCGAATAAGACCCTTCAAGGACCAAAACCACCAATGTCCAGCGTTGCGCCCTTCCCCGGGCCTCAGAAAGATCCCAGTGCTGCCAACCGCGCAGCTCCGCCGCCGCAGACGGCCCAGCCGCGTGTCCGCGACCCGCGGCTCGACTTCTACCGCGGCATCGCGATGTTCATCATCCTTGTGGCGCATATTCCGGGCAACCGCTGGGCCGGCTGGATCCCGGCCCGGTTCGGCTTTTCGGACGCAACCGAAATCTTCGTCTTCTGCTCCGGCATGGCCTCGGCCATCGCCTTTGGCAGCTCCTATGCCCGCAAGGGCTGGTGGCTCGGCACCGCCCGCGTGGTGTTCCGCTGCTGGCAGGTCTACTGGGCCCACATCGGCCTGTTCTTCTTCCTCGCCGCGTCGATGGCGCTGCTCGACCTCTACGGCGGCTTCGACAAGAGCTATATCGGGTCATTGAACCTGCACTGGTTCTTCACCAACACCGTGCAGCAGCTTACCGGGCTGTTCACCCTCACCTATGTGCCGAACTACTTTGACATCCTGCCGATGTATCTGGTGGTTCTGCTGCTGATGCCGCTGATGATGGGGCTGGAGAAGGCAGGCCTGTGGACCGTGGCCGCCGCCAGCATCCTGATCTGGCTCACCGCTAACCCCTATATGATCGGCCTCGGCCCCAATGGCATCTCCTTCCCGGCAGAACCCTGGTCGGACCGCGAATGGTTCTTCAACCCGCTCGGCTGGCAGCTGCTGTTCTTCACCGGCTTCGCCTTCATGAAAGGCTGGCTGCCCGCGCCGCCGGTTTCCAAGGCGCTGGTTATCCTGGCCGCAGCATTTGTCATCCTGTCCGCGCCTTTCGGCTCCTGGAAAGTGTTCCTGTGGGTGGAAGCTGCGAACAAGGACCTTGCCAGCCTGATCCGCCCTTCCTGGGAGATCACTGCCGAATGGCGCGAGAAGACCGACTTCGGCCTGCTCCGCTATGCCCATTTCCTGTCGCTGGCCTATCTGGGCTGGGTGGCGGCAGGTGAAGGCGGCAGGCGGCTCATCGCCTCCGGCCATTCGCTGGCGGCGCGCACCTGGTCGGTGCTGCTGAAACTCATCACCAAGGTCGGCCAGCAGTCGCTTGCGGTGTTTGTTTTCTCAATGGCGCTGGCCCGGTTCATCGGCTTTGCGCTTGACCAGACCGACCGCGCGGTTATGACCACGGCATTCGCCAACCTGGTTGGCTTTTTCCTAATCATTGTCTGCGCTTACACCGCAGCCTGGTTCAAGTCGCAACCTTGGAGAGCCAAGCGATGAGCACTTTGACCCGCCGTTCCTTCATGGCTGCCGCATTGGGCAGCACCGCTCTGGCGGCCCTGCCTGGCTGGGCCAGCGAGGCCATGCCCTTCACCCGCGACGTGGTGGTCGAAAAGGCCCGCGCCCTGGCAGCCGGGGACTATGCCGAACGCCCGACGGTGCCGCAGGACTGGCTCGACCAGTCCTACGACGACTATAAGGCGCGATGGTTCCGCACCAAGGACGCGCTGTGGTCCGGCACCGGCCGCAGCTACAACGTCGATTTCTTCCTGCCCGGGCTGTATTTCCCCCGCGCCATCCAGATCAATACCGTGACGGACGGACTGGCGGACCGCGTTCCCTTCGACCTGTCGCTGTTCGACAAGAACGAAAGGGCACCGGACCTGACCACAGAAGGCCATCTGGGCTATTCCGGCTTGCGTTTGCGCACCGATCTGGACGACCCCACCAAGAAGACCGAGTTCTGCGTCTTCCAGGGCGCCAGCTATTTCCGCGCCATCGGCATCGGCAACGCCTACGGGCTGTCGGCCCGCGGCCTGGCGCTGAAGACCGCTGACCCCGAGGGCGAGGAGTTCCCCGAGTTCATCGAATTCTGGCTGGAGGCCCCTTCCCCCGGCCAGCGCCACATGGTGGTGCATGCGCTGATGGACTCCCCCTCTGTCACCGGCGCCTACCGGTTCACCATCACCCCTGGCAGCAGCGCGGTGATGGATGTGGAGGCGACCCTGTTTGCCCGCGAGGAAGTGAGCCACGCAGGCCTTGCGCCGCTCACTTCGATGTTCCTGTTCGACGCCACCAACCGCAACCGCTTCGACGACTTCCGCCCGGCGGTGCACGACAGCGACGGCCTGCTGGTGGTCAACGGCAATGGCGAAACCCTGTGGCGGCCGCTGGCCAACCCCACGCGGCTGCAGGTGTCGTCCTTCCTGGATGAAAACCCCCGCGGTTTCGGCCTGATGCAGCGGTCGCGCAAGCTGTCGGATTTTAACGACCTCGAGGCGTTCTATCACAGCCGCCCCTGCCTGTGGGTCGAACCCAAGGAGGACTGGGGCAAGGGCGCCGTCACTCTGGTGGAAATCCCCGCCGATAAGGAAATCTACGACAACATCGTCGCCTACTGGCGCCCGCGCGAGCCATACGCCGCCGGATCGGAAATCAGCCTCAACTACCGCCTCACCTGGGGCCAGGAGCCGGTGCTGCCGATGCCGCGGGTGATCGACACCGCCGAGGGCGCCCGGATCTTCGGCGGGCCGGGCCGGATCGTCACCATCGACTTCGAAGCCCACCCCCTGTTCGAAGACGGGCCAGAGGCCCTTGACGTGCATATCCACTCTCCCCATGTGGCGACCAGCGAGGGCGTGCTGCAGCGCAACCCGGAAACCGGCGGCCTGCGGCTCGCCTTTTATTTCGATCCTGGCGAACAGGATCACGTTGAACTTCGTGCCCAGCTCAGGAAAGACGGCAGCCCCGCCTCCGAAGTCTGGCTTTACAGGTGGACCGCATGAACGCATGTGATCTGATGCCCCCGGAACAGCCACTGGCGATGCCGGAACAGGATTTCAGCAAGGACTTCAGGGACGCAGCCGCCCCCGGCGACGCCGCGCCCCGCCAGGTGGCGCTGTGGCGCCTGCTGGCGTTTTCGCCCGCTATGGCCGCAACCGGTGTTTTGACCTGGGTCATGGCAGGCTGGTTCACCGATGGCGGCTTCTCGGTGCTGGAGATGATCCTGCTGGCGCTGATCGCCTTCAACTTCTTCTGGATCGCTTTCACCGTCTCCACCGTTCTGCTCGGCCTTTACGGGCTGTCGCGCCGCGAGCGCACCGCCGCCCGCGGCGCTGCCCGCCCGATGAAGGTGGCGCTCCTGATGCCGGTCTATAACGAGGTGCCCTGGTATGTGCTGGGCAACGCCCAGACCATGCTTCAGGAGCTGCACGGCCGCGGCGGCCTGCATGAATATGCGATGTTCATCTTGTCGGACACCCGCGACGATGCGATCGCCGAACAGGAACGCGCCAGCGTCGAAGCGCTGCGCACCATGCTGCCGGAGGGCACCGAGCTCTACTACCGCCGCCGCGCCGACAACGAGGGCCGCAAGGTCGGAAACATCTCCGATTGGGTGCGCCGCTGGGGTGCAGACTACGAGGCGATGCTGGTGCTGGACGCCGACAGCCTGATGACCGGCCGCGCCATTGCCCGCCTCGCCGATGCGCTGTCACGCGACCCAGGCGCCGGCCTGATCCAGAGCTATCCGCAGCTGATCGGCGCGCAGTCGGTCTTTGGCCGCATGCAGCAGTTTGCCAACGGCGTCTACGGTCTGGCGCTGGCCGAGGGCCTGGCCCGCTGGGCCGGCCACGAGGGCAACTACTGGGGCCACAACGCCATCATCCGCACCCGCGCCTTTGCTGCCTGTGCCGGCCTGCCGCTGCTGCGCTCGCGCTTCGGCGGCGGTGAAAAGCTGATCATGAGCCACGATTTCGTCGAGGCCGGCCTATTGCGCCGGGCCGGCTGGTCGGTGCGCTTCCTGCCCCGCATCCGCGGCTCCTACGAGGAAACCCCGGCCACCCTGATCGATCACATCCTGCGCGACCGCCGCTGGTGTCAGGGCAACCTGCAGCACCTGAACCTGCTGCACGCCAAGGGCTTCCGCGCGATCTCCCGCTTCCACCTGTTTGCCGGCGCGATCGGCTACCTGATGGCGCCGGTCTGGTTTGCCTTGCTGGTCCTTTGGGCCGTGATTGGCCGCAGCGAGGAAGCCTCGGTGATCAGCTACTTCAGCGAGGCCAACCCCTTCCGCCCCAGCTGGCCCGACATGTCCGAGCCCAAGCATGTGCTGGTGATCATCCTGATCTACGCCATGCTGCTGGCGCCCAAGATGCTGGCCGCGGCGGCGCTGCCGCTGACCGGCAGCCGCTTCTCGGAATACGGCGGCCCGGCGCATTTCGCGCTGTCGTTCCTGTCCGAGGTGGTGCTGGCCATCCTCTATGCGCCGATCCTGATGGTGCAGCAGATGATTGCGGTGTTCCGCACCGCCCTTGGCCTGCAGCGCGGCTGGGCACCTCAGGCGCGCGACGGCGGCAACTACTCCCTGCGCACGCTGATGACCTGCCACGCGCTGGAAACCGTCAGCGGTGTTGCGCTCTGGGCCGGGATCCTGACCGGAACCGTGTCGCTGTGGCTGGCCCCGATCGCGCTGTCTCTGGTGCTGGCGGTGCCGCTGTCGGCGCTGTCCGGCGTCAAGACCGTGAACCGCATCCGCCACTGGATGGCCACGCGGGAGGAGTTCACCGAACCCCAGATCACCCGCGCCGCCCGTGCCGCCCGCGCCGAGCTGAAGGCGCTGCTGGACGGCAGCTCCGCCCGCGGCACCCCGGCGGAGTAAGCCTGGAACCGGAGGGGAACACTCCCGCGCCCGCAGGATGCCCCGGCTGCGCCGGACCACCCCTGGCGGCCTTAGGCCCGGCGCCGCGCTAACGCGCGGCCCGGTTGCAGCAAACGCCGAGCGGCTTCTCTGCAAACAGTGCCATTTCCGGAAAACACAACCGCAGCGCGCCCTCCAAGGGCGCGCTGCCCGGCCCAACGCTTTGCCGGAAATCGTTGATTTACGGTCCAAAGGGGCGGGAGCCCGCCGCCCGGACCTGACGCAGCGGCTGTGTCAGCGCACCGCCGGCTGATCCTCGAACCAATCTGCCATCAGTCCGGCCCAGCCCTTGGGCACCGTATGGCCGCCATCGAACAGCACCAAGTCTATCCCGGCGCCCGGCCCGCAGTCCCAGCGGCGGCGCAGCAGACCGTTGGTGCTCCACGCCCTGCCCGGCGCATGGGAGGCACAGCCGTTGGCCTCCCGCCAGGCCTCCAGCGCGGCAAAGACATCGCCCTGCTCAAACCGGCCGCCGCCCAGGACGCGCCCCTCCAGCGGCACCACCTCATCGCGCCAGCCATGCACCTGCAACAGCCGCACCGGCCCGGCGCAGCGCACCGGCTGCGGCCGCCAGAAAGCGCCCGAGACCGGAGCGTAAGCAGCAAAGCCCGCCGGGTCGCGGCAGGCCAGATAATGCACCATGAAGGCGCCGGCCGAGAACCCGGCCAGCACCGTTTGCGACCTCGAGGTACCGAACCGCTCCGCCGCATCCGCAAGCACTTCTGAAAAGAAGGCGCCTTCATCGCGGCCTCCTGTGAACGGGCCGAAGCCCCAAGACTGCGGGCCGCTGCCGTCCCGCCGCAGCCCCTCAGGCGCGATCACCGCATAGCCGCGCTCGGTCAGCCCCTCCACCAGGGAGCGGTTGTCCAGCACGCTGCTGCCGCTGCCGCCGTAGCCGTGCAGGAACATCACCACCGGCACGGCGGTTTCAGCCTCTGAGGGTTCCGGCAAGACAATGTGATACGCGCCATCTTCCACGCTGCAGATGCCCTCCGCCCCGCCGCAGCCCGCAACGGCTGCGGTGCCCAAGGCCGACGCCAGAACAGCGGCAGCGGCCGCGCTTCTCAGCCGCCGCATCATCCCTTCCACCGGGCCACCGGCAGGTTGCCCGCGATCCAGCCGGGGCCTGCAGCAGAGCCCAGCATCCCCTCCGGCACGTCGATGACATTCGTGTATCCCGCCTCTGCCAGCGCCAGCGTCATCCGCGCAGACCGCACGCCGCGGGCGCAGATCAGCGCCACCGGCGCCGAGGGGTCCGGCCCGGCCGCCGCCTGCAGAGCCTCGATGAAATCACTGCGCCGCATGTCGATCTGATGGCTGCCCACGGGAACGCCCGACGCGCGCCATTCCTGCGGCGTGCGGATATCCACCAGGGTGATCTCGCCGGCCCGCGCCTGGGCATAGGCTTCTGCCGCCGTCAGCCGCGGCTGATCGTGGTCCGGCGGCTGGCGGCGCTGCCACCAGTAGCCAAAGCCCGCCGCCGCCGCAGCGCCGCCCAGCAGCATCAGACGCCGCGTGAGCTTCGGGTTTCCTGCTTCTGCCCCAGCCATCATTCCTCCGCCGCCGCTTTTGCCCCCCCGGTCTAGCAGGCCCGGGCCTGCCAATCACCAGAAACAGGCCGAATCCGCTGGTCAAGTTCTTGTTATTGCGCGTCTGCTGCCCAATTATGCCCGTAACGAGCGTATTCACTCTGCCATTGGCTGCGGCATTACCGCCGCAATCAGGGCGGCGGGGGTGGTTCTGCGCAGGAATTTTGCGTAGCACTGGCCTAAAAACGACGCGCCAACCCGACAGGAGACTTGCACGTGTCCCTTTTCCTGATTGCGGCCCTGCCTTTTCTCGGAGCCGTCTTTCCCGCGTTATTGATCCGCGCCGGACGCAACGCAGCAGCCTCTGCTGCCGGGCTGACCACGCTGCTCGCCTTCATCGGGCTGATGCTGCACATCCCTGCCGTGTTCCGCGGCGAAACCGTCTATGCCGCCGTCGACTGGCTGCCCGCACTCGGCCTCAACGCGCATTTCTTCCTTGACGGTTTGGGCTTCCTGTTTGCGGCAATGATCCTCGGCATCGGCCTCCTAATCATCCTTTACGCCCGCTACTACCTGTCGCGCGAAGACCCGATGGGCCAGTTCTTCAGCTACCTGCTGCTGTTCCAGGGGGCTATGGTCGGCATCGTTCTCTCGGACAACATCCTGCTTCTGCTGGTGTTCTGGGAGCTCACCTCGCTCAGCTCCTTCCTGCTGATCGGCTATTGGAAGCATCTGCCCGAAGGCCGCCAGGGCGCGCGGATGGCACTGACCGTGACCGGTTCCGGCGGGCTGGCGATGATTGCGGGCATGCTGCTTCTGGGCCATATCGCGGGCTCCTATGACCTCAGCGTGATCCTGCAGAACAAGGACGCGATCCAGGCTTCGCCGCTCTACCTGCCCGCGCTGATCCTGATCCTGCTTGGCGCCTTCACCAAGTCGGCGCAGTTCCCCTTCCACTTCTGGCTGCCGCACGCGATGGCGGCGCCGACGCCGGTTTCGGCCTACCTGCACTCCGCCACGATGGTGAAGGCCGGGCTGTTCCTGATGGCGCGGCTGTGGCCGGTGCTGGCCGGCACGCCGGAGTGGTTCTATATCGTCGCCACCACCGGTCTGGTCACCATGCTGGTGGGCGCGGTGATTGCGCTGTTCAAGGACGACCTCAAGGCGCTTCTGGCGTTCTCCACTGTCAGCCACCTGGGCCTGATCACCATGCTTTTGGGCTTCGGCACCAAATTCGCCGCGGTGGCAGCGGTCTTCCACATCATAAACCATGCGACCTTCAAGGCGGCGCTGTTCATGTCCGCAGGCATTATCGACCACGAGGCCGGCAGCCGCGACATCAAGCGCCTGGGCGGCTTGCGCCACCTGATGCCCGTCACCTTCACCATCGGCACAGTAGCAGCGCTGTCGATGGCCGGCATCCCGCCCCTCAACGGTTTCCTGTCCAAGGAAATGATGCTGGAGGAAACCACCCACACGATCTGGAACGGCTCGCATCTGATCGTGCCCGCGCTGGTCACAGCAGCCGCGGTATTCTCGGCGGCCTATTCTTTCCGCTTCATCGCCCATGTCTTCCTCGGCCCCAAGCGCGAGGACTACCCCGGCCACCCGCATGACCCCAATACCGGCATGTGGATCGGCCCCGCCTTCCTGGTTGTGCTGGTGGTGCTGATCGGCCTCGCCTCGGCCAAGATTGCCGGCCCGCTGGTCGCCACCGCCGCAAGCGCGGTGATCGGCGGCGGGGAACTGCCCTATTACTCGCTCAAGCTCTGGCACGGGCTGACCCCGGCGCTCTACATGTCGGTGTTTGCCACCATCGGCGGTCTGGCCCTGCTGGCGCTGCATAGGCCCCTGCAGCGTGCCTGGAACGCAATGCCGCGGCCAGAAGCCAAGACAATCTTCGAGGGCCTGATCGGCGCCTTCACCCGCCTCAGCCAGTTGGTGACCGACGGGCTGCACAACGGCGTCCTGACGCGTTACGCGGCGATCATGGTCACCTTCACCGTGGCAATCGGCTACTTCGCCTACCGCGGCGGCACCTTAGGCGCCGAATCCCGCCAGATGCAGGACCCGGGTGCGCTGCCCATTGTCGGCTGGTTCGCCCTGGTGGTGGCAACCCTGTTCATTGTCGCCAAGCACCGCAACCGTCTGGTGTCGCTGGTGCTGATCGGCGTGGTCGGCCTGGTGGTCTCGATGTCGTTCAACTACCTCTCGGCCCCCGACCTGGCGCTGACCCAGATCTCGGTCGAGGTGGTGACCATCATCCTGCTGCTGCTGGCGCTGAATTTCATGCCCAAGGAAACCCCGGTCGAAACCCCGGTCCTCACCCGCCTGCGCGACGGCGCGATCTCGGTGGTGGCGGGCCTCGGCGCGGGCGGGCTGATCTATGCGCTGCTGATGCGCGACTTCGCCTTCCCGACGATTTCGGACTTCCACCTCGCCAATTCCTACAAGGGCGGCGGCGGCACCAATGTGGTGAACGTGATCCTGGTCGACTTCCGCGGCTACGACACCTTCGGCGAGATCATCGTTCTGGGCATCGCCGCCATGGTGATCTTTGCCCTGACCGAAGCGGTTCTGGGCTCCAAGGTCCGCGCCTACCTGCTGAACCGCGAGCCGGACCTGCCGCAGGCAGGCGACGCGCACCCGCTGATGATGGTGGTGGCGACACGGGTGATGATGCCGCTGGCGCTGATGGTCGCGGCCTATATCTTCTTCCGCGGCCACAACCTGCCGGGCGGCGGCTTCATCGCCGGGCTGGTCGCGGCCATCGCCATCATCATGCAGTACATGGCGTCCGGCTTTGCCTGGGCAACCGAGCGGCAGCGCTACCCGTATCATGCCATCATCGGCTCCGGCGTGCTGATTGCCGCTGCCACCGGCATGGGCGCCTGGTTCAACGGGATGCCGTTCCTGACCAGCGACTTCGGCTACATCCACTGGCCGCCGCTGGAGGAGTTCGAATGGGCCACCGCCGCGCTCTTTGACCTCGGCGTCTTCCTGGCCGTCGTGGGCGCGGTGCTGCTGGCGCTGGAAAGCCTGTCGCGCTTTGCCTGGCAACCGGGAATAAGCACGGAGCACGCAATGGACATCAACCCGGCACGCGACGAAGCGGCCAAGACCGGGACGGAGGGATAAGCATGGAACTTCTCGTTGCCTCGGCCGTGGGCATTCTGACGGCGGCCGGCGTATATCTGATCCTGCGCCGCCGCAGCTTTCCGGTGATCCTGGGCCTGTCACTGCTGACCTATGCGGTCAACGTGTTCCTGTTTGCCACCGGCAGGCTGGTCACCGGCGCGCCGCCTATTCTCAACAAATACGAGGAGGTCGCCTATACCGACCCGCTGCCGCAGGCGCTGGTGCTGACCGCCATCGTGATCTCCTTCGGCATGACAGCGGTGGTGGTGATGATCGCGCTGGGGGCTTACCTTTCGTCCCGCGATGACAGCACCGCGATGCCGGCTGAGCCCGAAGGCGCCGGGGAGGACGCATGATGGAGCATCTTCTGATCGCGCCGGTGGTGCTGCCGGCCCTTGTTGCGCCCTTCATCATCATGGTTCTGCGCCACCATCTGGACCTGCAGCGGATCTTCTCGCTGGCCAGCGCCGTGCTGCTGGCCGGAGTTACCCTGGCGCTGGCGGCGCAGGCCGCCGATGGCACCGTCAAAGTCTATGAACTGGGCGACTGGCCCGCACCCTTCGGCATCGTGCTGGTGCTGGACCGGCTGTCGGCGATGATGATCGTGCTGACCTCGCTCTTGGCACTGCCAGTGCTGCTCTATGCCATCGGCTCCGGCTGGGACACCCGCGGCAGCAATTTCCACGCGCTGTTCCAGTTCCAGCTGATGGGTATCATGGGCGCCTTCCTGACCGGCGACGCCTTCAACTTGTTCGTCTTCTTCGAGGTGCTGCTGATCGCCTCCTACGGGCTGATGATCCACTCCGGCGGCACCCGCCGGTTTCAGGCCGGCGTGCAGTACGTGGTGTTCAACCTCCTCGGCTCCACCCTGTTCCTGTTTGCCCTCGGGACGCTCTATGCGGTGACCGGCACCCTCAACATGGCCGACCTCGCCGTGAAGGTTGCCCAGATCCCGGCAGAGGACACCGCCCTGCTGCGCGTCGGCGCGGTGATGCTCTTGCTGGTCTTTGCCATCAAGGCGTCGCTGCTGCCGCTGCACTTCTGGCTGCCCTCGGCCTATGCCAACGCGCCAATGCCGGTGGCGGCGCTTTTTGCCATCATGACCAAGGTCGGCGCCTATTCGATCCTGCGCATCTACACGCTGGTCTTCGGCCCCGAGGTCGAGGCCACCGCAGGCCTCACCGAAAGCTGGCTACTGCCCGCCGCTCTCGTGACCCTTGGCGCCGGCGCCATCGGCGTGCTGGGCTCCAAGAAGCTTGGCCGCCTGGCCGCCTTCGGCGCCATCGCCTCCATGGGCACGCTGCTGATCGCGATTTCGCTTTTCACCCAGACCGCCGCTGCCGCCGCGCTCTACTACCTGGTGCATTCCACCCTCGCGGCGGCGCTGCTGTTCCTGGTCGCCGACCTGGTGATGGAGCGTCAGGGCCAGTGGATCCTGCCGCAGCTGCCGATGCCGCAGACCGGGCTGATCTCGGCGCTGTTCTTCGCCGCTGCCATCGCGCTGGCGGGCATGCCGCCGCTGTCGGGTTTCCTGGGCAAGCTCCTGGTGCTGGACGCCACCCGCAGCGCCGATCTGGCGCCCTGGATCTGGGGCGTGATCCTGCTGGGTTCGCTGATCACCATCATCGGCATGGCCCGCGCAGGCTCGCTGCTGTTCTGGAAGGGCCACGGCCTGCCGCCGGAGGACACTGACACGAGCGCAAAACCGCCCGTCGACACCCTGGCGGCCAGACCGGCGCAGCTGCCCTTCGTCGCCTGTTTCGGCCTGCTTGGCGGGCTGGTGGCGCTCACCGTTTTTGCAGGCCCCGCCACCCGCTATGCCGAGGCAACGGCGGCGCAGCTCTATGCGCCTGCGGCTTATATCGACACCGTGCTTGGGAGGACCGCAGAATGAAACTGATCCGGCGGCTGTTTCCGCACCCCCTGCTGACGCTTCTGCTGACCCTCACCTGGCTCCTGATGGTGAACCGCTGGTCGCTCAACTCGCTGGTCTTCGGCTTCATGCTGGGGGTGGTGATCCCCTTCGTGACGCAGCCCTTCTGGCCCAACCGCCCCAACCTGCGCCGCCCGCTGAAGATCGCGGAGTACATTCTGGTGGTGCTGATGGATATCATCCAGGCCAACATCATCGTCGCCCGCATTGTCCTGTTCAAACCCAACGCCGACCGCCGCCCCAACTGGATCACCATTCCGCTGGAGCTGAAAACGCCGGAAGCGATCACCGCCCTTGCAGGCACCATCACCATGACCCCGGGCACCCTGTCGGCGGACGTCTCGGACGAGGGCCACGCCCTGCTGGTCCACTGCCTGGATGCCCCCAACCCCGACGCGGTGCGGGATGAGATCAAACAGCGCTACGAGCGTCGGCTGATGGAGATTTTCGAATGATCGAAAGCGCTGCAACCTTCGCCTTTGCCTGCTTTGCGCTCGCCATGCTGATGAACCTCTGGAAGGTCGTCACCGCCCCCGATGTGGCCGACCGCATCCTGGCGCTCGACACCATGTTCATCAACGCCATCGCGCTGATGGTGCTCTATGGCATGGCGCTGGGAACCGAGATCTTCTTCGAGGCCGCGATGATCATCGCCATGCTCGGCTTTGTCTCCACCGTGGCCTACGCGCGCTTCATCCTGCGCGGCAACATCATCGAGTGAGGGAGAGCCATGGAAAACCTGTTTGAACTCCTCGTTGCCGCCTTCCTGGTGATCGCCGGCATCTTCGGCATTGTCGGCTCCTTCGGGCTGATCAAGCTGAACGACCCGATGTCGCGGCTGCATGCGCCGACCAAGGCCACCACCCTCGGCGTCGGCGGCGTGCTGCTGGCCTCGATGCTTCACGCGGCGGCGTTTGAGAAGTATTTCTCCTACCACGAGCTGATGATCACCCTGTTCCTGTTCCTCACCGCGCCGATCACCGCGAATTTCATTGCCAAGGTGCACATCCACCGGCAGGAAACCCGCGACACCATGCCAGAGGCCGGCGGCGACGATCACTGGGCCACCCATGACACGCCCGAGGACGAGGAACGCCGCCACGCGTCCCACACCC
This sequence comes from Leisingera sp. JC11, assembly GCF_040704725.1. Taxonomy (NCBI): domain Bacteria; kingdom Pseudomonadati; phylum Pseudomonadota; class Alphaproteobacteria; order Rhodobacterales; family Roseobacteraceae; genus Leisingera; species Leisingera sp. JC11. Next base: position 182,131 of record NZ_JBFCVS010000009.1, read on the forward strand.
CGCCCGCCGAAGAGTAAGCGCGCCCCAGCCAGGAAGGCCTGACCCGTGATCGACACCTCCCGCTTGCCGCTGACCCGCGATCTGGTGCTGGTGGGCGGCGGCCATACCCACGCGCTGGTGCTGCGAAAATGGGGGATGAAGCCCCTGCCCGGCGCCCGGCTGACGGTGATCAACCCCGGCCCCTCTGCACCCTATTCCGGCATGCTGCCCGGCTTTGTCGCAGGCCACTACGCGCGCGAGGAACTGGACATCGACCTGGTCCGCCTCGCCCGTTTTGCCGGCGCCCGCGTGGTGCTGGGCGCGGCAGAGCATATCGACACCGCGGCCCGGCTGGTGCATGTGCCGGGCCGCCCGCCGGTTGCCTATGACGTGGCTTCCATCGACATCGGCATCACCTCCGCCATGCCGGACCTGCCGGGCTTTGCCTGCCACGGCATCCCGGCCAAGCCGCTGGGCCGCTTCGCCGCCCGATGGGCCGCCTTCCGCGAAGGGGACGGCCCCGCCCATGTCGCCGTGATCGGCGGCGGCGTCGCCGGGGTGGAGCTGATCCTCGCCATGGCCTATGCCCTCAGATCCCGCGGCCGCCTGGCCCAGGCCACGCTGATCGACAGCGACGAAGCCCTGCGCGCCATCGGCCAAACAGCCCGGCAAAAACTGCGCCGCGCCCTGGTCGAACAAGGCGTCCGGCTGGAGGAAAACGCCAAAATCGAACGCATCGAGGACGGCTACATTGTGCTGCAGGACGGGCGCGAGATCCTGTCGGATTTCACCACCGGCGCCGCCGGCGCCCGCCCCTATGGCTGGCTTTCGGACAGCGGCCTGGACCTGAACGACGGATTCATCGGGATCAGCGAAACCCTGCAAAGCTCTGATCCGCAGGTCTTTGCCGCAGGCGACTGCGCCCATATGGATTTCGCCCCGCGCCCCAAGGCCGGCGTCTACGCCGTCCGCCAGGCACCAGTTCTCTACCACAACCTGCGCGCCCTGATGACCGGCGATCCCTTGCGCAAGTACCGGCCGCAGAAGGATTACCTGAAACTGATCTCCATGGGCTCCAAGGAGGCGCTCGGCGAACGCTTCGGCACCACCCTTGCAGGCCCGCTGATGTGGAGCTGGAAGGACCGCATCGACCAGGCCTTCATGGAGAAATTCCGCGACCTGCCCGCGATGGAGGCTCCGCCGCTGCCGGCAGAGCACACGCTGGACATGGAGGATGCGCTTGGCGACAAACCCATGTGCGGCGGCTGCGGCGCCAAAGTCGGCCGCGATGCGCTGTTCGGCACGCTTGCAGGTCTTGGGACTGCGAACCGAGACGACATCACCCCGCTGCCCGGCGACGATGCCGCGCTGCTGACCACCGGCGGCATCAAACAGGTGATCAGCACCGACCACCTGCGCAGCTTCACCAACGACCCGGTTGTTATGACTTGCATCGCCGCCGTGCACGCGCTCGGCGACATCTGGGCAATGGGGGCAGAGCCGCAGGCGGCCACCGCAAACCTGATCCTGCCGCGCATGTCGCCCGCGCTGCAGACCCGCACCCTGCAGGAAATCATGGGCGCCGCCTCGGACGTCATGCAAGAAGCCGGCGCCGCCATCATCGGCGGCCACACCTCGCTCGGCGACGAACTGACGGTGGGCTTCACCGTCACCGGCCTCTGCCCCCACCCCGCAATCACCCTTGCGGGTGCCAAACCGGGCGATGCGCTGATCCTGACCAAACCTCTCGGCTCCGGCGTGCTGATGGCCGCCGAGATGGCCGGCGAAGCCAAAGGCGAATGGGTCGCGGCGGCGCTGGAGCAAATGAGCCGGCCCCAAGGTACTGCCGCCCAAGTCCTGCAGGACGCCCATGCAATGACCGACGTGACCGGCTTCGGCCTTCTTGGCCATCTTCTGGGCATCTGCGAGGCATCCCGCGCGGGCGCAGAGCTGTTCACCGGCCAGATCCCCCTGATGCAGGGTGCGGCGGAACTGGCGGACCGCGGCATCCGCTCATCTCTGTTCCCCGCCAACCAGGCTGCGCTGCCGGAGCTGAAAACCTCCGGCTGGCAGGACCTGCTGTTCGATCCGCAAACCGCGGGCGGCCTCTTGGCAGCAGTCGCCGCTGATCAGGCCGGCGAGTTGCTCAAGCAGCTGCACGTAGCCGGGTATCCGGCGGCCCTTGTCGGCCAAGTCACGGAAGGTTCCGGGGCGATCACCCTCAGCGCCTGACCCGCTGCGCGCCAGCGCAGCGCCGCGCCCAACGGGAGCGGGGCATCACTGATGCCCCGGCGACGGGCGGGAGAGCCCCGGTCAGAGACCGGACATGACCGCCGCCACCTGCGCGGCGGCGGCATCCAGTCCCGCTTCATCCAGCGCTTCAGCCTCGACCGTGGCGGCGACCTCGGCCCCGATCGCGGCCCGCGACTTGCGGTAGGCGGGGTCGTAATGCTCCACCATCAGCGCTTCGGTCAGAGCAGCCTTGTCCCCCGCCTCGATGCTGGCAAACCAGCCATCCACCACCGCGCCGGAGCGATGCGCGCGCAAGGGGCCCAGCTTCTCCCGCAGCCGCTCCGCGTCCGACAGGATATCGTCGTAGGCCTTCACCAGATAGCGGCAGCGCGCCGCCACCGGTACCTGCAATTCGATCCGGGGGGCCTGCTTCATTGCATCCCAGACCGAAGGCGGAATGATCCGCTGGCCGATCTTGCTGGACTCGGCCTCCACCAGCACCGGGCGGGCCGGATCCAGCCGCATCAGCGCCCCGGCCACAGCGGATTCGAACCCCTTCTGCGAGGGCTGCGGCGTCGGCATATCGCCCAGCAGCGAGCCGCGGTGATTGGCCAGCCCTTCCAGATCCAGCACTTGCACGCCCAGCTTTCCTGCGCGTTTCAGCACCTCGGTCTTGGCTGACCCGGTATAGCCGTCCAGCGCCACCAGATGGTGCGGCAGCGCGGTCTGGTAAAGCGCGGCGTTAACAAGCCGGCGGTAAGTCTGATAGCCGCCCTCGACCACCTCGGCGCGCCAGCCGATCTGCTGCAGCATCCAGGTGAAGGACCCCGACCGCTGACCGCCGCGCCAGCAGTAGACCAGCGGCTTCCAGCCGCCTTCATGGTGGCTCAGGCTCTGCTCGATGTGGTTGGCGGCGTTGCGGAACACCAGCGCCGCGCCCAGCTTGCGCGCCTTGAAGGGGCTGTCCTGCACATAGATGGTGCCGACCTCAGCCCGCTCCTCGTTGTCCAGCACCGGCAGGCTGATCGCGCCCGGCACATGGTCTTCGGCATATTCCGCCGGGCTGCGCACGTCGATCACGGTGTCGAACCCGTGCGCGTAGAACTCTTGCAAGGAGGTGAATTTCAGCGCCATGGGCCAGACTTACCGCGCCCCATGCGCAAGGAAAAGCTGCAATTGCCGCGGCCGCGGCGATAAGTCTTGCGCGTACTGCGCACGGGGCGGTATGGCAATCCTTGCAATCAGACCTGCCCGGATGAAGCACCGGGGCGCCCGACCGCCAAGGACCAGTAGGCCATGAAAACCGACCCGTTGGACATTCACTCCCTGCCCGGCCACCTGATCCGGCGGCTGCACCAGATTTCCGTGGCCCAGTTCATGGACCGCATGGCGGCAGAAGGCATCGACCTCACCCCGGTGCAGTTCTCCGCCATGGCCGCCATCCACCGCCATCCCGGCATCGACCAGGCCTCGGTTGCCGGTCTCATCGCCTATGACCGCGCCACTCTGGGCAAGGTGGTGGACCGGCTGGTGGACAAGGGGCTGGTAGAGCGCCGCGTGTCCAAGGCCGACCGCCGCGCCCGTGAGGTCAGCCTGACACGGGATGGCGAAGCACTGCTTGACCGCATCCTGCCCATTGTGCACGCCTCCCAGCCCGGCATCCTCACAGGCCTTACCAAGGCAGAGCAGGAGACCTTCGTGGCGCTGCTGAAAAAGGCGACGCTCGCCGGCAACGACCTCAGCCGCGCACCGCAGCGCGACCTGCCCGCCCGCCACGCTGCCGAGTAGCGCTCAGATCAGCTGCCCGCGCGGGATATCCTCTTCCCCGAAAGGCTCGATCAGCTCCGGCCCCTCTGCGCGGTTGGAGTTCACCGCCGGATCAACCCGGTGGAAGTCCAGAACACCCTCCGCCCCTGGCTGCATCAGCCTGGCGGCGCCATGGCCTTCCTCACCCAACCATTTGCCCCAGTCCTCCGGCTCCAGGATCAGCGGCATCCGGTGGTGGATGGCCGAGAGCCCCTCGTTGGCGGCAGTGGTGACAATGGCGCAGGTCTTGACGGGATCGTCCGCGCCCCAGCTTCGCCAGACGGCAGCAAAGGCAATGGGGGCGCCGTCGCTGCGGCGGATGTACCAGGGCAGCCGGGCGCCGTCCTCCGACTTGGTCCATTCATAGAACCCGCTGGCCGGGATCAGGCAGCGCCGCTCGCGGCAGGATTTGGCAAAGGCGGGCTTCTCCGCAATCGTCTCTGCCCGCGCGTTGATCAGCAGCGGCCCGGCGGTTTCACTCTTGTACCAATGCGGCAGGAAGCCCCAGCGCATCGGCACCAGCTGCCGCCCCGCCTCCCCCGCCTGCACAACATGCACCGGATTGGTCGGGCAGACGTTGAAGTTAGGCACCGCCGGAAGATCGTTCGCGGGCTGCGCCGCAAACAGCTGTGCCATTGCATCACTGGGCAGGGTTATGGCAAATCGTCCGCACATGCTGATTTCTAACCCGGGCCGCGGCGAACATGCAAAGCCTCCCTGGCCCGCTGCTTTTCAGCCGCCCTGACAGGATGATAGATAGGCCTCATGACTCTTCAGAACGATCTCCAGTCCGCCTTGGGCTTTCTCAACCAGGGCAAGTTCAAACAGGCGTTGAAACAGTCCATGAAGGCTCAAGGGTCGTTGCGACGTTTCCTGCTATCTCAGTTTCATGAGTTCGTCCCTGAACGCTTCAGCCGGTGTGCGCCACCCGAGGCATTTTCTAGGTGTGTCGTTTAAGCGGTCGCAAATCG